>JAJEAY010000163.1 GCA_022824145.1 Rhodobacter sp. | reverse complement strand
GACGAAAGCGGGTCGAAAAACTGCACGGGCCGCGCGAACATGGCCCGCTCCGCAGCCGGCACCACGACGCGAAAGGTCAGGAACTTCGGGAAAGACCCAGAGGTCAGCCCAAACTGCTGCGATAGCAGCTTCGTTCAATCCGTTGTCCGAAGGAACTTTCCCGTGCTCGGAGTCTTGTGGCAGCCTCGGCCTTCGGGCCACCGACGATCACCAATTCGTCCACCGACCGCGCGGGACCATGTTCAGATCCCGGCTCTCGGGGTCGGTTGCTACGCCGCTATGCACGACCGCGCCCCAATTAAATAAGCGTCAGATGCCGAGTTGCATTCTATACGCGATAAGTCTCATCGTAGATTTCACTCAGGCGGCGACCTTGATACAGCCAATATGGACCTGGCGCGACAGCGTAGTCTCGCTCCAGATACCGTTGGGTTGCTTCGGTAAGTGACATTTCGTGATCCTGAAAAGCGACCCGTCTTGCGGTCTTCACCGTCACTTCCCCGTCGCCTTGTGTTGCATGCAGAACAGCGCCTACGGGTATGTTCATTTCGACGAAATTCAAGTTGGGACGGCGTTTGCGCAGAGATTCCGATGCGGACAATTCGACCGCTGAGACTGTTTCGTTGGTCACTTTGACTGCTGGCGTGACGTCTTGATCGCCGATGACGCTCAGCAATACGGTAACTTGCTCGGGTTCGATTTCAAAGAACTCGCGCTTTGGATTGATGCGCTGCGGCCCGAAAGCTGTATGCAGTGCCTGCTCCACCAAATTCAGGTCATCTACCAGCATTGCCATTGCGCACTCAAAAGGGACCGGGACACCTGTGGTATATAGTTCGTCCATGCGTACCTGAGGGTCGCCTTTCTTTGTCTTGCCGATCTTGACCAAGCCTGGCATGGCCTCGTTTGTCAGAACGTACACGGTGCCGGGCTGGGCATCCAGCTTGTTGTCTTGGGGCAATTGATCTTTCCTCTAGAACGGGCCAGGCCTCCTTGGCGCGGCTTGGTGTTCTACAGGCGTGGCGCGGTCGGTGCCACCCTCGACTTTCTTGGGAGGCTTTACCTTGGTGGGAGTACGCGGAGACATGGCCGCGTTTGAATACACCAAAGTCCAGGATGCCTTCCAGATTCCTTTCGGAGGGTGGCAATCTCAGCATGGCTTCCGCCCCCCGACTTCATGCATTGGGCCTACGCGATGATTCGGGAGGCCGTCAATCCCTGTTCCGTCAGTGCCATGCACCCGTTTGTCGTTTCCATGCCGTGTTATATGGGTGGTTCGTCACCGTCGTCCGTCATAATCAACGTGTTGCGAACGCAACGCCACGTCGGCAACAGGTCAGGGCGATGGTGCCATCGGTTGACCACTGCCGGGTTGCAACAGCCACTTTCAGGCTTGGCTGACCGCATGAATGGCGGAAGCCGGACAGGCCTTGGTGTCTCTGGCAGGCTCTCCGGCTCGAAGTGATGCTTCGTTCAGGAGAAGCGGCACGGGCAGGCAGAATCCTCAACGGGGCCGACGGTTTCCGCCGCCTTTCCTGATGCCTGCCGCCGGCACGGTCCGGCACTAGGCAACGCGCTAGGTTGCCGCTTGGCATCGGTCGCGCGGACGGGTCGTGTGACCGGCCCGATCGCGGTGAGGGACTAGGGACCGGATTGCACGGTGCCCATCCAGGCTTGTGGTGTTGAGTTCCCGGCCATTTCCGGAGCAGCCGCAATGCCCACCGGTTTCTCAACACGCCGGATCCGTCGAATGCGCCCCGCAGGCCGCGTTAGGCCATGGCTCCGCGCGGTCGCAGACGGTTTCGCCAACGACGCGAATTTCACCTTGGGACATGCGCGATCTCGAAGGTTGCGGAAGTGACCAGGAGACGCGAATGCCATGACACTTTGAGTTTCAGCCTTGTTCAAACCCGGTGCTGATGGCCGGTGGCACCAGAGAGCGTTACCGTCCCGAGAGCCACGTGAAATGCGACAACGGTAAGGGAAAGCGCTCGCGGGCGCCGACATCGCGTGCACCGTACCAGCAGCTCGCTTGCGTGCGCAACGCGGCATTCAGGAGTATGCTGCTTTAGTTCCTGTAACGATCTGGTGCGGCCCATGTCCGCGGTCTCGATTCATGGGAAACTGTCGGAGTGTTATGCGCGCCTCGCGTCTACTCCTCGGCAGTGTTAAAGGCGCCAATGCCGATCCAGTTCTCGCCTTCAAATTCGAACTCACCGGTTTCTATGGTGCCTCCAACTTCGGAGGCGTACGATCCATAGAACTTACCCGTGACGTTGGAATCTGGCATGGTCGGGCATGTCAGTCCCGCGATCGTTGCGCACGATGCGGATGGAGCCAGGGAAGTGGAGAATCCGTTGCTGTCAATTGGGGTTGGCAGGAATTCGTAAGAGATTTCCGTGGGAACGGCGTCGTCATCTTCCCAAAGCTCCCATTCATCCAGAAGGCCAGAGATGGTTCCATCGGCAAAGTCGGCAGTCAGATAAACTTCGTCCAACCCAAATCTCATGCGCTCGCCGGGGTCGTCGACACGATAAAATTCGATTCGACCATAGCCATTATAGTAGGCGGTTCTCGACTGCGGCATGTCGCTTGGTGCGGTCGCTATTCCGATCGCCGCGAATTGTCTTGTTGCGATCTCCTCGTCCTCGTTCCAGGTCCAAAAAGCAAACGGAACATGGTACTTGAAGCTCTGGGGATCAATTCGGCCAGCGGCGCTCACAAAATCGCCATCTTCGTCAAGTCGATATCCGTTTGCGTGAGAAAGCCAACTCCTGCTCACTGTCCAGGAACCGGAATTCTCCTTGAAGAAATTATCCCAATCGTCCAGGTCTTCAGGCCCGAAGGAGTATTCGCCCGCTTCTGTTTTGATCACGAGCGTTGGAGCTGCTGTAGGCGAAGTGCGAAACAACCGCACCGACATAGGCACGTCAGGTAGTTGAGTGGTGGTGTCAGCAGCAAAGTCTCGCCGCAGCACTTTAGCCGATGTCTGAAACGTAGCAGCATCCTCCAGCGAGGTGGCTGAGCTTATTCGCGTGGCGATGCTGTCATCCGGTCCAGAGAAGTGTTGCGGATTTGCAGGTGGGGTAGAATCTCCTCCGCAAGCGGCAAGAGCGAGCGCGACTGCCGGGAGCGGAACCATGTGAGTGAGTTTCATTGCAGTAATCCTCAATTTTGTAATCTCTGCTCTATTCCCTTGCCGGCGGGCGCCGAACCAAAGGCATTCCCTGAGAGCCAAATCTATGCTGGATCGGAGACGTGCTGTTTGCGGCTTCACCATTCCGTCCGGCTCATTCGCATGTCGGTGTCAACCAAGATCATCTCTCTTAGCATCCAGTCTCATCTCGCAACCGTCGCTCCGATTCGGCTCTCGATAAGTGTTGTTATCGGGAGCCACTTCCCGAGGTTGTTTTGTTCTCGGAGGAGCCCCGATGCATACCGACGGCCCGTCACTGACCACCAGGCAAGACGACCAACCTGTTCCGGTCCGTCCACTTGACCCGTACGCCAAGGCAGCGCGAGGCGCGTTGAGCGCCAATACCGTGCGCGCCCGGCGCTCAGATTTTGAGCTTTTCCATAGGTGGTGCATCGAACGCGGCGAGCCCGCACTGCCAGCGGACCCGGAAACTGTTGCGGCATTCGTTGACTCTATGGCCGAAACAAAAGCGCCTGCTACAGTGTCCCGCTACGTGGCCAGCATTTTGGCGACCCACCGGACCGCAGGAGTGGGCGAGCACGCAACGGCAGAACCCATACGACTGGCACTGCAACGCATGCACCGCCAGAAGGGACGACGACAGGAACAGGCGCTGGGTCTTACGTTCAATCTTCGCCAACGAATGCTGGAGGCGGCGGGCGGCAGGATGATCGACGACCGCAACCGGGCATTGCTCTCAGTGGCATATGATTCTCTGCTCAGGCGCAGCGAGCTTGTAGCACTCGATGTTTCTGATGTCGTCGAGGACGCCGACGGTGCGGCGACGATTTTGGTGCGTTCTTCCAAGGCCGATCCTGAAGGGCATGGCGCAATCGTGTATTTGGCTCGCGACAGCATGGAACTGGTTCGCATTTGGCTTCAATGCAGTGGAGTGCGCGAAGGTCGTCTGTTCCGTTCTCTGAACCGTGGCTTGCTTGGCAGCAGTCTCGATGCAAGCCAGGTGCCACGCATCTTCAAGGCGATGGCTAGGCGCGCGAATCTGCCCGAAGAATCCGTTGAGCGCATTTCCGGGCACAGTGCCCGAGTGGGAGCTGCGCAGGACATGGTTGCATGCGGAATCGGAATGCCGGCGATTCTGCAGGCTGGTCGATGGAAAACCCCGGCAATGGTGAACCGCTATGGCGAGCGCCTGCTTGCGAGACGTAGCGGAGCGGCGCAACTCGCCCGTTTGCAAAACCGCGATTAGCCGGAACTTCATTTGGGTTTGACGACTGATTTCGTTGCCATCCTGCTGATTTTCAGGGGCTTTCCGGCCGGCGGCCGCCGCTCAACCTGGCAGTCTTATGGGAACGCTTTGGTCCGGCTTCACTCCAAGCAGCTGGAAGGCCCGTTTCTGGACCGGGGTCGGCGCGGTCACGACGGACAGCAGG
>JAJEAY010000129.1 GCA_022824145.1 Rhodobacter sp. | reverse complement strand
CAGTTGAAAACAAGGCAAAAACCGTTTCGGACATTTGGTGGAATATAGCCGATCTGGCGCAAAAACTCTGCGAAAAGAAAAGCGCGAAAACTTCGCAGGCTGTTGATATTAAACAATAAAAAGTCCTACCGGGAATTGCTGGACAGGCAGCCAGCCCACGTCCGATATTCCCTCTCCGTTCCGTCCGCTGCCGCTGCGGTCTCCGTCAGAGCGACCGCTTCTTCGTGAGGGCCTCCACCCGGGCTGGACTGCCATGTGATCTGCGCCACTGCGTCAAGCAGCCTCAAATTGCCTTTCGCCGGATCCCAATGCCGTCTGCCCCTTGCGCCATTGCCGCACAGCCGCATATTGTTCGCCGGACAGGCGGAAGGGTTCGTAGATGACCATAGAGACGGTTGGAGTCGTCGGCGCTGGCCAGATGGGCAATGGAATCGCCCATGTTCTGGCGCTGGCGGGCTACAGGGTGAAACTCAACGACATAAGCAGGAAAGCTCTGGACACGGCAATCGAACTGATCCAGCGCAACATGGACCGGCAGTTGTCGCGTGGCCGGATCGCGGAAGCGGAACGGGATGCGGCACTGGAGAGAATCTCAGCGACCATGACACTGAGCGACCTTGGCGCAACCGATCTCGTGATCGAAGCGGCAACGGAACGCGAAACCGTAAAGCAGGCGATTTTCGAAGACCTGACGCCGCACTTAAGGCCGCACACAATCCTTACCTCCAACACGTCGTCGATCTCGATCACCCGCCTGGCCAGCCGGACTGACCGCCCCGAAAAATTCATGGGGTTCCATTTCATGAATCCTGTGCCGGTTATGCAGCTGGTCGAACTGATCAGGGGAATCGCGACCGATGAGGCGACCTATCAATCCTGCCTCGGCGTTGTGGAAAAACTTGGCAAGACAGCGGCTTCGGCCGAGGACTTTCCCGCTTTCATCGTCAACCGCATCCTGATGCCGATGATCAACGAAGCGGTCTACACGCTCTATGAGGGCGTCGGCAACGTAGCGTCGATCGATTCCGCCATGAAACTCGGGACCAACCACCCGATGGGACCGCTCGAACTGGCCGATTTCATCGGACTGGACACATGCCTTGCGATCATGAACGTCCTGCATGACGGGCTCGCGGATACCAAGTACCGTCCCTGCCCGCTTCTGACAAAGTATGTCGAGGCCGGATGGCTTGGCCGGAAAACGCAGCGCGGTTTCTACGACTATCGCGGCGAAGCCCCGGTGCCGACGCGCTAGCCCGTCTTCTGAAGATCCAAAGTCTCCGCGCGAAGCCAGGCCATGAATGCCCTGGGATCCTTGATGCGCCTTTCCACTTCCTCCGGGTCAAAGGGGTGCCCGATCACCGGTTTCTGTGGTTTCCTGCAGGCCGCGACGATCTCATGGAGCAGAAGCCCCTGACGCAGTGTCGCGGACACCTGGTTAGCGATCTGGTACCAGCGGGAATTAGACCCAGGAAAGTAGACCGGCACGACCGCAGCGCCCGACCGGCGTATCATCTTCGCTGTGAAGACGTTCCACTCCGCCTCAACGACAGGGCCGAACATCGTTTCGGACGCTGCAACGACTCCCGATGGAAAAAGAGCCACGACGCCGCCGGAGGACAGCTGTTCCATCGCCGCTGCGCGCATCTCAATGCCTTTTTTCTGCGCTTCCTCGTCATGCGGAAACGGAACCGGAATCATGAAGCCAGCAGCAATCTCGTCAATGCTGGTCAGGATCGAGCGCGTCAGAACCTTGTAGTCGGTCCGCGTCCTGCTGATGAGATCCGAGATGATCATGCCATCGACAAGCCCGTGAGGATGGTTGGCGACGATGACCACCGGGCCTGTCTTCGGAATGCGCGCGAACTGCTCCTGCGGAGTCTGGAGTTCGATCCGCATCACATCCAGCGCATCGCTCCAGTATGTGCGCCTTTCGTGGGGCCCGCGGCGCTGGAACTCACGAAGCATCCGGATGATCGTGACCTTTCCAGTCAGCCACTCGATCGCGCGGATGGTGTAGGCCTTCCAGAAACTGTCGAATGAGTTGGCATATGTCAGCCGCCGGCGGTCATATGTCATTACCTGCCCGGCAGGCGGGGGGTTAGACAAAAGCCGCTCCTGCGAAGTACTGTCCACCAAAGCCAACCGCCTCCCCCAGGGACAGTGCCTAGTCGTCCTCGCCGAACCGGTTGGCAACCAGCGCCTCTAGCGCCTCGGCCAGCCGCTCGGCGTCAGCACCGTCGGTTTGCACCTCAATAGAGGTTCCTTTCGACGCTGCCAACATCAAAAGCCCCATGATGCTGTCTCCCGAGGTTTCGACTCCTTCCCTTGAGACCGTCGCCTCGGCGTCGTGGGCCTCAACGACCTCAACCAGCTTGGCCGAGGCACGGGCATGAAGTCCTTTTTCGTTTATGATCCTGAGGATACGTGTTGCCATGTCGCCTTCACTGGTCGCTAATTTACGGCGCTGCTGAAACTGTCGATGTATTTTCGTCCAGCTTCCAGCGCCCTCGCGACCGCATCCTCGACATTCAGGTGGCGGGATTTCGCCAGCTTGACGAGCATCGGAAGGTTGGCGCCATAGATGATCCGTCGTTTTTCGGGCGCACACGCACAGGCCCGCAACGAGAGATTGCAGGGTGAGCCGCCGAACATATCCGTTACGACGACAACGCCGTCACCGGAATCCACGCCGTCAGCGGCAGCGCAGATCTCGTCCTGTTTGTAGGCCCGGTCATAGTGAGGTTCGATTGCAATGGCCCTGATTCCGCGCTGCGAACCCACAACATGCTCCGTTGCGGCCAGATATTCCCGGGCCAAGCCTCCGTGAGCCACGATGACGATACCGATCACACGTTTACCCCGACACTGCCCGCGGCGCAGATCAGTCGCGCCGCATCACGTTGTTTGTCCGATTTAGAAACCTGTGGCCCTGTCTTTGCAAGCGCATTCACCAAGATTTTCTCCGTTTTCCATGCGCATAAAGCATGGATTGACGGAATTGGCTGTCATCTTCGCCCGGCGTCACCGAAACCAACCCGAGATGTATCGCGCCGCTCTGTGTCGTCAGGTGACGAGCCTGCGCCCTCTGAGGCACTGAAGAATCGCTTGTGCGAAGTACGGGTGCTCCACCTTTAGCAGCAATGGAAGCGTCTGGCCCAGAATTTCGGTGCGGCGGCACGACGGCATGCGGTCAGTCTCCGTCCGGTCTAGATCGACAACAAGCGTTACGCGGGCGCGCAGCTGCGGGACAGCAGCGAGCAATCCGACCCCTCTTGCCTCGATCATGCCGCGAATGGCTTCAGGCGACGATGCGCACGGCCAGCCATCACAGATCTCCACCAATGTCCTGTCATCCGCAACCAAACGGCCACCCAAGGTCATGAGCGAAAGGGCCAGCGCCGACTTTCCGCTACCGGCGGTCCCTCGGATCAGGACAGAACCAAAACCGGCGGCAACACAGCTCGCATGAAACTGTACAGCCTGTGGCATCAGGCCGTGGAATGCCGCATGTGCGGTTCGCGGAAGCTGTATGCTGTCATCTGCATACGGAATTTGCCTTTCGTTAGGGCCGGCAGCGCCTCGGAAACCAGGCGCCTGTTCAATCTGCTATAGGATGTCTCTGCCGGGCAGGCCACCTTATGCGGGAGCGGCCGCGAGCGAATCCATCAAAAGGACAGTCGGTCGCCGAGCGCGGCCTCGAGGATTCGGGAGTTTTCAGAACAGACAGGCGGACACTTGTTCCCTCCTTCCTCCATAGGAAACCAGGTAAACTGATGTGGACGACTCCGGTGGTGCCTGCCGCAACATCCTATGCAGAGCTTAATGCCTCGAGGTCATCCGATCGCATTGGCGACGCACGGGCTGAACGGCGTGCCTGCATTCAGACACTGAAGCGCTGTATTGACTGCGTCTCTACCGAGGCGCCGCCGTCATCCACATTCCGCTGCGTTCAAGCCTGAAGTTCCGCACGGGCCATTTGATGATGTGGCAGCCGCGTCTATTTGAGTTCGGCCCGCGGCGGACGTGCCGGCTCCACGGATTACACAGCGGCGCCACGCTCGTACGCTGACCGGACAGCGGACAGCACCTCTCGAACGGCAGAAGCCATTTCGCCGAAGCCGTCTGGCGGCGATTCCACAAAGGACGGGAAAAGGTCGGTGGCCTCCCGGTAGAGGTCGTGCAGTTCGGCAAGCGCGGAGTTCGCTGTTTCAGCCAAAGCAGGCGTCTGCGCGGCGTCTTCGAATTCCGTAACCAGCGCCGGGACCAGCGCGGCGAATCGCTCTCCTGCCCGGCCCACATCGTCGAAATCGATCGACACCCTTCCGTTCATAGTTTTGTGGTCGCGGCGGGTATACCCGTTGAGCCGCCGTAACAGCGTCGCGACATCTCGCCAGCGCCGCTCCGTATCCCGTTCCTCAAGGGACGAAGCGAGTTCGTTGAGGTCATGGCTGAAGGGGTAGTGGCCGAGACGCCGCTGCATCGCCATCTTGGCAAAGAGTTCCGCGGCATCAGCCGAAGCCTCCGCAAGCGTCCGGCCAAACCGGGCCACGGCGGCTTCGCTCGTTACCGACCTTGCCGCCCTTGCCCCAAGGACACCAAGATTCTCGACGACTCCCAGGATACTTTCCGCTCCTTCCTCCAGCTCTTCCGGCTCCATGCGCGGTCTCCTATGCATTGTGGCCTAAGCTCCGGCAAGTGGCCAGCGAGCAGCCTGCCGTCGCGGGCAAGACTGACTGCCAAGTGGCCAGCGGCGTTGCGTTTCTCGCGCAGTCGCGCAAGAGGCATGGCCACGGTGTTCACTTCGGCAGGCAGGCGGCGGCAGGCGGATCCGGATCCACGCGCGCCGCTTCGCGCGTAATCACCGCAACATCCCAGTCGCTGTCGGGACGTGCTGTGCCCCGCGCCCTTGAACCGAACAGCAGCAGCGCTTCAGCGTCGTCTAGCTGGCGCATCGCCTCGCAGGCGGCATCACGCAACCTGGCTTCGGTAATATCGATTTGGATGCTGTCGTCCATAATTGCCGTTAAGAATGTGAACATAGGTGCTTGCAAAGAGGAAGTTTGCCTAGCCGACTGCCAATGATCGCCCGGGCCAGCCGATTCCTCGGCACTAAGGCGGAATACCTCTCCGCCCTCATGGCAGACACCATACCGCCGTCATTCCCGCGGCCAGGGGTGGCTGTATTTGCGCTTCGTCTTCGATCGGCAACATCATATACTTCACAGCCTCCGGATTGTTAAAGCGTTTCTCGTTCCTGCCGCGTGCCATGTCCTGTCTCCTGCGCAATAGCGCCGCGCACAGACCGAACCGTGCTCTTCGGTCCTTGTCCTCCGCGTCGACATGCACGACCCGGTGCCGATAACCGGATAAAGGCAAACGGAAATTCTGCCTCAGACCGGAAAGCGCTGTGATCAACCGATCTTGGATACACCTGCTGAACCGCAAACCATTTGCATATCGAACTTGGTGACGTTATCGGTAGGTTGGTGCACAAATCGACAGAGATTGAGTGCCAAGGCTTCTGAAGCGCGGTCGCTGGCCGAGCAAGTCGGCAATAAAGTGCACTGGTGGAGAGAGTCAATGCTTTATGCTGTAATCCCGTTAGGTGACAATGACCGACTGCCCGCCTTTTTGGAGCAAGAAGCAGAAAAGCTGTACGATGAGACCGCTCCGCAGGTTTATTTTCTTGCGTCAAATAAAACGGCCTCCGCACTGAGCGATGCGCTGCAGCTGGGACATGAAGGCGGAGAGGGAATAGTTCTGCGTGTTACAGCTAACGCAGGCTATACCTACAAAACTCTGTGGGATTGGCTGGAAATGGGCAAATCCTGATGGCTGATAAAGAGAAGGCACGGGAATCGAAAAAGGGGTCAACGCCATACACCGCCGCGGTGGATGTTGGTTCTCTCATTCAATTGATGATGGAAGTTCAGAAAACGACAGGTGAACTGTCAGTTAAGATGGACATTCTTACAAAGAGTGTCGAAGATCTGCATGAGAATACGAGCAAACGAATTCGTCCCTTGGAGCGGTTTCTCTGGGGTGTGGCTGGAGCGGTCGTTGTTCTCTCAATCATCGGCTGGTTATTGTCACCATTACTCAGTGCTTTAGCTCAAAAGATTCTGTCCTGATCTCTGTCCCGATGTGATGGTTTGCTCGCAGCCGATTGGCCGTGAGGCGATTTTGGCTTCGGAAAGGCCTCAAGTAGCCAGCAAAACACTGGCATTGTCAAATCCATGAAGCAATCATGCATACACGCGGGGTTCTCAAGCCCGCATATCGGACAGAACACCTGAACCTGCGGTCAGCGGAGCGGGTTGAACGGGCAGTCGCCGTCAAGGCGGTTATCGCGCGGCGGCTCGCGGCGATGATGAGGGGACGAGAAGCGTCGGAGCTTCCGGCATCGAGACTACGGTGCTTTCCCACTTCGCCACAGGCCGTCCGCTGTCGCAGAATCACGGCCGGAAATTAATCCTCATGACGGCGCTAGGCGGAAGCCTTAACCGAAAGAACGACGCTCCGCCCAAGCAAATGGTGATATAGCGAGACGGCACCACCTTCACGGTTACCGCGAAATCCTGCGCAAGGCTGGTCAGGATGGACAGCGCGAGACCTCTCTACTAGAAACTACGTTCAGTAAAACTTGTATGCTACCTGGCCTTGTATGCTACCTGGCGGCCTCTGGGTCGTCGCGCGTGCAGCGGCACGGCCAGCGATACTACATATTTGAGGAACGACGCCGGCGCCGTTTCCCGTTCCGTGCGCAACGTTGCCGCATTCCCCACCACCAACGGCGCGGCCATGCCGGACCCGGCGGGATGGCCCCGGAGCGAACTGGCCGTCTGAACGCGCTGCCGCACGAACAGCGCACCGGCACCGAACGGCATCGCATCACCCCGGGCTGCCTCGAACGACTGCCGCCGCGTCATCGCTGCCGTTCCTCTGTCTCCTGACAGATGTTTTCACACACACCGGTGGGACCAGCTTGCACCCGTAACCTAGGTCAATGTCCCAAGGCCCTGTCGGCGGGCGCCGCCGCAGACCTCGGTCACTTCCAAGCAAGAAGGCGCATTGGACAGAGGTGCGGCAGCCGGCCGTGCGGAAGTGTTCTGCGCAGGACCGGTTCGCCGTCCGAGGCTGCTCCATGCAGCTGAAAACCCTTCCCGGAAACATCGATGCCGATGACGGCAGCCTGTTCCATGAACGCCGGCTTCCCGGTTTTTAGTCGCAGCTCGTCCGGCGTTTTCATTGGCGCATTGTGACGCTGATCGGAGATGGTGTCCACTCCATCGCTTGCGCTGCAGGCGTCGGCGATGCGGAACCTGTGCGCCGAAGGCCTTCAGAACCTGCCCGCCCGCTGGAATGGCCTGACACTGCCGGCATGCGCAACAGGATCTCCAGAGAGGCCCCATGATCCACGACAGAACCGACGGAACCAGGCGCCAATGAAAACGCCCGCCTCCGGCTCGAAAGACTTCGGCCAGGCTACTCCACACATCATTCCTGATTCGTTGAACATACGACCCCACTTCCAGTGTGTGGTGCAATCCCCTGCCCTTTCCGGTGCCGGGCCCGAAAAGGGCAGGGCGGCGGCGCAGCATTCTCACGCCTTGATCCCCGCGCCACTGCATCCATCGCATCCACGCCCGAGGCGCAAATCCGGTTGACCGTAAAGCCCGGCACCGTTTCCGGCAACAGTATCATGCGCACCATGGTGCGGTTGTTCTCATCCGCCTAGTTGGCTCTGCCAAGGATCACTTCGTCGAGCGCGGCCTAGTCGACGCTTGCATTCCGCTCCATCAGCGCCTTGATCGGTAGGGCTGCCAGGTCGCAGGTGCGAACGCACGACAAGCTGCCGCCATAACGCCCGATTGGTGTGCGAACAGCCTCACAAATGAAGGCATAAATGATGACCTCTAATTGCAGGGGGCGATGTAAGCGGTGGCTTCAATCTCAACCAGCGCTTCATCCTCAATGAGATCCTTGATGACCAGCATCGACATTGCCGGAAAATGCTTGCCGAAAACGCGGCGATAGGCCTGGCCGACTTCGCGCTGGCGCTCGACGTACTCAGCCTTTTCCTTTACGTACCAGGTAAGGTGGCCGACATCGGTGACGTCTCCGCCTGCGGCGCGCACGATCTCGGCGATGTTCTGCAGCGCCTGCTCCATTTGCGCAATAAAGCCGCCTTCGACAAATTTCTTGTCCTTGTCCCAGCCGATCTGCCCGCCGATGTGCAAAGTCCCATCGGACATGAGCATCCCGTTGGCATAGCCCAATGCCGGAGCCCAACCTTCGGGGTGAATTGTCTTGGGTTTCATTTTCGGGCCTCCATTACATTCTTCATCCTGCTTGCGACATGCTCTGGCCAAGGCGCTGGACGCCCCTTGCCGTCGACGTGTACGAGCACCTGTTCTGCCTCGAAGCACATCCGTTGCGCCCTCATGGCCTGAGTGGTCAGGGACAGGCTGGACCGCCCAAGGCGGGTCAGTGTCACGCGCAGATCAAGCTGGTCGCCGTGCCGGCAGGGCTGCTTGAAGTGCACTTTGAACGATGCGGTCGGCACGCCGGCGTCAGGGTGCATGGTTTCGAACGGCCAGCCCAGGACGTCGCTGAACATTGCTTCAACCGCGTCATTGATCATCTCGAAGAATCGCGGATAGAAGACGATCCCGGCCGGATCGCAGTGCTTGAACAGTACTTTCTGAGGATAGCTGAAATGCATGGGCGCTCAGAATGCCTCGTAAGTCTGCGCCGTGCGCGTTCGCTCGATGCCGTCAATATTCAACGCGCGCGTGCCTTCACCGCCATTGAGATGCCTGTATGTGCAGCCGACAGCGAACTCGGCGTTTGAACTCACCACATCGACCGCCACCGCGCCCGCCGAACGGGCCAGATCCCAGATCATCACCGCACCTGCGGCATGCGCTTTTTCGGTCATTGCCTTCATGTCGACATCCGGCCCGAGCTGCAATCGACATGAGTGAGCATGACCGCGACCGCCTCGTCGGCAATCGCGTCCTTCATGTCCTCGGACGCAGGCGTGCCCAGTTCGCAGCAATTGTCAATGGTGCCGATCAGCCCCTGCACCATGTAGAGATCAGTCGGAAAATTTTCGTTATCACTGAGGATAACGCGACGGTCCGGCGGCACGTTCAGCGCGGCGGCAATTGACTGATAGACCCAGATCGACAGCGTATCGCCAGCGGCCGCGGATCCGGCAGGCGCGCCAGTCAGGCCCGCAATCCGGTCGCCTGCTCGGGTCGGCGGCGAGATCCAGTCCGCTGTGTTCAAGGCCCGGATCAGCTCTGATCCCCACTCGGCCTCGATCACCTTCGCGGCACACGTGGCGGCCCCTTTCGGCAGCGGTCCAAGCGAGTTGCCATCAAGGCAAATCACGCCTTCCGGCCATGCGAATATGTGTTTGCGCGGCGGGGTCACAGCTCACCTCTCACATGCCAAAGCTCGGGGAAGAGCTCGACGCTCAGCATCCGGCGCAGATACTCGACCCCTGCCGTCCCACCCGTGCCGCGCTTGAATCCAATCACCCGTTCCACGGCGGTCACATGGTTGAACCGCCAGCGGCGGAAGTAGTCTTCAAGATCCACCAGCTTCTCGCCAAGCTCGTAGAGCGACCAGTAAACGTCGATGTTCTCGTAAACCGTCTTCCAGCGCGCCTGGATCGCAGGCACGGCAGCATGCGGACTGTCGAGCTGCGGCGCGGGCATGTTGTTTTCGTGGCCGTCCAGCGTGCGGAAGAGGTGACGGACCACCTCATCGTAATAACTCGGCCTGGCAAGTTCCTCGGACAGCATCGCGTGCACGTCCGGAACATACGCATGGGGCTTCAGCATATTGGGGTTCCGGTTGCCAAGCACAAATTCGATCATCCTGTATTGGTAGGACTGAAAGCCCGAGGACGGGCCCAACGCCTCGCGGAACGCCGTATAGTCGGCGGGCGTCATGGTACGCAGCACGTCCCATTGGTTGTTCAGTTGCTCGAAGATCCGGCTCACCCGCGCGAGCATCTTGAACATCATGGCGGTGTCGCCCGTCCTGAGCGCCTCGCGTGCCGCGCTGAGCTCGTGAAGGATCAGTTTCATCCACAGTTCCGACGTCTGGTGCTGGATGATGAACAGCAGTTCGTCATGTGCCGTGCTCAGCGTCGCCTGGCTGGTCAGGATCGGCTCCAGATGCAGGTAGTCGCCATAGGACATCGCATCGGCGAAGTTCATCTTGGCTCCACCGGACCCGGGATCATATGCGCTCATGGCCATCACGAAGGCACCCGCAGTTTGAACCGTTGGATCTTGCCGCTTTCTGTTTTGGGCAGCGCATCGACGAAAATCACCGAGCGCGGGTACTTATAAGGCGCGATCGTTGCTTTGACGTGATCCTGGAGCAGCTTCACCACCGCGTCCGACGGCGCCTTGCCCGAATCCAGAACCACATGAGCCTGAACGATCGCGCCACGCTCCGCGTCCGGTACGCCAATCACGGCACATTCGGCCACAGCCGAATGGGACAGCAGCGCGGCCTCGACCTCTGGACCGGCGATGCTGTAGCCGGCGCTGACAATCATGTCGTCGTTGCGTGCCGCAAAGCGAAAATAGCCGTCTGCGTCGCGGGAAAAAGCGTCGCCCGATATGTTCCAGCCATCCTGCACATATTCGCCTTGGCGCTCGCCTCGCAGATAGCGGCAGCCCGTGGGCCCGCGTACGGCCAGCCGTCCGACCTCGCCATGGGGCAGTTCGGAGCCATCGGGACCGATCACCTTGGCCTCGTAGCCCGTTACGGGTTTGCCGGTGCAGGCGGGGCGGTGATCTTCGAATCGGTTGGAGATGAAGATGTGCAGCATTTCGGTGGCGCCGATGCCGTCGAGCATCGGCTTGCCGGTCTTGGCCTGCCATTCGTCATAGACCGGTCCCGGCAAGGTTTCGCCGGCCGAGACCGCGGCGCGGAGGGAGGACAGATCCGCGCCCTCATCCATCGCCCGGAGCATCACCCGGTACGCCGTTGGCGCAGTAAAGCAAACGGTGGCCCTGTAGGTCTCGATTATCTCGATGATGTTCGGGGGCGAGGCATTTTCCAGAAGGGTCGCCGTCGCGCCAAAGCGCAGCGGAAAGACGGCAAGCCCGCCGAGCCCGAAGGTAAAGGCAAGGGGCGGCGAGCCAATGAATATGTCAGCGGGCCGCACATCCAGCACTTCGCTGGCATAGCCGTCGGCGATGACGAGCAGGTCGCGGTGGAAGTGCATCGTTGCCTTGGGGTCGCCGGTCGAACCGGACGTGAACCCGATCAAGGCCACATCGTCCTGGCTGGTCGGCACGGCCTCAAACTTCACAGGCTTGGTCAGCGCCAGCCGGTCAAGCTCAGCATCGTGGTTCGCCGTTCCGTCGAAGCCAACGACGGTTTTCAGATGGGGGCTTTCCTTGGCGCAGGCCACCATCTCTTCCATCAGCCGCGTGTCGCAGAGCGCATGGGTGATTTCAGCCTTCGCGACATATTTCACCAGCTCGCCCGCGCGCAGCATCGGCATCGTGTTGACCACCACGGCGCCGGCTTTGGTAGCGGCCAGCCAGCAAGCGACCATGGCCGGATTGTTGGCAGAGCGGATCAGCACTCTGTTACCTGGCTTCACTCCCAGATCTTCGACCAGCGCATGAGCCAGTCGGTTGGTCCAGTCTGAAAGCTCTTTATACGTGCGCCGCCGCCCGTTACCGATCAGCGCCGTGTTGTCGCTGAAGCCTTTTGCCACCATGGCATCCGTCAACTCATAGGCGGAGTTCAGCCGATCCGGATAGTCGAAGCCTTCCAGCAGCAGATCCGGCCATTCCTCCGCCGGAGGGAGATTGTCGCGCGTAAACGTATCCGTATGTGCCGATGGCCTTAACATGGCTATCTCCCTTCATGGGAAGCGAGCGCCTGACGCGCGATGATCACACGCTGCACGTCAGAAGCCCCTTCATAGATGCGCAAGGCTCTGATTTCGCGGTAGAGCCTCTCGACGGTCTCTCCGGATTTCACACCGTCGCCGCCATGCAGCTGGACCGCCTTGTCGATCACGGCCTGCGCCTGTTCCGTGGCGAAGAGCTTGGCCATGGCCGCCTCGCGTGTCACACGCGGCGCGCCGCTGTCCTTGGTCCACGCGGCGCGATAGACAAGCAATGCGCTGGCATCGACGTCCAGCGCCATATCCGCGATATGCCCCTGAACCAATTGTAGATCGAAAAGCGGCGAGCCCTGCACCTGACGTTGGGTAACGCGGACCAATGTCTCATCCAGAGCACGGCGCGCAAAGCCGAGAGCGGCTGCGGCCACGGTAGAGCGGAAGACATCCAGAACCGACATCGCGATTTTGAACCCCTGTCCGGGATCCCCGATCATCGCAGTGGCGGGTACGCGCGCGTCGCTGAAGCTGAGAGCCGCCAGCGGGTGCGGCGCGATGGTCTCCAGTCGCTCTGCAACCTCAAACCCCGGCGTGTCGGCGGGCACCACAAACGCGGAGATGCCCTTGGCGCCGGGCGCCTCGCCCGTGCGGGCAAACACGGTGTAGACGTCGGCGATCCCGCCATTGGAGATCCAGGTTTTTCGGCCATTCAGAACATAATGGTTGCCGTCCAGCCGCGCGGCCATCGTGTTCGCCGCAACATCCGAGCCCGACCCGGGTTCGGTCAGCGCGAATGCCGAAATGGCTTTGCCCGCGCGGGTTTGGGGTAGCCACTCAGCCTTCTGCTCCGGGGATCCAAAGAGCGAGATCGCGCCAGTTCCCAGCCCCTGCATGGCAAAGGCAAAATCGGCCAAGCCGTCATGGCGTGCCAGCGTTTCGCGGATCAGGCACAGGCTGCGCACATCCAGCTTGCCGTCTTCGGCGCCGGAATGCGCGGCAATGCCTGCGTCGCCCAGCTTGGTGACAAGCTGCCGGCAGGCGGTATCTGTATCGGAGTGATCGACCGCTCCCAGATTGCTAGCGGCCCAGTCTTCCACCGCCTCCGCCAGGTCGCGATGGCGATCTTCGAAAAACGGCCAGTCTAGGAAGCTTTTCTCCGCCATCAGTCACCCTCGAACACTGGTTTTTCTTTTGCCGCGAAGGCGTGGTAGGCACGGTGGAAATCCTGGCCCTGCATGCAGATGGCCTGCGCCTGCGCCTCAGCCTCGATCGCCTGTTCGATCGACATCGACCATTCCTGCGCCAGCATCGTCTTGGTCATCATATTCGCCCAGGTCGGCCCGTCCGCGATCCGGCGGGCCATCCCCCGCGCCGTCTCCATCAACTCACCGTGAGGCACAACTTGGTTGAAATAGCCCCATGCCGCACCCTCCTCGGCACTCATGGTCCGGCCCAGATAGAGCAGTTCGGCCGCGCGCCCCTGGCCGATGATCCTAGGCAGGATCGCGCAGGCGCCCATATCGCAACCGGCAAGGCCCACACGGTTGAACAGGAAGGCTGTCCTTGCCTCGGGCGTGGCCACGCGCAGATCGGAGGCCATCGAGATGATCGCGCCAGCGCCAGCGCAGACCCCATCCACGGCAGCGATGACCGGCTTGCCACAATTCACCATCGCCTTGACCAGATCACCGGTCATCCGTGTGAAGGCCAGGAGCTCCTTCATATTCATCCTGGTGAGCGGCCCGATGATGTCATGCACATCGCCGCCGGAACTGAAGTTGCCTCCATTCGGGGCAAAGACCACCGCCTTTACATCATCAGCGTAGTGCAGATCGCGGAACCAGTCGCGCAGTTCGGCGTAGCTGCCGAAGGTCAGCGGGTTTTTCCGCTCCGGACGATCCAGCGATACAGTGGCAATCCCCGCGTCTATCTCACACAAAAAGTGCTGCACGTCAGTTCGCATACTGTTCCTCATCGCTCAGGGTTTCGTTCAAACGGTCAAACCGCGCGATCATTCCTCTGACATCATCGTCATCCAGCCCCCCCAGGATCTCGTCGATCCAGACCTCATGTTCCGCGGAATGCCGGGCGAACAGATCCTGACCCTTGGCGGTCAGCCGAACCCTCTGCGCCCGCCGGTCACCTGGAACGGCGACCCGCAGCGCCAAGCCTTCTTCGGTCAGCCTGTCCACGATCCCCGTTATGTTACCGTTGGATACCTTCAGAAACTTGGAGATCTCACCCATCTTCATCCCTTCCGGCGCGCGGGACAGGGCGGACATCACGTCGAACCGCGGCAAGGTCCAATCGTGTTCGCGCCGCAGACGCCGCCGTACTTCGTCTTCGATCAGCCGGCTGGCCTTCAACAGCTTGAGCCAAAGCCTGAGGCGCTCCTTGGACAGCGGCTGCGGTCGGGTTTGCGGAAGTGGTGTCAAATCTCACCTCCTGAAACACTCAGCGCATGACCATTGACCGACCGGGCTGCGTCAGAGCAGAGCCAAAGCGCAGTCCCGGCGACCTCGTCGGTCTGAATGAACCTCTTCTGCGGGTTGCCCGAACACAGAGAGGCGCGCGCCTGCTCCTCGGTCATGCCGGTTTTCTGGACGATATTTGCGACCGAGCGTTCCAGCATCGGGGATTCGACAAAGCCGGGGCAGATCGCGTTGACCGTAATCCCAGTGCTGGCCAGTTCCAGCGAAAGCGCGCGGGTCAGGCCGACAACGCCATGCTTGGCCGCGCAATAAGCCGCGACGTAAGGATATCCCTTGAGTCCGGCGCTGGAGGCGATCGCGATCATGCGCCCCGAACCGGCGGATTTCATGTCCGGCAAAGCGGCCTGCCAGACGTTTGAGACCCCGATCAGGTTGACCGCCAGCATTCGTTGCATCTGGTCAGCGGTCATCTTGGCGAAGGGCACGCTTTCGGCCGCGCCCGCATTGGCGACAGCAATCGTGACCGGACCATTTTCGGCGCGGGCTGCATCAAACGCCTCCGCGACAGCACCCGCGTCGGTGACATCGCACAGCTGATACGGCAGACCCTGTGCCTGAAGCGGCGCTTCACTGCGCCCCATGATCGTGACGGTCGCCCCGGCTTCTGAAAACGTCCGGGCGGTTTCAGCGCCAACGCCTGTACCGCCACCTGTGACGACGATATGCCTGTCCGCGAGTTTCATACCCGGATGCTTTCTGCCTCACGGTCCGCCAGCCGCCATGCCTGATCGCGCCCGGCCAGGTAGGGTTTGGCCCACTCGGCCTGTCGGTCGCCTATCTTTGCGCCTTCGTGCAGCGTCCAATAGGGATCCGCGAGATGCGGACGACCCACGGCCACCAAATCCGCGCGGCCTGCCAAAAGGATCGAATTTGCGTGGTCGGCCTCATAGATGTTGCCCACAGCGATGGTTTTGACTCCGGCATCATTGCGGATGCGATCGCTGAAAGGCGTCTGGAACATACGGCCGTAGACCGGTTCCGATTCCGTCGTGGTCTGCCCGGCCGAGACGTCGATCAGATCTGCGCCGGCGGCAGTGAACATCCGCGCGATTTCGACCGCCTCCTCTGGCGTGACTCCGGCGTCGCCGACCCAATCATTGGCCGAGATCCGCACCGACATCGGCTTACCCTCTGGCCAGACGGCACGCATGGCAGCAAAGACCTCAAGCGGGTAGCGCATCCGGTTTTCCAGGCTGCCGCCATAATCGTCGGTGCGAATGTTCGACACTGGCGAGATGAAGGAAGACAGCAGGTAGCCATGAGCCGCATGGAGTTCGATCATGTCGAAATCGGCACAGCGTGCCATTTCGGCGGCGGCAACGAACTGATCCCGCACCTCATCCATCTCAGAGCGCGTGATCTCCCGCGGGGTGGCGTTCTGTCCAGACCAGGGGATCGCCGAGGCACTGACAGTATCCCAATTGCTCTCTTCCAGCGGCGTGTCCATTCCCTCCCAGCCGATATTGGTCGATCCCTTGCGGCCCGAATGCCCGATCTGGCAGCAGATCTTGGCAGTCGTGAAGTCATGCACGAAGTCTGTCAGACGCTTCCATCCTGCCTCGTGCTCATACGCATAGAGTCCTGGGCAGCCGGGAGTGATCCGTCCCTCGGCTGAAACGCAGGTCATCTCGGTATAAACCAGCCCGGCGCCCCCCTTGGCACGCTCTCCGTAGTGAGTCAGATGCCAGTCGTTCGGGCAGCCGTCCTTGGCCAGATACTGCGCCATCGGAGACACCACGATGCGGTTCTTCAACTCCATCTCGCGCAGGCGGAAGGGCACAAACATCGGTGCCCTTACGGGAGCATCGGCGGGCATCCCGCTCTGGATCATGAACCACCGCTCGGCGCGTTCCAGCCACTTCGGGTCGCGCAGCCGCAGGTTTTCGTGGCTGATCCGCTGCGACCGGGTCAGCAGCGAGTAGTTCAGCTGCACCGGATCAAGCCCGAGATAGCGCTCCACCTGCTCGAACCACTCCAGCGAGTTCCGCGCCGCCGACTGCAGTCGCAGAACCTCCAGTCGCCGCTCCTCCTGATACCGCGTGAAGGCGTCCTCCAGGCGGTTCTCGCTGTGGATCAGCTCGGCCAGCGCGATCGCGCTCTCAAGAGCCAGCTTGGTTCCCGAGCCAATGGAGAAATGTGCAGTCGCCGAGGCATCGCCAAGAAGCACCACATTCTCATGATGCCAGGTCTCGCACAGCACCCGCGGGAACCGGATCCAGGCCGAACCGCGGATGTGGCCGGCATTGGTCATCAGCGAATGACCGTCCAGATGATCCTTAAATATCTCTTCACAGACCGTGATGCTTTCCTGCTGACTCATATCGGCAAAGCCGAACCTGTCGAACGTGTCCTGCGCGCATTCCACTATGAAGGTCGCGGTGTCTTCGTCGAACTGATAGGCGTGAACCCAGATCCAGCCATGCTCGGTTTCTTCGAAGATGAAGGTGAAGGCATCCGAGAACTTCTGATGCGTACCAAGCCACACGAACTGGCAGAGCCGCTGGTCGATGTCCGGCTTGAAGATGCTGGCATAGAGCGCTCGCGTCCTGGAGTTCAGGCCGTCCGACGCCACGACGACGTCAAAGTCGCGGCGATATTCTTCGGCGCTCTGCACCTCGGTCTCAAAACGCAGCTGTACGCCCAGCTCCCGTGCGCGGTCCTGCAGCACCAAGAGCAGCTTCCTGCGCCCGATGCCGCAAAAGCCATGGCCGGAGGAAACATGCGTTTCGCCACGGTAGCGCAGTGCGATATCGTCCCAATAGGCAAAGTTACCACCAATCGCTTTAGCGCTGACCGGATCGTTAGCGGCGAGGTTTTCCAGCGTTTCGTCCGAGAGCACCACACCCCAGCCAAAGGTGTCATCGAATCTGTTTCGCTCAATGACGACGATGTCGGTCGCCGGATCACGCAGCTTCATCGAAATCGCGAAGTATAGACCGGCCGGTCCGCTGCCAATACAAGCGATACGCATAGCGATTTCCCTGTGATCTGCCACCGCCGAAGCGCGGCTCTTCCATGTCACCCTATGCGAGATGGATTTTTATTTCAAGCTTGAAATATTTATGCTTCATCTTTATGTGAACTCAGGAGCTGCTCCGATCTCGGAGAGGGACAAAGATGAATAGGAAATCAAGGGACGTGCATGAGGCCACGCCGGAGAATGCGAGCGGGAAACCGGCGCAGCCTGTCCGAGACGATCCGTTTCTGATGGATACAATGATCACCGAAGAGTCGCGGATGATCACAGCGCACCGGTAGAGATCATCAGCCCGATGAAGCGCAGCAACTGCGGCAAGGCACTGGACATCCCTCGAGGCGCGGGACATGCACGGCAACCACGAAGTCTCGGATGAATATGATATGATCCAGCATGTGATGAACCTTGAAGCGATCAACACCTGCGAAGGCGTCCAAGACGTCCACGCCCTGATCCTTGGGAGCGGGATTGACAAGATGCAGGCGTTCCGGTGACAGACTCTGCGGGCATCGACTGGGAAGACGCTTTCGCCAATGCGGAGTATATCCCGGACGCCATGGGCTATCGGGTGACCTGGGCGGAACGCGCCGCAGCGTTCCGTGCCGCCCGGGATGGGCAGTTCGACGTCGCTTACGGCGATCATCCGCGGGAACGGTTCGACCTCTTCCGTCCGAAAACAACGCCGAAGGGCCTCGTCGTGATCGTTCACGGTGGCTATTGGCTCGCCTTCGACAAATCCAGCTGGTCCGACCTGGCGGAAGGTCCGTTGGCTCTTGGCTGGGCGGTCGCGCTGCCCAGCTATACACTTGCACCCGAAGCATCGATTCCCGAGATCACCGCGCAAATAGGGCGGGCTGTCTGTGCTGCGGCGGGCATGGTCGATGGCCCCATCCGCCTGACCGGACATTCGGCGGGCGGCCATCTGGCGACCCGTATGGCCTGCGAGGCAGGGCCGCTTCCCGGCGAGGTTGCCCGCCGCGTAGGCCGGGTCGTCTCAATCAGCGGTCTGCACGATCTAAGGCCGCTATTGCATCACAGCATGAATGAAAAGCTGGGCTTGACGCCTGACACTGCTGTCAGTGAAAGCGCAGCCTTAAGCAAACCAATGGCTGGAGTGAGGGTCACGGCGTGTGTCGGCGCGCGCGAACGGCCCGAATTTCTGCGGCAGTCCGCGCTCCTGGCTGAAGCTTGGGGCCGTGCGGGCATTGAATCGTCTTTGGTGGCTGATCCGGATACGCACCATTTCAACGTGATCGACGGGCTGAAAAACCCGGCTCATCCGCTGTGCCAGACACTCGCAGGAGACTAAGGTGGTCGTCAGCCTGTTTCAGGATCACAGCACTGCAATCGTCATGATCGAAGATCCGCCCCAACCGTGAACGCAACCGATCTGGCCGATACGGCAGTGGCTTTGGGACGCCGTGGAGAAAACGGAGGCGATTGACACCGTCACCGCCATAGTACTGATCTGTGCCGGGCGGAATTTCATCGCAGGTGCGGCTGTGCGGCGTTTTTCCGTGGCCGACCCGATAAAGCGGCCGGAACACGATGTTCAGTACAAAATGTGTGCGTTAGGCAGTGCAGGATCGAGCATTCATTGGGCGATCTCGGTTTTCGGTTCACCTCGCGTGACTCTTTTTCGCGGTCGCCCGCCCTTTGCTCCGTTCGCTCTCGCCGCGGCAGCTTTAGCCGGTGAAGTGGACCGCCCCGCATGCCGGGCGAGAGCCTTGACCATCCAGTCGTGGGTGCCAAAGACGCCTGACACCAGCGCGGGCACGTAGACGTCCACGTCGAGTTTCGGCCAATGCAGATTGAATCCTCTACCGTGTACCTCTACAGGAGCGAGTTCTTCGTGGGTCGCACCGGACAGACCCTGCACGAGTTTTGCTGGAAACCTATACGTACAGCCGGTGACGAGATCGACCGTCACCTTTCCCGTCGCTTCATCGTATCGCGCCGCGCTGGCCCGTGACTCACGCGCGAGCATTTCCTGCCCGAGAGCATATGCATCTTCGAATTCGTCGGTATCACTCCGTTTCGTCTTGGTAGGGGTCTCCATGAATCCTGCTCCATTCCATAAGAATCCTGTCGCGGTTATCCGCGACTTCATACTTCAGCCGATGCAGCTCGCGTGGACAAATCCCATCTGTTGCGTATTCGGCCATCGGGTCACCGTCAGAAAATTCGAGGGAAATCCTCGCCTTTTCAGAGCCAGCAATGGCATGACCGTGCGCAGGCATATGGTCATGAAAACAAATCACAGATCTGAATCTCTTTGCTCGGTGAATGGCAGGCTTGCGGGATCCTTCCTTGTTTGCCTTCAGCGACTGCAATGTACATCTCAATTTATCCTATCTGTTGGGTTTATTCATTTGTGGATTCGTTCTAGCGGGTGTCAAGCTGCAAAAAAATCCGTGTCGCCGGGTTCGACGCATGCGCCCCCGAGCTGCAACTGACCACTGTTTCGGCTGAACGCACCCGGCCCCGCTGACAGCGCATCTTTCGTGGGATAGAAGTGATCTCGCGGGATGCACAAATTACCTGGAGACGGGAGGCAGATGACACGTTGAGATTCAACCGTACTTTGATTGCCTGCGACCTCGGAACCTGTTCGCGTCGCATTCATCGCAAATGACGCGATCACGGAGTTGCGTGACCGGTTGGTCGGCAAGCTCTCACGGATCAATTCTTACACGAATGCAGCAGGCCAAGGTCCGTCAAGCTGCGTAACGGCGCTCACCCTCGGTCTGGACAAGCGGCTGTGGACCGGAAGTTTCCTCGAAGCCTTTCGAGCTTGTCTTCAGCGGGTCGGGTTCCAGCCTTACATGGAGGGAAAGACTCGAAGGATCACCGCCATCGGCATGTCCGTCTAGGCAGATCAGAGGCATTGCACACGAGATTCCCCGAGGCCCTTTCGAATTGCTGCGCCGCTGATGCTGCAGGATGGCGAGCGACTGGACCGCCGCGTCCCAGCCAGCGAGCCGTCCGTTCGAGAAGTCTCCGTAAATTCGCCGCACGTTTGCCTCGCCGAACTTGGCGATCTCGTCGAAGATCGCCTGCACATGTTTCGCGCTCATGCTGTCGGCATCGGGGCGGGAGCGCGCGTGCAGTGAGTCGAAACCGTGGATTGGCAGCCTATACGACTCCACGGTTTCGACTCGCGACTCCATTTATTTCGAGTAACTGCTCACCCCCCCCCGTCCGGGCGCGTGCGCTTCCTTGGCCTGAATGCCGGGCTTCCGGCCCGCTGGACGTCTCCTTCCCGGTTCGGAATCCGCATTTGACAGCATAGCGTTCAGGCGCTATCCACGGGTCATGGAGCGATTCGGGCAG
>JAJEAY010000047.1 GCA_022824145.1 Rhodobacter sp. | reverse complement strand
GCATGACGTGAGCAAGCCGGGCGGCGAGTACAAGGCTCCTGTCCGGCGTTACGCGATCGGTCTCGGCTGCGAGGTTACCCATGCCGACCGTCTGGTCTATGCTGACGATCTCGATGTCTCCAAACGCACGGCTTATCAGCCGATCGGAATTTCCTGCCGCATCTGCGAACGAGAAATGTGTCATCAGCGCTCAGTGCCACCGTTGGAAGGAAGGCTGAGCGTAAACCACAACCAGCGCGGAATCCTGCCCTACCGAATTGGATAGCGCTTGCAGTCCGCTTTTGACCCGTGGATGACAACGGCGAGCGCTTCGTGCCGCAGAGGACCGCTGCTGCCCGCATCGACGGCCTTCGTGAGCGACAGCGACGCCCGGGAGGCAGCAGGAATCCGTCAAGCGGCGGGAAGGCATCCAACGCTTGTGTTTCAAGAGGCTCCGCCGTCTTGGTGTTGACGGCGGAAAAGGGCGCGGAACGCGCTGCAACCCAACTCTTTTGCGAGAAGAGGGACGGCGCCGGGCGGGCCGGCCTGATCCCGCGCTCGCCCGAGGGCATGAGGCTAAACCGTAAGTGACTCCGGCACCGGGCTCTGAGTGACATGTCAGGAAAGGGAAATCAAGATCCGCGAAGTTCCAATCAAAGTCATTTGCGCCGATTTCGGCTTTAGGCAGTCGTCTCGCGATTGGATCTCCCGACCGGATATCCGGCGGCAGTTTACAGACTGTATTGGCGCGAACCGCCAATTTACGCTGCGTACGGTCTATCCCCCACAGCCGGGCGACCAGCATTCTCGCCGAATTCATCGAAGCGCTGTAAAAGCTACCGTTGATCCGTCTGCCAGTTCGGGTGAATCCAAGGTTCCAGATTCAGGGGAGGAAGCGGGTCGCGTCCGAGGATATGGTCTGCCGCCTTCTCCCCCAACATGATCGACGGCCCGTTAAGGTTGCCGTTAGTGATCTGCGGAAAGACCGAGCTGTCGGCTACCCGAAGCCGGTCAACCCCAATTACGCGGCATTCAGCATCCACCACTGCCATTGAATCGTCCCTCCGGCCCATACGAGCGGTGCCACAGGGGTGATAGGCACTTTCCGCATGGTCGCGGACGATAGCGTCAAGCTCCGCATCGCTCTGAACGCTGGATCCCGGAAGAATTTCCTTGCCCGCAAGTGAACTGAACGCATCCTGCGCAAAAAGTTCCCTAGTCAGTCGGATGCAGGCCCGAAACTCTTCCCAGTCATCCGGATGGCTCATGTAATTGAACCGAATGGCAGGCGCATCCATCGGATTCGCCGAACGCAGCGTCACCGCCCCACGGGATTTGGACCGGGTCGGTCCCACATGAGCCTGGAATCCATGGCCTCCGGAAGTGGATTTGCCGTCATAGCGCATCGCGATCGGAAGGAAGTGGAATTCGATGTCTGGATAGTCGATCCCGGCACGCGAGCGAATGAATCCGCAGTTCTCGAAATGATTGGAGGCACCGATTCCCCGGCCGGTCAGCAACCATTGGGCGCCGATCAAACCCTTTCCGAACAGAGACCAGTAGCTGTACAGGCTTACCGGCTGTTTTGCCTTCATCTGAACCAGAATTTCCAGATGATCCTGAAGGTTCTGGCCAACGCCTGGCCGGTCAGCCACCACTTGGATCCCATGCGCGGCAAGATCGGAAGACGGCCCGACTCCCGACAGCATCAAGAGCTTCGGCGAATTGATCGCCGACGCCGCAATGATGATCTCCCGACGCGCCGTCACGACCTCCGACTTTCCGCCACGGCGTATACGGACGCCTGTGGCACGGCCATCCTCGATTTCCACCTTTTCCGCCAGTGCCCGCACCAGTCTGCAGCCGTTTCGCTTCAGGGCAGGTTTCAGATAGGCGTTTGCCGCAGACCACCGCCGACCGTTCCAGATCGTCGCCTCCATGGCGCCGAATCCTTCCTGCTGCCGTCCATTGTAATCATGGGTGACCGGATAGCCTGCCTGCTCACCTGCCTTAACGAATGCCCTGACCAAGGGGTTTTTCCTGGGACCGCGGGAGATATGCAGTGGCCCATCGGATCCGCGCCATGCGGAGTCGCCGTCCTTTCCGTGCCAGTTCTCCATTCTCCGGAAATACGGAAGCACATCGGCGAAACTCCATCCATGCGCCCCCATTTCGGCCCAGGTGTCATAATCCCTCGCGTGGCCGCGCACATATACCATGCCATTGATGCTTGACGACCCCCCGATCACCTTTCCGCGTGGACAGGCCAGTCGCCGCCCCCCCAGATTTGGCTCGGGTTCGGACCAGAATCCCCAGTCATAGCGGTCCATGTTCATCGGGTAGCTCATTGCAGCGGGCATCTGAATGAATGGTCCAGCGTCCGAGCCGCCGTATTCAATAACCAGCACCGACGCTCCCGTTTCGGAAAGCCGGGAAGCCATGGCGCAACCGGCGGAACCCGCCCCTACAATGACAAAGTCAGCTTCCAATTTCTGCATTGCGGTTTTCTGATTCGGAATCCCTACCCTGCCGCACCGCAACGATGGCGACGAAGCTGCCGAGCCGACCTTCGATTTCCGGGCAATCAAACGGCCAGCGGACCTTTCTCAATTGGGTCATGCCCTGCCGCCAGACAACAGGCTCGGAAACAAAATGCTTTTTGCAAGCATGCCTCTCCATCCCATCTACTCTGCCCAGCCTTGGCCGGCATCAACCTAAATTCCTGTCTGTCCGGTGCCAGTATATGTTCCATCAAAGCCGCGGAACCGACGCCGTATGCGGCGATTCCTCGGAAAATTCCGACTCTCCGCTAGGAATTACGCCATACCTGGGGGACTTTCATTCAACCGGTTCGGCTGTCCGTCGATCTGCGGAATGCTTCGGGCCACGGGAACGCTTCAGAATCTGCTGGTCTCTGCCTCGCTTGCCGGCGCTCTCCGCTTCAGGGCCGCTTCACGCAACGCGATGAAGCTCACTGAGGCGCAGATCAGGACTCCGCCGAACACCACCCAACCGTCAACCGGCTCCGCGAAAATGACTGCGCCGAGCGCCGTAGCCCACACCAGTTGCAGGAAAGTCGCCGGCTGCGTCACCGAAATGGGAGCGGCGCGCAGCGCAAGGGTCATCGTGTAGTGCCCGGCGGTCGCCAGCGCCGCGACAATAAACAGCCAGCCCAGTTCCTCCCAGGTCGGCCAAATCCAGACCGCTAGCGCGAATGGAAAAAGCGCAACGGTCACAAAGATCGACAGCCATCCAACGACCACCAATGCCGGCACCCGATGCGCCATGACCTTTGCGATCAGGAAAGACATGGCAAAGCAGACACCATTGCCGAGCATCGCTATATGTCCGCTCGAAATCTCCCGGAACCCGGGGCGCAGAATGACCAACGCGCCCAGAAGCGCAATCACAATCGCAGCAATCCGCCGAACCGCAAGTTGCTCTCCGAGCAATACCGCCGCGCCGATGGTAGCATAGACTGGCGTAAAATATGACATCGAGGTCACTTCAGCGATGGAAATCTGAGTCATCGCGTAGAACCACAGCATGACACCGACACCATGGACCAAACCGCGCCCGCCGAACAGACGCAGCGACGACATGCTCAGGCCTTCGCGAATCATTGGCCGAAGCATTGGCAGGAGGAATACCAGGCCCAGGACGTATCTCAGGAACGCAGTTTCCGGCGCCGGAATGCGGTTGCCTATATGCTTTACGACCGCAGTGACCGCCACAAACAGCAAACCGGTGAGAATCATCCATGCTATGCCCGTCGCAGGACGGGCAGCTGGCGGCACATCTATTGACATCGGCTGGCCACTAGACCCGATCCGCAGCAAGAGCAAGACGACATCCCGCATTCCCGGAATTTTCCTGGCAAACTGACGTTCAGGTGCAGTTTCCGTTGGCTGGCCTGAAAACCGGAAGGAACGCGGATACAACGCGCAACGAGCGGGACTCGCAGAAAACTCCGAGGCAAGGATCCATGAAAGTTCAGCTATCGAGGTGATGCAAGAATAGTCCGATTCGCGGCATCGGATTAGAATCCCGTCTGCAAGAATCAGGGAATTGTTGGCAGTGGCGACAAAATACAAGAGTGTAGACGGCGGCTTCGTTGCGGCAATTCATTCTGCCGCCGGAGCGCCCGTGACCGCATGAAGTGTCGCGGTTAATTTAGTCGCTTACGCAGCTGCTCCATGCTGCCTGAAGTCACGATCGGGCGCATTCAGTCTGACAATGTTTGCTACATCTCCAACCATTTTAGCTCTTGCATCAAGCTGTTCCATGTCATCGATAACCACATTCAGCGAATAGTGTTCCGAATCGGATTCCCGAAGATCGCTGAACATCAAAAACTTCGTTGAGATTGAATTCGAGTCCATCGTCATCGGCTCGAAGATAGCCCGATGTGCCTTCAGAAAATGGACGACATTTTGTGCTTCCCACGACGCCCGTTTTCCATAAACTTTGACCGATCGGGAAACTGATTGTTCGCCGAACACATCCTTGATTCGCTCATACACGACTGCCGACTGTTTGTGCGATTGAGTTTCGGCCGCATGGCGTACCGCATCCGAAGACGCCTGCGCCGACGCATTTGCAACACATACTACAGCCGCTTCAAGCCGGCCCATGGGAGCCCAAAGCACGAACATCGCGCTGTTGTCGTAAAGAACACCAAACTCTTCAGCCTTGGCGCGCGCCCGCCTTTCGTAAGACTCTTGGGCAGCCATCATTTCGGCTTCAACGAGGCCCATACCCATATCGGACACCCATACCTGATCGGCGTTCTGTTCGACCTCGACCACCACAGAGGCACCGCTGGGATAGGTCACCGGTACATTGATCATCACTTTTCCGCCATCAGAATCACGAAAAGACATCAGGCGTTTGACCGCCTCTGTCACCCGTTTTTTGAGCACATGATTTTCAATTTGAGCGGTCAAAAGAGTGCCCCTTGCGATGGTGGATTCGGAACATCAGTATCATGGATAGTGCCGACTTCCACGCTGGCGCTGAACGTGATGTTTCGCAAGCACTCCGTATCGAGTCAGGCATCCAGCAGCAAACCAAGCGAGACAGCGCCACAGAATTCTGCGATTCCTTCGGCGGAACCTATGTATGCCTATCGCGAAACCCGGGAGTTCCGGGCGATAGCCACACGGTACATCAGGACGGACGAGAGCTTCGCGGCGGCGGTTTCATCCGGTCGCGGGGTGATCGTGGCGAAATGAATGTCAACAGGCACAGATGTCAAGGGGATTCTCCGCCATACATGCCGACCACGATGGTGCTGAAGAAGCGGCGATCCTTCACTTGCAAGTAGTCCGCGATAGCAGTAGAGCGATTTTGCTTACCCGGCCTTGGATCCTAGAACTGATGCCCGGTCAGTTCTCCGTGACGTTCGCTTCGACGATATTTGTGCGGGAATCCGATTCGGTCCTTGAATTCGGAAAACAGACACAGTCTCCAAATTGTGCTTGAAGGGTCGGAAAAATTTGGAGCCTATCATTGCTATACTTTTGTTCCCGACTTTATTACTGCGCGAAGTTCGCGACGCTGCACAAATGCATAAATACGTCATTGGAATCTTTCTCCAAAGTCTTGATGTCGAAGTTTTTAATATATACTTCGGGCTAACGGAGTGTCAAATCACCATCGAAAGCCAGCAGAAAATTCGAACATATTGCCATCCTGCAGTGGAATGCTTTTCCCAAAAGCACTTGCGACAGTAACTTCCTAGCGTGCG
>JAJEAY010000197.1 GCA_022824145.1 Rhodobacter sp. | reverse complement strand
CGGCATTCGAAACCAGATGGGTTCGGGTGTGCAGCTTGCGGGCCTGCAGCAGGTCAAGCGTCTTGATGTCTTCCGGCTCTCCAAGAACGGGAATCGCTGCCGGACTTCCACTGTAGAGCTCGACGTTGATCTGCTCGAATGTCCGGTGCCACGGATCCTCGGCCTCCTTCTGCCTGTATTCGCGCAGGATGATCTCGCGCTCCGAAAGGGCGAACTGCTCCGCAAGCGCTATCGGACTGAATACGCGTCCGATCGTCTCGACGAGTTCGTCAACGCTGCCGCCCTGCGCCGAAATCCAGTAGTGAATCGTGTGTGCGTTCGTCCATGCGCCCGTGCGGCCCAGCCAGTTGCTTGCCCAATCCCTCGTCGCGCTGAGCCACGCCAGGTGCTCGACATAATGTGCAAGCCCGGGGACTTCGGTCCTGTACGGAACGAAGACATGAACGTCCAGCCGATCCGTGTCGTCGCGCTGGAATACATGCAGACGTGGCGCTTCTGGCCCTTCACCCGCATCCGCCAGCGCCTCGGCGGCCAGGAAGGCCACGCCCAGGACCAGCGCCGCGACGGCAAGTGCCGACGCGACCCGCGTCACTTCAGGTCGCATTCCAGCACCTCCTTCGGCGCCTCGATCACGCATGCACCGGGCAGCGCGTCCGCATCAGGGGAGACCACGACGACGAGCAGGTCGCCTGCGTCCGGATAGCCCTCCCCGACGCGGTCACGAACCACTTCGGGAGTCAGCCATTCCGCGCTTGCAAGGCGTTCAAGCGTCACGGAGACATCGTGGCCGCGCAGCACCGCCCTGAGGGCTGCAATGGAAAGTTCAACAGGGTCGCTCCTTGTGCGTTTCAGCGTTTCCTGCGTTCGTGAACGGAACTGCTCCATCCCTTCAATCGATGGCGACTTCGTGTACTTGTCATAGACTTGCAGGAGATCCTCGACTGCCGCACTGACCTTGGCGGTATCGACGGAACCGTGAATCAGGAGGAAATGGCTGTCGTAGTGAAATACTCCGACCTCGGCCTCGATGAAGTATGCAGCCCTCAACGAGCCTCGCACGGCTTCGTTGAGGATTCCTCCGCCCGAATGCGACAGCGTCCACTGGATGAACCCGTCGTGGTGCCTTGGCCACTCGCCTGGCACCGTAACCGCTCCAATGATGGCTGCGTAGGAATCCTCTGCATCGGGGGCGTGGATCAACACCCTGCCGCCCTTGGGCACTCCGACGGGATGAGTGGCCGGCGGGACCGGCTTGCCGGGCAGGCCGTGCAGCAGCAGGTCGACAAGGCGACCCGCCGTCACGGCATCAACGTCGCCGGCGACTATCAGCGCATGCGGAGCGCTCGTGTAGGTTGCCGCGGCCCAGGACGCCAGGTCGGACCGTGCCACGTTCCTGGCCGCATCCAGGTCTCGAAAGACCGCCGTTCTTCGGAAAGGGTGATCGCCAAATGCTGCCCAGTATATTGCATCGTAGGCGAGCGTGGAGGGATCGTGTTGCTTCTCCTCCAGGAAGTCGCTGAACGAGTCCCGATAGCGGCGAAACCAGACCCGGTCGAAGCGAGGCGTTCGCAGATGGGCGTTGACTGCGGCAAGGACGTCCTCGGCGTCACCGAGCGGCGACAGCAACGTTCCATAGGCGAAATCCTGATCAACCGTCAGACGCGCTTCGGCATATGCGTCTTCCAGCAGATCAAAGAAGTCGCCGGGGTGATGGCCCTCGGCGCCACTGGCAAACTGCGAGGTCGTGGCCAGTATCGGCGTCACTTGATTGACGATCCGGTCCACCGCCCATTCGACAGGCCAGGCAACCTGGATCACCAGGTCTTCGGCCTCCGGAACAGAGGCAAGGACAAACCTGGCTCCGCCGGGAGAAAGATGTTCGTCAATCGACGGGCTGGCCGCATGGGCGACCGCGACGTGAAGCGCCAGCGTTGCTGCTGCGAGAAGTGCCTTGCTCATTGGCAGTTGCCTCCAATCGTGAAATCGGTGGGAGGAATTGGCCTCCCGACCGGACTCAGAACAACTCGCGGAATGATGGGTCGTTCCTCGTGACGGTGCCTCACCGGGGCTGCCCCCGCCGTCGCCGCTTCCGTCGAAGCCTGTGATGCTGTTCAGCCCCGCCGTCGAAATCCGGAAAACCGGTGACATTTCGGACTTAGTCCCGCATCGCGGCCCTCGAAGTCAAGCACGGATTCCTGCGCGCAGCCGGCGGTGACGCCCGAACCTGACAAGACCGTCACGCCTCCGGCCTTGCTGGACAGATCTCGGGCTCGTCGCGAACCGCCGCGCAGGTGGCCTCCCGGCGTTCCGGCCCGGTCACGGCCCGCAGGGGAATCCGGCACGAGCAACGGCAGCCTTGCGGATCCTGGGCGGGATCAGGAGCGTCGCCGTGCGGGTAGTGCTTCGCTCCGGCGCTGCGCGTCATCGAGCCCCGTCTTCGGCCCGGCACCCTCCGAAGCAGCCCTCGCGCGGTGCGCGGATGCGAAAGTCTGTCATACCGGAGCGGCTTGATGCCTCGGCACAGTTGAAACTCAAAGTGTCATCCGCATCCCGTCTCCAGGTCACTTCTGCAACCCGCGAGATCACGCCTGTCCCACGGAGAAGTTTGCGTTGTCAGCGAGACTGGCAGAAGCCGCGTAGTACGGCGGTCAATTGCACCCATGCAGGGCTAATGCGTCGAACCCGGAGTGTTGACAATTCATTTGCGATCACGGCCACTCGGGGCTTGCATTCGAATTCAACACCTCAGGCGAGTATGCGCGTCGCACGCATACGGACAAACCCGCCGTGTTCGGCCGCGGGGTGGACCCTCTTTCGACCGCGGTCAGGCCCGTCGGCGTCGCGGCGGATCGTCGAACCTGCATATCCCCGCTCTTCCAGGGAATTGCGGCATCGCTTCGCAAGTTGACCTCCGACCCTGATCTCCGGAGGCGCCATTGTCCGCCCGGTCTCAGGAAGTTGCCGGCGGAACCGGATCGCAAATCGATCTGCACTGCGAACCGGGCATTCTGTCGACCCGGTGTCGACCCGGGCAGTGGCACTCATGGCGCACGCGATTCATGGTCCCCACATCAATCTGGTTCCCATGATCCTGACACTCCCTAGATGCCCAAGTTTGAAAGTGCGGCGGTTATCGACCAGACACCAAGGAAGAATGAGATCGCAGAGAATACCGCCGCAAGCAGCGCAGCGAAAAAGAGTAGGCGTCTGCGGAAGATCAGTTTCTTCGCCATGGGCGTATCGTGGATGTACGGATGATCCCAATTCCGCGACATTGATCCTGCGATGAGTGCGTCGAGCAGGTTCACCAGGTACGCGAAGAGCGCCGTTAGCACTGCGGCTCCAACACCAAAGGCGAACCACCGGATCGGCTCAACCAGCACTCTGGAGTTGATTTCGGAGTTCCCGCTCTCAACCGCCCCAACGAAGGCAAGGAGTGCAACAGACGCACCGCCGTTAACGAGCAGCAGAGAGCGAATCGCAATGTTGGCAGATTCTATGGCCGCCTTGTTGAAGTTCTGCAATGCCTCACTGTTTCTGTCATGAGCACGGAGTGCGTGCTCTCGGTTGATTCTCTGAATTTCTTCTTCTTTGGCCATAAGTCGTCCGAAGTTGAATCGTGTCCTGCCCGGTGCCGGGAACTGACACGGTGGCACTGCTGCCGACAGTTCATTGATGCCCCTTATCCTCACGCAGACTGCGCGTCACCCACGAAAATCTCGATCCGGTACGGCGCCCAACCCCTCGAGGCGTTCGCTCGCGTGACAAATTCCGTTGAGGGCCGATCAGTGCGGCTTTGGTGCACCTCCATCATCGGAAAGAGCGGAGCCCGAATTTCCGCTAGCCCACCGTTAAGCCCCACCTCCGCAAGATTGCCCTCTATCGGCTCGTTATGATGAATCCTGTAGTCAGTGTCGAACGTGACCAACCCCCGATCACGGGCGCAATAAGGCGCACGATGCAATCTCGTTGCTCGTTGCATCTGTGCCGTCGAGATGTTCGGCGAGGACCTGCGGCTACCTCAGGTCCGCCCTTGATCCCCAAGGGAAGCGGAGCCGGGAACAATGCGGAAGCGCCTTGGGCTTGCCGTGACCGAATGCACATGGCCCGTCGCCTTCCCTGCCGGTGGGACACAACGGCGGGCCGCCACCCGCTTGGGTACGGTCGCCGTCGCGTTTCCCCGTGAGCGGGGCCGCGAGCCAAATGGACGCTTTCGCTTGTCTGGCGGTAGTTCGTCCTTCCTCAACGAATTCCTTGCCGCTTTTGCAATGCCAGCCGCCGTCAGGCAGCCTGCCAGCCCCAAGCCCTCGCGTCCGCTACCTTTTCGCACACCCTGCATCAAATCCTCTCATCCGCCGTCATCCCATCGTAACCAATCGGTTTCATCCCCGTGTCATATGCTGCCAGCACTGATCTTCATTCCAATGCACACGCAGCTGCCCTTCTGCCCGAAATGAGCCGTGAACTGCATCGTCGACGCGGCAAATTGGCGGACTTCGATGACGTTCGCGCGTGATCGACGTTTGCTCGGTCATACCATCACGCATTGGCGCCCATGGCGCAGTCGTGCGGTGAAGCCATTGAGCCCGGACCCTCGCGACTTCTGGCGTCACGTTTGCTGGTTGACCCTGCCCGATCCGCCTCACTGAACATGCCTGATGCCACGTTCCGGGCTGCAGCATTTCCACGGAGTTGGCAGCGGTACCCAAGGCAACCGGATGCCCGCGAACAATTCCGACCTTTGCCCGGAGACCCGCCCATGTTCGAAGGCCACACTTGCGTGCGCTTTCCCGTTGAGTGTCGGGAGATGATGAACCTGCCTGACCTGATCGCTTGACAGGCAACCGAACTCCTTATGCTGCAGTCTGGCGCGGCAAGCATTCCGGCAAACGGGATCAAGGGTGGAGGACTCACTGGGCTGCATCCTCGGAACCGACGAAGGCGACAACAGTGCGGCCTTCTCCGGCAAGCTGCCTGAGCAGTTCGTCAATCGCCGCCAACGGCAGCTGCCTTTGCACATCCCTTATGGTCTCGGCAGCAGGCGGTTGCCGCCACTCGGACAGTCTCGCTATGGCAAGCGTCTTCATGTACTCGGACGCTTCGGCCTCGTCTTCCCAGTCGGGCCACTGCCGGGCATGCTGCCGGAGAACCCGGTCATGGGTCGCCTGCGGGATGCCTGAGCGTGCCGCTTGCGCCAGCGCCTGCTCAAACGCTTCCACAAGCCCCTGCAGCGTCACTCCATGATCCGGGTGGGCCACGAACGACAATTCCGCGTGCCGCCCGTCAATTGCGTGAACCCACAAACCGAAAGACCGGGCAATGCCCTGATCGAATTGCAGGGCCTTCGCCAGTCCCCCCGGACGGCTGGCGCTCAGGATCATGCCAAGCAATCCGCTCCGGGATGCGAGAACCTCATAGGGCGTTTCCTCGTTCAGTCGAACCACCCGGCGCCAGATCACGTGCGGTGCCAAGTCATCGCGGGCAAGGCGAACTTCAATCCTCTCGCTGGAATCGAGACTGAAGCCTGGATGATCGATGGCGCCTCCACTTTCACCGCTGTTCGAAAATCCAAGCTTGCGGAGCGCACGCAGCGCCACTTCTTCCGAAACGTTTCCGTCGACCAGAAAGGCGGCATTCGAAACCAGATGGGTTCGGGTGTGCAGCTTGCGGGCCTGCAGCAGGTCAAGCGTCTTGATGTCTTCCGGCTCTCCAAGAACGGGAATCGCTGCCGGACTTCCACTGTAGAGCTCGACGTTG
>JAJEAY010000223.1 GCA_022824145.1 Rhodobacter sp. | reverse complement strand
CGTGATGCGGATGATGAAGGCTGAGGATGGATTCACAGTTCCTGCTGGCGGCAGCCGCCCACTCGAGCGAGGCGGTGATCACGTGATGTTTCTGGGCCTGAAGGGGGCGTGGATGCAGGGCGACCTGATTCCATTGACGCTAGTGTTTGAAAATGCTGGAGAATTAGCACTGGAAGTTGAGGTGGATCTGGTGCGTTAGCCTGGCGAAGTCCAAGATCACGGCGACAGGAAGGGCGTTTGGCATCAGGTCTGGTCTGCGATTCCCGAAAATTTGTGCATGAAGATTGTCAAATTCACCCCCTTGATGTCAGAGGTGCCTGATGTTCGTGCGCTGCTGGAAAAACGCCTTAGAGGCGGAAAGAAGCAGCGCTGTTTGCGAGCTGTGGAAAACTGCCGAATGCGTGATGTCAGGATCGTCCCGCGTCAAGTCTTGAAATTCGGTGACATAAATGACGGCCAGCGTGGTGCGTGGTGCCGCGTGATCGAGGTGCTGGCAGGCAGTTCGGAATCGTGCCAGACGTCCCGCGGGTCGCTCCGAAGACGTCGGGCTGTTCGCCTCTTATTTTACCCGCGTCCAGGTTTGCGCCTTGCAGAAAACCAGCACGCAGCCTGAGACATTAAGCGTGTTGCGGTCCTTCATTTCAAGTTTGGAACGGTAGGTTTGCCCATCCTCGGGATTGTAGATTCGGCCCTTTGTCCACTTTCCGTCGCCAGTCTCGGTGAAGCCCGACATCAGTTCAAGTCCGAGGAGAGGCCGGGTTCGCAACGCCTCGTTCTTGTTCTTCTCGTCGACTTTCGGCGATCCATCCGCATTACGTGGTTCGGTAAACCAAACGAGCTTCCCACAGAGTTTCTCGCCACAGAGCTGAATCTCGATATGCGAATTTCCGGCCGGAGTCAGCCACACGCCCGTGGGGTCGGCGCTGCCGATTCCGGCGAAGAAAATCGTCGCAGCAAGGCCGATGAGAATTGACTTCAATAGCTTCCTGATCATGAATTCTACCTCCAGAACCTCCTAGGAATTCTCGCGACTTACGCAACGTGGATGATCTCGGTCATGCGCCGCGGCAAGCAGCGGAGTTTGGCGGCGACGTCCCGCATGAAATGCGAACTCTTTCTCGGAACAGATGCTTGGATCCTGTCTCCCGTTTCTGACGCTGGTTAGCGGACCTATGGCCAGCTCAAGGCAAGCGTAAGCGAGGCTCTTTCGAATTTCAACATGCTGTCCGGCGCATCGTGACGACACAAAATTGCGGAGGCAGGACGGTCGCAAGTTCTGCATGCGTGATCCCACCGGTCCCTTGAAGACGCCCGGAAGTGTTGCGGACCAAGCGGTCCCAAGTCGTGAATTCCGCTACTTTGGCACCGGAGATCCTGGTCAACTACTCAGGCGCATCCTGCCCATTGATCATATAGCGCCCAGACAATCGTAGCAGCGACGGCTATTCTGCCTCCGCATGACTGATTCGCTTTCCATTCCCGCGCTCCTGAAGTCGGAGGCCGGGCAGGCATTCCTGTCCGGCCTCGGGCCTCTCGGCCGGCTTTCCGGAACGGATCGCCCTTCCTGCCCGTGGCGAGATGCGTCCGGGCAAGATACCGCGCGTTGGCCAGGGGCATGGCGCCTGCATCGCCGATTTTCGTCCAGACGCGATGCCCGTCCTTCTGGGTATGCACGAAATTTGAACCACGGCCGGACGGCAGGATCCGGACGCCGAATCCGCGAAGTTCCGTGTCGCAGATTTCGCGAATGGACTTGCCAGGTTTGAGGGTTTCAATCGGTCTTGGGTTCAGGCGGCGGTTGGCCATGGAGTCTCTCCCGAATCGGTTGCGTTGACGAACCGGAAATGGAATTCGGCCGCAGTCCGGCGTCTGACGAGAGAGGTATCCTTTATGTTCAGATCGTTACGGTCTCTTTAGCACAGCAGGTGCGTATGGCAGGCGCGCAGAATCAGGAATACTCGCTCAAGCTCACTTGGCGGATGCTAGAACCTCATTCACCCAGGCGGGCACGAGTTCGCTTGCTTTTCCGTGCCTGATCTCAGTGAAAGCCGACGAACTATCCGATGGCTCCAGGTTCAGCTCCAATGTCTGGGCGCCGGCGCCAGCGGCTATCGCGACAAATCCGGCAGCAGGGTAGACGCTTCCGGAGGTTCCGATCGAGACGAAGAGGTCAGACCGTTCAAGTCGGTCCTGAATCTCGTCCAGAAAGTAAGGAATTTCCCCAAACCAGACAACGTCAGGCCGGGTGGCTGCCGCTTCGCATGCGGGGCATGGATCGGATGGTTCCATTCTCTCAGGCGCATCCCAACGGTGTCCGCAGGCGTCGCAGAGCGCGCGGGTGACCTCTCCGTGCATATGCCAGACAGACCGGCTGCCCGCCCGCTCGTGAAGGTCATCGATGTTCTGGGTCACTAAATCGACTTCACCAGGGCAGTCGCGCTGAAGTCGGGCGAGAGCCGTATGGGCGTCGTTCGGCAAGGCCGTTCGGCAGTTCATCCTTCGCGCGTTGTAGAACTGGTGAACGAGGTCAGGATTTCGAGCGAAACCTTCTGGTGTCGCTACATCGTTCAGGTCGTATTTTGTCCAGAGTCCGTCGATGTCCCGAAAGGTTCCCAGTCCGCTTTCCGCGCTGATTCCGGCGCCAGTCAGGATGACGATGTTCATTGAGATTGGTCTCCTGTCCAGCGGGTTGCGAGTGATATGCATCCGCATCCCCTGCTTAAGGCGGATGACACGGTGGGCAGCCTATGGCCGCGGGTTAGCTGAGCAGGATTCCGACAACGACCAACATCAATCCTGCTGCCGAAAGGAACAGCGCTCCTAGGTTCACCGGCAGCATATGCTGCAGCCGTTTTCGCAGTTCGGCGTCGGATAATTCAGCGCGTCGGGCGCGCAACGCCGCAACGATGCACCAAATAAGTGCGGCGACACCGACCAATGTCGCCGCTGCGCCGCTCCAGATCAAAAGCTCCAAACGGGCCTCCGCTAATTTTGTCCTTTGCGGCATAGTGGGGTGCCGTCCGCTCGGCAACCAACTTCCCGCTTGTGGCATCTGTTGCTTCAGTTTAGACAGGTCATTCCGCCACCGATGAAGGGCAAATAAGATGACAGATGACGCATCCTATCGCGTTGCAGCTGACGAATTGAAGCAGTTCATTGAGCGTTTCGAGCGTCTTGAGGAAGAGAAAAGGGAAATCGCCGATCAACAGAAAGAGGTGATGGCGGAAGCGAAGGGTCGCGGCTACGATACCAAGGTCATGCGTAAGGTTATCGCGCTTCGGAAACGCGATAAGGACGATGTGGCGGAAGAGGAGGCTGTGCTCGAAATGTACAAGGAGGCATTGGGAATGTGACTAGCCTTGCATGGGACAGTCTGCGCGACTAACTTAAAGCACTGGATGGCCGGCATAGCTCAGCTGGTAGAGCAACTGATTTGTAATCAGTGGGCCGGGGGTTCGAGTCCCTCTGCCGGCACCAAAAAAATCAATGGTTTAGGAGCGATTCCGGCAGATCGCTCAGGTGCCTGTGTCAGCAGTTT
>JAJEAY010000209.1 GCA_022824145.1 Rhodobacter sp. | reverse complement strand
AGCGGCGCGAATTCCGGGTTCCTCGCCGCCCTGCCCCAGTTTCTCAAGTGTTTCCGCCATGGCGGCGGTTTGACAGGCGCGTGCATCAGAAGACTCGATCAGCTGGATGAGCGCACGGGAGATCGCGTCCGGCCTGCACTCTGGACCAAGGAACTCAGGGATGACGTTTCGTTCCGTGAGCAGGTTGACGAGCGTTACTGTGTCAACCTGGGATACCCGGGACATGATCTGCCAACTCAGCCAGTTCATGTCGTAAGCGATCACCATTGGGGTGGACGCGGCAGCCAGTTCCAGCGAGACGGTTCCCGACGCCGCCAACGCGAAATCGGCAGCCGCAAATGCAGATCTTTTCCGAATGGCGGCGACTTCGGTCGACTCCGTGCGCGGGTCAAGAATCACCGGATCGACCGGCCACGCGTTCACAGCGCCGACTACGGTTTCGGCCACTGATTCCGCAGCAGGAATCACAATGCGGATTTCCGGGAAGCGAACCATGACGTTCTGAGCCGCTTCGGCGAAGACAGGAATGAGGCGGCGAACCTCTCCGTTTCGGGAACCAGGCAATACCAGCAGGATCGGCGAGTCACCGATTCCTGTTGCGGCCCGGAATTTCGCAATCTCAGATGCATCTGCCCGTGGCTCTGAGATGACCGGATGACCGACGAAGTCGCACCGCATTCCGGCCTTCTCCATGTAGGGCGGTTCGAATGGCAGCAAAGCAAGCACATGATCGATGCATTCCGCCATTTTCTTCGCGCGTCCGGGACGCCAGGCCCAGACAGACGGCGCGACGTAATGAACTGTGGGAATGTCTGTTGCCTGTTTGACCTCACGCGCCACCCTCAGACAGAAATCCGGCGAATCGATCGTGATCAGAACGTCTGGCCTTGCTTGGATAACCTGCCTGATCGTCTCGTTGAGACGGCGCCGCAAGTGAAGATACTTTGGCAGCACCTCGGCAATGCCAAATACGCTCAGTTCGTCCATCGGAATGCGGGACCTGAACCCTTCCGACTTCATCAGCGGACCACCGATTCCATCGAAGGCAATGTCTCCGGCCAATTGGCGAAGCCCTGCCATAAGCGAGGCGCCAAGCCTGTCGCCCGACGCTTCCCCCGCGATCATGAATGCGAGCATCAGGACTTCTCGGCAAACAGGAACAGACCGGTTTCCGTTGCTGCCTGAAGAGATTGCGAGCGTTCCAAAAGCAGAACCCGTCCCGATTCGATGAATATTCCGGAGAGTCCCGCCTTTGCCGCGGCGGCAACCGTGCCGGGACCGATCGCAGGCATATCGAATCTAAGGTCCTGGTCTGGTTTCGGCGCCTTAAAGAGCACACCTCCCGAGCGTCGTAGTCTGGATTCAGTCTCGGCCACGAACCGAAGCATTGCGTCGGTACCCTGCACTGTCTCAATGCCAAGCACCTGGCCACCGTCCACCACAACCGCCTGCCCAACATCCAATGCGCCGAGTGCGGAAACGATCATGCGCGCGCGTTCAGCGTCCTGTAAATCGGAATTCGATGGAGAATGGCCAGCCAGAAGGCCCGGCTCTGCCGTCAATCCGGAGACGACTTCGTGAGCGCCACGAACGCCAAACGCCTCGCTTTCAAATATACTCGCGACCGTGCGCAGAAGCCCGTCGTCTCCCGAACGCATTGCCTGGAGCAAACGGGGGGCCAGTTCCTGCATCCTGGAGTCGAATTTTGCAGGATCGAGGGTCGGCCGTTCAAGGCTTCCGGCAAACACCAGTTCAGTCACTCCGGCATCGCGAAGGCCCGCGAACAGTTCCCCAATCCTTTCGAAGGATGCCTGAAACCGCTGGTTTGCCGGCAATTCCACCGGGATGCCCTCGAAATGCACGAAAAGCGCGTCTCGATGTTCTTCCGCGATGATCTGCGGCAGCACTCCCCGTCCCGCGAGAATTGCGAGCCGAGCCATCAGTCCGGAATCAGAAACGACCTGTCGGAGTAACCGAGTATGAACTCCGCCACTTCCTGCACAAATTTGCTGGTCGCCTCTTCATTCAACCGCTGTGCCCGGTCCTGAAACGTGCCCTCTCCCTGCGCAAGCATCTGGTAAGCAGCCCGCATCGCGTTGATATCTTCCCGCGGCATGCCCCTGCGCTTCATCCCGACGAGGTTCAGCCCGTCGAGGACACCACGCGGCGCCTGGACCAAACCATGTGGGATGACATCTTTCGTCACCATGGTCACGGCTCCGATGATTGAGCCGCGCCCGATGCGAACGAACTGGTGGATGCCGCTGAGGCCGCCGATGATTGCGTCGTCACCGACTATGCAGTGACCTCCGAGGGCGGAGTTGTTAACCATGATCACCCGGTTGCCCACCTGGCAGTCATGCGCCACATGGGCACCCGCCATGAACAGTCCGTCATCGCCGATGCGGGTTATGCCACCGCCGCCAGCCGTTCCGGTGTTCATGGTAACGCCTTCGCGTATGCGGTTGCGCTTGCCGACTATCAGGCGGGTTTCTTCGTTCCTGAATTTCAGATCCTGCGGGATCTCTCCGACCGTCGCGAACGGAAAAACGGTCGTTCCATCGCCGATTTCGGTCAGGCCCGTTACGATCGCATGGCTCTTTATGGTTACGTTGCTGCCGATCCGAACCTTCGGCCCGATTACGGAAAAGGGACCAACTGTCGAATCCGCTCCGATCACCGCACCGTCTTCGACGATGGCGCCAGGATGGATTGTGGCGGTGGATGCGATGGACATCAGGCGTCGGCCGACCGGTCAATCATTGCAGTGAACTCCGCTTCCGCGACCAAGCTTTCCTGCACAAGCCCGCGCCCTTTGAATCTCCAAATCTTCGATCCACTCCGAACGGTTTCGACGTGCAGTTCCAATACGTCGCCGGGAACGACTTTGTGACGGAACTTGCACCGGTCGATTGCCAGAAAATAGATCAGGAAGCCCTTGTCGGCCACATCCTGTGCCGTCCCTACCATGACCGCAGCGGTCTGTGCCATCGCTTCGATGATCGTGACTCCGGGCATGATCGGCGTACTCGGGAAGTGACCCTGAAAATGAGGCTCGTTGAAGGTGACGTTTTTCACGCCAACGGCCGAATTCGTGCCATCGATCTCCTTCACACGGTCGACCATCAGAAACGGATATCGATGCGGAATGATGCGCTTGATCAGATCGATATCCGCCGTCTTCAACCCATCGGTCATTAGCCTGCTTCCCTAGAACTGCTCGTGAACTCGGTCGCCGCGCTGTGAAGGCCTTCCATGTCCTCAGCAAGCGGACGCGACGGCCATATTGTCAATGTCAGGATGCCGGCGCAAGGCATTGGCGGAAGGAATTGCGGTGGATCGGCGGTCAGTTGCCACATCTGCCTTTCGCACGAAGTGCCGTTCCAGACCAGCGAACGCGGTGCCAAACCTATTCAACCGCGGGTTCCGATTCGGTTACCGAGCTTGTCTGGCTGTCCTGTCCTGAGGCTGCATCGAAAAGTGCGCTCATACGTCCTATGGCCTCGTCCGTTATGTCGATCGATGTCGAGTACATAATTGCCTGGTTGCGATCCATAACCAGCACCGCTCCCCGTTCCTGCATGATCTCGATGATGAGGGATCTCTCGACGTCCTGGCGAAATTTCCGCCACTCCAAACCGGCAAGCTGCTGAAGTTCGAGTTCTTTCGCGTCCCTGTCCGCCCGTATCTGCTGGACCTTTCGGTCGAACGCATCCGCGAGTTCCTGAAACTCCGTCGTTTCAAGTTCAGGGCGGCGTTCGGCCAGTTCAAGTTCCTCTGCGGTCAGCTGCTGCTCAATCCGGATGTTTTCGGCTACGAGCTCCGCCCGCTGTTCGGCAATCCCGCCGAGCACTCGCTGTTCAACGCGGGGGTCGGAAAACAGGCGTTCCCAGTCGACAACCAGGATTGGCGTCTGTGGGCGGTCTGTTTCCTGAGCCCAGACCGAGGAAAAAAACGCAAGCTGGAGGGCCACTAGAAGTGGCCCCCACCATATCGGTTTCACTGCCTAGAACCGGGTTGAGACTGTCAGGTCGAAACTACGCGGGATGTCATAGTCCTCGCTGACCAGGTCTCTTGAGAAATTGAAGCGGAGCGGGCCGATAGGCGTGTCCCATAGCATCGATACACCGGCTGCAGCACGCAGATTCAAGCCATCATCAATGGCTGGCGTAGCAACTGGGTTACCATCTGAATCTTTGAGGGAAACATTCTTGTTGTCGAGGCCCCAGACACTGCCGACATCAAGGAATGCACCGCCTCTAATGCCGTACTCCTCTGGAATGCCCAACGGGAATTCCGCTTCGAATTTCGCCACGGCGAAATAATTTCCGCGTAACGTGTTCGTCTGCACCAATGCGATACAGGAGGTGTTTTCAGCAACCACCGGTTTACCGTTCTCGTCTGGGGTAATGCAGCCGTCGTCAGCCCCATGCGTCCAAATCTCACCATCGGCACCGCGTGCAAGGGTATACTGGCCGAGATCTGTTATGCTATCGTTGAGTGTTCTCCTGCCGTAATCACGCGGCCCAATGCCATTGACCTCAAACCCACGCATCCTTCCCGTAAGGCTGAAACGCTCGGTGTAGTTGCTGCCACCATCGCTGAGGGAATGGTGAACTCCACCTTCGAAGATCGCCCGGAGTGTGACATCCCTGGTTAGAAGCTTCCGTTCGGCGACAAATAGCGCCGTGGTCTCGATATACTTCGCATCTCCTCCCAAACCGGCCAAGTCCTGGCTGAAGCGAAACAGCACACCAGCATCTGGATTCAAGCCAGAGTCCAGCGTCCGGAGACCGTAGGTATATCCGATAGAGCTGGAGATACGACTCCCGAGATTCTCCTCGGATCCCAAGATATTGGAGAACGTGTACCTCTCTGGATCCGGTGGTTGACTGGGATCGTCTCCGTCCTCGCACACATAATCCCCGTCATCTACGACTGTTGAGTCGAAAGATGCGCTCCAATTGCCTTCACAGAATGCGAACGTGTCATCAGATTCCCGAACCGTCAGCTTGCTGCGTCGCGCGGAATAGCGAACCCCGAGTCGGCTGTTCTCTCCCAATGGAAACGACAGTGATGGCCTCAAGACAACGCTAGAGGTGCTGAAGTCTGTGTTGTCCTCGGAATCAGTCGTCTGGTAGCCAAGATCGATCCCAAACTCCACATCACGGCCCAGGAACAGCGGCTCGACAAAACCGAACCGGTATGAGTTGGTGGCGGAGGTAGTGTCAAAACCGAACGAAAGCGCCTGACCCCGGCCCAGGAAATTTCGCTCCGTGAATGAGATGTTCGCGCCCAACCCGGAGTCACTGCTGTAGCTTGCGCCAAACGCCAGAGTGCCCGTTGGCTGCTCTTCAACATCCACATCGATCACAACCTGGTCGGCCGTTGAGCCGTCGCGCGCATCGACTTCC
>JAJEAY010000187.1 GCA_022824145.1 Rhodobacter sp. | reverse complement strand
TGGACATTCTGCTGCTCGGTCTTTGCCTGTTTTGCCACAGGACAGCATATCCGGCACAAAAAGTCTACGAAAAAAAACTCGTGGCAATTCCGCAACCAACTGATAATGAACGAAAAGAAAATTTACCGGGAATTGCTGTGCGGAATTGCGGTCGCCGGACGCAGCATCAGGCTATCGGTCTCCTCGCAGTCCAGAGTCACGCAGGCCACGGTTCCAAATTCGGTGCCGGGAAGCTCGGATTTTCCTGCAGACGCCTGTGCCGACGATCTGATAGGGGCGGGGAGCGCGGTTCGATACGGACCTCGATTTCATGGCCGTGGTACGCGACTGGCGCGGCCGGATGCGGCAGAACGGCGTGCGCCCGGTCAATCCCGCCGCTCTGCGTTCGGAAACCGAACCATGTGGTTGCTGCTTGAAGCTGGCCATGCCCGTGCTACTGACGAACCGGTGAGCAATGGGTGAAGTGGCCTGGGATGCTGGAAGCCAATCCGGGAGAAGCCTGCAGATGGAGATGACGCCGGTAGACTGGTTGGGGGTGCTGGGTTCGCTGGTTATTGCGGGAGCCTACCTCGCGGTTTCGCGTGGCTGGGTGGTGGGGGAGCGTCCAGCTTTCAATCTACTGAACCTCGTCGGCGCAGTGTTCATTCTGATTTCTCTGTACTGGCGTCCCAATGCCGGGGCAATTCTGATCGAGGTGCTGTGGGTGATGATCGCGCTATACGCGCTCGCGCGCTTCTTTCTGAAGCGCTGAGACCACCGAGTCCTGTCCATGCGGCAGCTGGGAACAGCGGTAACCGCAATTGAATGGTGGTCTGCGAAGCCAGGGATCTGGCCGTCAAGGAGCCGACGGTTTCTTCGGAATTCCAGTCGTCGGTCAGGAGCGTGACCTGGGTGGATTCGGCCGCTATGTCCGGGCGTCTTCGAATGCCGCCCAAGCGGATTCTAGTTTTTCGATACTGAAATCCGGCGACTTGGCGGGGCCAAGTACAATCGCCTCACTGGCCACAACGGAGTCGATGGCGACTTCCAGGTCGGGCAGGATGTCGGCGGGAACAGCAAGCGCTCCATGGCGGTCGGCGTGGATCAGTTCGCCATGCTCCACCCGCAGGCCCATTACGTTGACGGATGTACCGGTTTCAGTGACGTGAACGAAGCAGTGGCTGACACCGACCGAGCCGGCAAGAACCGGAAAGCCAGCGTCCATGACGTCAAGGTCGCGCATGACTCCATTCGTCACCGCTCCGGCGATTCCGAGACCCTTGTGCACAGCTACGTTAACTTCTCCCCACCATGCGCCGATGGCGTCAGGGTAATCCTCATCCTCGATCACCGCTACAGCGGGGCCGGAAACAGGGTTCATGTACCTGTAGTAGCGTTTGCGCCTTTCGCGAATCACGTCCAACGGTTCGTCGGCGGGGGCCGCCGCGGCGATCTTTGCCGTGCGGGCAAATCCCACAATTGGAGGGGCGCCGGGCCTCGAATGCTGCATGGTGCCGCGGGTGAACCTGCTGAAACCGCGCTTTCCCTGTGCAGCCTCAATGGCGTTGCAGACCGTTGGCGTGTCAACTCTTCTCAGAAGCGCGAGAAGGCTGTCGGCGATTACCATTTCAGCCATCTGGAAATTGCCTCGTTTGTTTGCTGTGGCTGTTCTAGAACTGGAAGGTGCCCGGCTCCTTCGATGATCTCAAGACGGGAGCCGGGAATCAGGTCGCGCATGAGCTCGTGCCGGACGACTGGACAGAGCCGGTCTTCGCGGCCGCACAGTATCAATGTCGGCACCTGAATACGCCTCAGAACCTCCCGTCGGTCAGGCCGGTTCCGAAGGGCCACGGACTGGCTGATGAATACCTCCGGGCCCAGATCAAGTGCCATTTCCATGCACAGATCCAGGATTTCGCGCCTGTTCGGGACGTCAGCAAGGTAGTTTGGCTTCATCTCGTCCCGCATCACTGCGTTCAGCCCTCCGTTACGCACACTTTCAGTCTGGGAAATCCGTCGTGCGCGAATCTCGGCGAGTTCATCGCAGGGGTTTGTGTCAAGCAGGGCGAGACGCTCAATCCTTCCCGGTTCGATTGCCATCATTTCCATTGCGACGATCCCGCCCATGGAAAGTCCGGCCAGCGCAAATCTTTCGGGCGCATTTGCAAGGATATGCCGCGCGAGGCCGTCCGTCGTGTCCGCGCCGGACAGCGGCGGGAAGTGGAGGGCCCGGGCGCCGCTGAACGCGGCGATCTGCGGCATGAAAAGTCTCGCATCGCACATCAGGCCCGGAAGGAACACGATCGGAAGGGGAATCATCTTCACCGCCTGGACGATCGGAATTTCAGTTCAGCCCGAGCAAGTCGGGTGAGATCAGAAAAGTGGAGTCCGTTTCGGCCGGCAGCGCGACCGTCGGTCGGGACACAACTTCCTGCTGACTCTGCGTCTTTTCCGTCTATTGACGGATCCGGCTCCGCAGTGATCCAGATCCCGAACGCTCCTTCCCGAGGCATGGCACTTCAGGTCCGGAGTCGGGATCCGCTTTTCGGATCAAAGAGATACAGATGATTCGGGTTCAATGTAATGCTGACTATGTCGTTCTGGTCCTTTCTGAGGTGTCGGTCACCGCGCGCAATGATACGCTGCAATCCCCATTGCACGGTAAGCAGCGTACTGTCGCCGGTATTCTCAAAAGCATAGATCGTGACGTCTATCGCACCGTTGCCAGGTTCGGAGATTTCAATGTCATCAGCCCTCACTCCGAGGACTACAGCGTCGCAGTCCTTCCCGTTGGTTCGCGTAAGCCGTGTTCCGCCAGTCGTGACGAAGCCGCCGTTCTGAATCGATCCCTTGATAAGGTTCATTGCAGGTGACCCGATGAACCCCGCCACAAACAGGTTGGCTGGATCGTTGTAGATTTCGTCCGGTGTGCCAAGCTGCTGGATGACGCCGTCTTTCATGACCGCCACGCGGTCAGCAAGTGTCATCGCTTCGATCTGGTCGTGGGTGACGTAGACCGTGGTGGTCATAAGCTCACGGCTGAGATGCTTGAGCTCGGCCCGCATGGAAACCCGCAGCTTTGCGTCCAGGTTCGAGAGCGGTTCGTCCATGAGGAACACTTTGGGAGTCCTGACGATGGCGCGGGCAAGCGCTACGCGCTGCCGCTGGCCACCCGAAAGCGCTTTGGGCCTGCGGTCGAGGAATTCAGTCAGTTCGACCTTCTGCGCCGCTGCCTCGACCCTCGGACGGATTTCGAGCTTTGGCGCCCGGCGCACTTTCAGAGGGTAGGCGATGTTGTCGAAAATCGACATATGTGGATAGAGGCCGTAGTTCTGGAAAACCATTGCCACGTCCCGGTCCTTGGGCAGATCCTGGTTAACCATCCGGTCGCCTATCCATATCTCGCCGGCTGTCGGTTCCTCCAGCCCTGCGATCATGCGCATTGTCGTTGTCTTTCCGCAGCCTGACGGGCCCAGCAGGACCAGGAATTCCCGGTCCTTGATGTGAAGCGACTGGCCGTCGACTCCGACGACGTCCCCCCATCGCTTTGTGAGATTTCGAAGAACTACTTCCGCCATCAGCGCACCGCGCCCATTGTCATTCCCTGCACAAAGTACTTTCGGATGATCAGCGCAAGGATGAACATCGGAAGCATGATGATTATTCCTGCCGCGCTCAACAGATTCCAGAGATCGCCTTCCTCAGCCTTGAAAAGGGCGAGGCCAATGGGAAGCGTCACGGCGTGTTTGTTGGTCAGGATCAGCGCGAAGAGAAATTCGTTCCAGGCGATGATGAAGCAGAAAATTCCCGCTGTCAGAATGCCGGGCGCTGCCATCGGGAGAACGATGTTGCGGATTACCTGAAGCCGCGACGATCCGTCGACCATGGCAGCCTCTTCGGTATCCATCGGAATGCCGTCGATGAAGCCTTTTATCATCCAGATTGCGAAGGGCATGACAATGGCGAGGTTAACCAGAATAAGCCCGATCCGCGTATCCAGGAGTCCGACGTCGCGGAACATCACGAAGAACGGAAGGACAATGACAACCGCCGGAACGAACTGGGTGGCCAGGATGGTCACCAGCATTGCGGTCTCGCCCGTCAGGCGGAACCGGCTGAATGAATAGGCCGCCATTGTCGCGATTGGAATCGCCAGCAGTACGGTGACAAATGCAACCGCTGTCGAGTTGAACAGCTTTGCCCCGAGGAAGAAGGGCGCATCGAAAACGGTGCCGAAGTTCTCAAGCGTGGGGGTAAAGAACAGCTTGAGCTGGTAGACATCGACATGCGTCTTGAACGCTGCGAGGAAAATCCAGGCGATTGGCACCAGCATCACAAAGGTTGCGATCAGGATCAGGGTGACCTGGACCGCTGAACGCAGCTGCCGTTCCCGGTTCCCGGCCATCAGGTTCGGTCCCTTCGGAACACCAGTTTTGCATAGGCGTAGGTCAGGAAGATCATCGGTATCACCATGAGCCATGCGACCGACGCCGCGAATCCGATCTGCCCGTATTTCATGCCGTTGAAATATATGTAGTGGGACAGCGTTTGGGTCGCGGTGCCGGGACCGCCATTTGTCAGCATGAATATCTGATCGAAGGTCTTCAGCGAGAAGATCGATTTCAGGATGATCACGACGGCAAGAACCGGGGCGAGCTGCGGCAGCGTTACGTCCCGGAACACGCGCCAACTGCCTGCGCCGTCCACCTGCGCGGCTTCCAGTGTCTCCTGCGGCACGCTCACGAGGCCGCCGATCAGAACAAGCGTGAGGAACGGGATCCAGCCCCACACATCCGCCATGACGCAGACAGCGAATGCCAGGATCGGGTCGGCCAGCCAGCTTACGTCCGCCAATGGAGGAATGAGCGCGCCGAAGAACGCGTCAAACAGGCCGAACTCCGGATTGAACATGAACCGGAACGATACGCCGATCAGGGCAGGACTCATGGCGAATGGCAGGATAAGAAGCGTCTGGACTCCCGAACGCAGCCGTCCGCCCGGCGCAAGCAGCATTGCCAGTCCGAGCGCCAGTATCGTTGTCAGCGTGACCGTCAGGAGTGTGTAGACGGCCGTAACCCATACGGAATTCCAGAACGCCGGCTCGTCCAGCACGGCCCACGCATAGTTTTCCCAGCCGAGATACTGTTCGAGGGATCCCGGGCGGTTGAGCCGGCCGACCGTGAACGAAAGGCGCGCCGATTCGATGAGCGGCCAGATTGCGGTGGCGAAAACCACCAGAACCGCCGGGGTGACCAGCACGTATTTGAGGACGTTGTCCCGCACTTGGGAAGGGCGGGCCAAGGCCCGCCCAGCCAATCAGTTTACTGGATGCGGCCGGCGCGGCGCAGAACCTTTTCGGCGCGTTCGGCGGCGGCAATCATCAACTGGCGCGTATCTCCGCCAGCGGCGGCTTCGGCAATGGCTGCCGACAGAATGTCACCGACCTCCGGCCATTCCGGGATCTGGGGCATAATGTCTGATTCCTTCAGTGAATCCCATGCGGCGGACTGAATTCCGTCGTTGGCTGCGTTCACGTCGGCGTCGGTCAGACTCGAAATATGCGTGACGACGTTGTTGATGATGGTCTTTCCGCCGACTTCGCGTTCCGTGGCGTTGGCCTTGTCCATATCAGGGTTCGAGAGCCATTTCATGAACTCCCAGGCAGCGTCCTTGTTGGCTGAGTACGCCGAGATCGAGAACGGCATGGAAATGGCGTAGGTTTTGACGACTCCGTTGTAGGTCGGCATGCCGGTAAAGGCGACCTGATCCTTGGTGAGGGTTGAGCTGTCAGGGTTGTAGAAGCCCGAATAGGCCCACCACCAGACCGGGATCATTGCCGAATTGCCCTGCATGAATGACTGGCGGGCGTCCTGCTCGACGAATGCGAGCGAGTTGGGGTTGGTCACCTCATGCACCGTATGGAGGGCGATGTAGTCTTCGGTTGCCTGCAGCGCTTCTTCAGTGGTCCAGGCCGGGGTCCAGTCGTCGTTGAAGACGTCCGCTCCGGCCGCCCATAGGAAATTGATCCAGATGAACAGGTTCTGGCGGTTTCCATCGTTGTTGTAATACAGTGCCAGCGGCGCGACGTCGGGATTGGATGCCTTAAGCTCCTTTCCGATTTCGATGACTTCTTCCCAGCTCTTCGGTGGTTCCGGAATCAGATCCTTGCGATAGAAAAGAAGCTGCGGGTGCGCACGCAGCGGGAATCCCAGTGTTTCGCCCTCGAACTGGGCCGATCGCGCGAAGGCTGCCGGATAACGGTCCATGGAAATGCCGTCACGGGCCAGTAGATCGTCGATCTTCATCAGCCAGTGCGCGTTTGGCGGTCCCCAGCTGTCGAGGTAGTTGACGACGTCAAAGGTTCCGTTTGCCGCGATGCCTTCAGCATTGATTTTTTCCTGCAGCGATCCGAACGGGATGAATGTCCATTCGGTCTCGATGCCGGTCAGTTCAGTAAACTCGCCGTCCCTCAGCATCAGGCCATCGAACTGGGGTGTAACGACACTGAGAATGTTCAGCTTCGTCCCGGCAAAGGGTTTGTCGGGCAGCAGATTGTACGGAGTGTCTTCGGCCGAAACGGTGATTGGGGCTGTGAGCATCGCTGCCGCAGCCAGTCCCGCCCCAATTAGCGAGCGTTTATTCATAGGTGGTCCCTCCCGGACATTTGAGTTTGGTGGCGCAAGCCTATGCGGACATAGGTTTGTATGCAAGTTGCCCGGAATTCGCG
>JAJEAY010000114.1 GCA_022824145.1 Rhodobacter sp. | reverse complement strand
GAAATCGTCTCGCGGTAGGCCACCTGCGGGGCGCCAATGTTCGCTTCGACCTTGAACTCGCGCTTCAGGCGGTCGACGAGAACCTCAAGATGAAGCTCACCCATGCCCTTCATGATTGTCTGGCCGGATTCGAGATCGGTTTCCACGCGGAACGACGGATCCTCAGCGGCAAGGCGCGACAGGCCCTGCGACATCTTTTCCTGGTCGTTCTTGGTTTTCGGTTCGACCGCAATCTCGATCACCGGATTGGGAAACGTCATGGTTTCCAGAACCACCGGCTTCTGCATGTCGCAGAGCGTATCGCCAGTCGTGGTCTCCTTCAGGCCAGCCAAAGCGATGATATCGCCGGCGAATGCTTCGTCAATCTCCTGGCGGTTGTTGGAGTGCATCATCATCATCCGACCGATCCGCTCACGCTTGCCTTTGGTCGAATTGAGAATGGCGTCGCCCTTCCGCATCGATCCGGAGTAAATCCGGGTGAAGGTCAGCGACCCGACGAACGGATCGTTCATGATCTTGAACGCAAGTGCCGAGAAGGGCTGGCCGTCATCCGCAGTGCGTTCAATGTCCCGCGTTTCCGTCCTGTCTCCGGGAGCGAAACCTAAGTAGGCGGGAACGTCGACGGGATGCGGAAGGTAGTCGATCACCGCGTTAAGGAGCGGCTGGACACCCTTGTTCTTGAAGGCCGATCCGGCGAGGACCGGCACGAAGGACAGTGAAAGGGTTCCCTTTCGGATCAATTCGCGCAGTGTGTCGGCATCCGGTTCTTCGCCTTCCAGATAGGCCTCCATCGCGGCGTCGTCCTGTTCAACCGCAAGTTCGACGAGTTCAGCCCGGAGCTCTTCCGCAGCGTCCTTCAGTTCGCTTCGAATGTCCTGAACGGTCCAGGTCGCACCCAGATCCTCACCTGCCCAGATCCATTCCTTCATGGTGATGAGATCGACGATGCCGGAAAACTTGTCCTCGGCCCCGACCGGCATCTGGATTGGCGCCGGTACGGCGCCTGTGCGCTCCTTGATCATGGCAACGCAGTTGGCGAAGTCCGCGCCGATCTTGTCCATCTTGTTCACGAAAACGATCCGCGGAACGGAGTAACGGTCAGCCTGGCGCCAGACGGTCTCGGTCTGCGGCTCCACGCCGGCATTTGCGTCAAGAACACAGACGGCGCCATCCAGAACGGCGAGCGAACGTTCGACTTCAATAGTGAAGTCAACGTGGCCCGGGGTATCGATGATGTTCAGACGGTGCCGCTCGGTCTGGGCATTCTTTCCATCCTCTGTGCGCTCCCAGAATGTTGTGGTTGCCGCAGAGGTGATGGTGATGCCGCGCTCCTGCTCCTGTTCCATCCAGTCCATTGTCGCAGCGCCGTCATGGACCTCGCCGATCTTGTGCGACTTTCCGGTGTAGTACAGGATGCGCTCCGAGCAGGTGGTCTTGCCTGCGTCAATATGCGCCATGATCCCGAAATTTCGGTAGCGCTCGAGTGGAAATTCGCGTGCCATGGATTCTCGGGACCTCAGGACTGAAGATTACCAGCGGTAGTGGCTGAAAGCCTTGTTGGCTTCGGCCATCTTGTGGGTGTCTTCGCGCCGTTTGACGGCGGCGCCGCGATTGTTCACCGCATCCGCCAGTTCGGCGGCGAGACGCTCTTCCATCGTATTCTCGCCACGTTTCCTGCTCGCTGTGATGAGCCACCGGATGGCCAGAGCCTGGCGGCGCTCCGGGCGAACCTCGACCGGAACCTGGTAGGTGGCGCCGCCAACACGCCGGGAGCGAACCTCAACGGACGGTTTGATGTTCTCAAGCGCTTCATGGAAGACATCAACCGGTGATTTCCTGAGCCGGCTCTCGACCCGGTCGAGCGCATGGTAGACGATGCGTTCGGCGATGGATTTTTTTCCATCGATCATGAGGCTGTTCATGAACTTGGTCAGAACCACGTCGCCATATTTGGCGTCGGGCAGGACTTCGCGTTTTTCGGCGGCGTGACGTCTGGACATCTGCGTTTCCTGTTATTTCGGCCGCTTGGCGCCATATTTCGAGCGGCGCTGCCTGCGGTCCTTGACGCCCTGGGTATCGAGCACGCCGCGCAGAATGTGGTAGCGGACGCCGGGCAGGTCTTTCACGCGACCGCCGCGAATCAGCACCACCGAGTGTTCCTGCAGGTTATGGCTCTCCCCGGGTATATAGCTGATCACCTCAAAGCCATTGGTGAGCCGCACCTTGGCGACCTTCCGCATTGCCGAATTCGGCTTCTTGGGCGTCGTCGTGTAAACGCGCGTACAGACGCCGCGCTTCTGCGGGCAGCCCTCGAGGTGCAGCGACTTCGAGCGTTTCACTTTTGGCTGCCGCGGTTTGCGGATCAGCTGCTGGATCGTTGGCATTTGGGTCTCAGTCCCCGTCTTGCGCACTCAGGTTCCTCAAGGCGTGTCCACGCCCTGGTATTATCGACATGCCTTGACGCTTCCGCAAAGCACGAAAACCGCATACGTCCCCTCTCTCGCGGGAACGACGCGGTGGAATTTCAGAGGATCGGAGCGAAGTCCGCTCGGATCATGGCCACTTCATATCTGGACTGGGCGAAGCCTCTTCGCCTAGGTCCGGGCCGTATATGGTGCGTCAGCGGCCTTGTCAACAGGGGAGCGAACAACTCAGCGCTTCTTTTTTGGTCTGAGGTGGAAACTGCAAAAAATCTCCCTGGCGGTCTGCAGCGCGTCCGGAAGACGCTGTCCTCACGGCGCACCGATTGCC
>JAJEAY010000111.1 GCA_022824145.1 Rhodobacter sp. | reverse complement strand
CCGCTGCCTGCGCTGCGGTACGGGTATTGCCCGGCATTTCACGTATGTCGGCTTCAAGTCCCGCCGCCTCCAGGGCGTCTCGAACCCGATTCAGGCTCCTGCTCATTCCCGGCCTCCACACAAGCAGTGGACGGTTAACGCCACCGTCGGAAATGAACAACCTCGGGATGTGCCGGTTAAAGCTTCCCTTGGCTGCGGCGGGGAGACGTGCCCACTGCGATACCGGGTGGATTCCAAGAGGTGAAACCGGATAACTTGAGTCCATCGTCTGAATGGACCGGTGGATCAATGACGCTTGATGAAATCGACAGCAACCAGCTCATCCGGGAAGCATACCGGATTGAAGGAATTGGATTGCCGGAATGTCGGTCGATATTCCTGGACTGGGCAGTCAAACTGCCGGTGGAGATTGACCCCCGGGAAGCCATAGCGGTTCTGCTTGACGCTTACGGTGCGGAGGTTACGGATCATCCAATGAGCGCGATTCTGCGTGCTGGTCTCGAAAAGGCGGCGCCGCGTCCACGACGTCGTGGCGGTCGGAGCGCTCGGGTGGCGGACGGACGTGACCGGTAATGGTTGACTGAACGTCATCTCCTTATGTGAGGGAGTGGGAGCAGGGCGGCCGGCGAATGATGACGTCTGGACCGCAGCCCTGTAAACAGGAAACGGGTGCCTGGGAGGCCAGCTCACTTGGTGGCAGGGATGAAGACATGACGATGATCGAGCCTGAATTCGATCTCTTTGTCATTGGCGGAGGTGTCAACGGCTGCGGCATAGCACGTGACGCGGCGGGACGCGGTCTCAAGGTCGGTCTGGCGGAGAAGGACGACCTGGCGTCAGCAACCTCCAGCGCTTCCACCAAGCTGTTTCACGGAGGACTGCGTTACCTCGAGCATTTTGAGTTCCGCTTGGTCCGTGAAGGCTTGGCTGAGCGTGAAATGCTCCTGCGCGCCATGCCACACATAAGCTGGCCAATGCGTTTCGTACTGCCCTGCCATCGGGATATGAGGTTTGAGGGAACAACCCCGGCATCAAGGGTATTGACGCGGATTATGCCTTGGATGAAGGGGCGCCGCCCGGACTGGTTAATCCGTCTGGGGCTGTTCCTTTATGACAGCATCGGCGAACGGAGCATACTTCCCGGCACCGCAACTCTTGATCTCGCATCCAACCGTGAGGGCGACCCGCTGAGGACGAGGTTTCGGAAAGCGTTCGAATATTCCGACTGTTGGGTGGACGACTCGCGGCTTGTCACACTTAACGCAAGAGATGCGGCTGAACGTGGCGCCGAAATCAATGTAAGAACCCGTGTTGTCGGGGCAAGACGAGTCGGGAAATGCTGGGAAATCCAAACGGAAGAAAAGACATACGGTGAACGCAGGACGAGAACCGCGCGACTTCTGGTCAATGCAGCCGGTCCATGGGCAGGTGAAGTCCTGTCGGGCGTGATCGCCGCCCGCACGCCAGCAGCGCTCAGGCTCGTCCGGGGATCCCATATCGTCACACGCCGCCTTTATGACCACGATAAGTGCTACTTTCTGCAGGGAGAGGACGGGCGGATCGCGTTCATGATCCCCTACGAGTCCGATTTCACCCTGATCGGTACAACGGATGTGGACTGCGGAACGGCAATGCAGCGACCGGTCTGCACAGATGACGAGCGCGATTACCTGATCGCATTCGTCAACCGCTATTTCAGAATGCAGATCTCCGCCCGGGATGTTGTCTGGTCATTCGCGGGTGTCCGTGCACTGTTTGACTCCGGAGAAGAGAACGCCACGGCGACCACAAGGGAATATGTTCTTGAATGGGACGATTCAGACGGCGCGCCGCTGCTCAGTGTCCTTGGCGGCAAGATAACCACCTACCGCAGGCTGGCCGAGCGGGCACTTCATGGAATGGAACGGTATTTCCCGGGGCTTCCCGGTCCGTGGACTGCGGGAGCTGCGCTTCCCGGCGGCGGATTCGGCTTTGACCAAGTCGAATCCCTTGAGAGGGAACTTCGGCAACGGTTCGATTTTCTGGACGGATTTTGGGCGCGTCGCCTTGTCCGTGCATATGGAACGGATGCAGCTCAGATTCTCGGAAATTCCAGTGACGTTGCGGATCTCGGTCGCAGCTTTGGAGCGACCCTTACCGAGCGCGAAGTGGATTGGATGATGGAAAAGGAGTTCGCGCGGACCGCAGAGGACGTTGTTTGGCGGCGGTCAAAGCTGGGTCTACGGATGAAGACGGGCGAGGTTGCCGCGCTGGATGGGTATGTTCGGAGCAGACTGCCAGGTTAAATCTGAACTCCGGTGTTGTTATGACCGTCTGTGTTTCCGGGCGACACCTGTCAAAAGGCGCAATTGAGTGAATTGTGCCGACTCACTCCATAGGCAGAGCTCATTTTCTCGGGCGCTTCGACCCTGATCGTTGATTTGGCGAGATCTTCCGCTTCTGTGAAGATGCGGTTCAGGAGGACGGTCGTGCCCGTCCCGCGGCGCGGGCTATATCGTGGATCGGTCCGAACGCCCTGCATTGACGTGCCGCAAAGCCATGCCAGCGGAATCAAGGACTGCTTCACGCCCCACCGGTTGAAGCGGCTGGGTTCCCGCTCCAGGTCGTAACCCTACGGTTATGAAGAAGGAAATCCCGGCCCGGACTGAAAGCCGGGAAGATCGTTTCGCCTGATGATGACAACGGGGGTGCTCCCTCCAGCTCGGTTAACCCCGCCCGCGTCCTTCGTCCCATCTCCCTGCGAGCTTCTCGATTGCCTGGATCCTTCGGTTGGCGCTGGGATGGCTCAGAAACCATGCCGGACTGGTCTGGCTGCCCGCCTGGCTGAGACTGTCGAGCTTCCTCAACAACGATGTCTGAGGCTCTGTCCCAATGCCTGCCTTGACCAGCAATGCGGCTGCATAGGCGTCGGCTTCGAACTCATCGTTCCGGCTCAGTTTGGCCGTGAACAATGACGTCAACAGATTTACAAGATGGCCGCTTAGCCAGCGAAGTACAGGCGGAAAGGGCAGGAAGCGGCCCAATGCGAGAATCAATGCGGTTCGGAAAGCGTTCTGCCCGGTGAAAACGATCATGCGTCGCCGCGAATGCCCGAGAGCCACATGGCCGAGCTCATGCGCGATCACACTTGCGAGTTCGTCTGAACTGACCTCGCCCGCACGGTACTTTCGGATGAACCCGCGCGTGATGAATATGCGCCCGTCCGGCGCTGCGAGCCCGTTGATCTGTTCGATCTCAAAAATCTGAACCCTTACGGCCGGGAGATCAAGCGTCTCCGCCATCCTCCCAACCAGCAGCTTTAGGGCTGGATCCGCCAGTTCGGTGGAATTCCTGTCGAGCTGTCGCCCCATCCTCCATGCGGAAAAACGGTACATCGCAAGACCGTAGAGGACCGCGAGAATGATGGTCGCGAACTTGGCCATATTCTGAATATGGAATGCGCAGTCCGATCTGGCAATGCCCACAGCGGCCGGAACGGCGGGAGTCTCCCCAAGAGACTCCTGTCCGGAACCGCGGATGTTCGCAGAAATTTCTGGCCGACAGGGTGAACCGATTCCGCCTTAGCCGGGAGGCAATCCCCACCTACGTTCCCAATTGCAGAGCCATGCCCTGTCCGGCACCCGGGCGGCGGCGGTTTCAGCCCACTCAGGATTCTGGATTCGGTTCCGGGAGGAACATGGACGAAGGCGGGTGTTCCGCCGAACCGCGAAACCAGCGCCGAAGATGCCTGGGATCACCTTGGCATGCAGTTCTCAATCGCTGTCAGTCCGGATTCCAGGACACCGGAACTTTGGTTGGCCCCCGGAACGCCCACCCGGAAAAGCGCACGTCCCCTGCAAGACGCAGACCGGGCAATCGTTCGAACAGCATCGGCAGCGCAACGTCCGCGATCAGAGACCGGCTTGCGGCCGCACCCGCGCAGAAATGGGGCCCGGCGCCAAAGGCAAGGCTCGGCGAAGTGTCGCGGGTAACGTCAAATTTCTCAGGTTCCTCGAATATTTCCTCGTCACGGTTTCCTGAACCGAACATGAAAAAGACACGGGAGTCCGGTTCGAAGTCTATTCCGTCGACAGTGTCTTTCCGGGCTACCCGCCGCGGCGACATGCCAATCGGCGAAATCCATCTCGCATATTCTTCGAATGCGTTGCGCCAGCTGGCCTGCCCCGCACGAACGAGTTCAAGCTGTCCGGGATGCGTGAGCAAGGCCCATACGGTTCCCGCGATTGCGTCGCGTGGCTCGTTCTGTCCGCCGGAAATCGCAAGCTTCACGTTGGCACGGACGGAGTCCATCGCCAGACCTGCCTGAAGCTGCACTGAAAGAAGTGAACGATCCGGCGCCTGCATCGTTTTCTGCACCCGGTCCTCAATGCGTGCGTCGATCAGTGCGGTACATGTTTTGCAGTGCGCCTCAACATCCGGGTCTCCTGCATAGTTGGCAATTCCGTCAATCATGCCTTGACTGACCCTGTCGATGTCCTGCCAGCTCATGTTGGTCAGTCCGGTGATCACCCTCAGCGCGTGACCCGAAACCGGCATCGCATAGTCTGCCACTAGATCACAGTTACCTTGCGGCGCGATCGTATCCAGCACATGGTTGGTGTGCTTGCGGAATTCATGAAACCAATGATCGCGCACGGTGCGCGGACTGAACGAAGGAAAGGTGGCCCGGCGTTCAGCGGCATGAGCCTCTCCGTCCTTCCGCATCATGTTTTCTCCCATAAGGACGCTCATCAATCCGTCTGGCTGGTAACTGGAAAAGACCTCGATGCGCTTCTCCTGTTCGAATATCGCGTTGCGCTTGGTAATGAGCGTGGCGCCAAGCTGGGGAACGAAGCAGACAGGCGTTTCCATGCGCATTGCAGCAAGTGCGGGGTAGGGGTCTGAATGGAAAGAAACGGGTTCAATCTCGACTGTCGGAGCTTTGGCCATCTGAGAAACCTGAACGGTCATTACGGATCTGCTGTTCCATCTTGGCGAATCCGGCCGATGGCTGCAATGTTCTACGTTACTCGGTTGCGCAGTGAAGCTTGACTTGCAGTCACGTTGCAGGTCCAATCGGCTGCCGTCCTGCGAGGGGCCAATCGGGACGATCAGGTATGACGCTTGTCGTCCGGTGCCTGATTTCCGAGTCAGTTAAGACGATTTGCGCACCGCTTCACATTGTCCCGCTGCTGTAATCCTTCAGTGCCCCAGTGCCTTCATTCCGCGTTCAATTCCCTCAATTGTCATTGGAACCATGCGGTCCTGTCCCAGGATCTCCCGAATCATCTGGATTGACTGCGTGTAGCGCCATATACGTTCGGCAACAGGATTGATCCAAAGAATCGCTGGCCACTGATCACGGGCACGTTCGAGCCAGACTTGGCCGGCTTCAGCGTTCCAGTGTTCGTTGGCCCCGCCCGGGAACGCGATCTCATACGGACTCATTGAGGCGTCACCTACGAAAATGCATTTGTAATCCTTCCCGAACGTGCGCAGCACTTCCAGCGTCGGTGTCCGTTCGTTCCAGCGTCTGCGGTTGTCCTGCCAGACGCTTTCGTAGAGGCAGTTGTGGTAGTAGAAATGCCGGAGGTGCTTGAACTCTGCACTGGCCGCCGAAAACAGTTCCTCCACCATCCGGACATGGGGATCCATGGATCCCCCGACATCTAGGAACAGAAGAACCTTCACCGCGTTTCGTCGTTCGGGTCTGGTTTGCACGTCTAGGTAGCCGTTTTCGGCAGTGGCCCGGATTGTTCCGTGCAGATCCAGTTCTTCCTCTGCCCCATCACGGGCCCACCGGCGCAGGCGCTTCAGTGCAACCTTTATGTTGCGAGTTCCGATTTCGACCGTGTCGTCGAGATCCCTGAATTCCCGACGGTCCCAGACCTTTACGGCGCGCTGATGACGGCTTTCTTTCTGACCGATCCTTATTCCCTCGGGGTTATAGCCATATGCTCCGAAAGGACTCGTGCCCGCCGTGCCGATCCACTTGTTCCCGCCTTCATGACGGCCTTTCTGCTCGCGCAGGCGCTCCTCCAGCGTTTCCATCAACTTGTCGAAGCCGCCGAGGGATTTTATTTCGGCCATTTCCTCTTCGCTGAGATGACGTTCAGCAAGCTTTTCGAGCCAGTCACCAGGAAGATCCAGCGCCGCTACCAATGCTTCTGCGGAGATGTGCTCAAGCCCCTTGAATGTCTCACTGAAAGCGCGGTCGAATCGGTCAAGGTTGCGTTCGTCTTTCACCATCGCCGTACGGGCGAGGAAATAGAAGCGTTCTGCCTCATACGTAACAAGTCCTTGCCCCAACGCCTCCAGAAAGGTCAGGTATTCCCGGAGGCTGACCGGGATTCCTCCGTTGCGCAGGTTTTCGAAAAAGCGAAGGAACATCAGCTGTATGCACGTTCGACGAAGACAGCAATGAAGACGGCGAGGACTCCGAATGCCATCGCATAGACGGCAGCGTACTGCGCAATGTCCTTAGCGTTTCCATCGCGCCGTACTGCATGGAAACCGCCAAGGACCGCCCCCACGGCGGCGGATGCCAGAACGATCATGCCGGCGTTTCCTTTTCATGTTCTTCGTCAGTCTGCCCGCTGACATGTCCCCCGAGAGTTGCCTTCCAGGAGGTCGGATTGAGCGTTGCGCGGGGGGCGATGGCTGGATTGCGGAGACATAGACGAGTCATGAGCGCCGCTATGAGGCAATCGCGGATAGATCACAAGCGGATGTGGTCCTTGGCTGCCTGCTTCAACGGACTCAAAATGCGGCACTTCGCGATTTGCGCGATCTTCAAGCGGTCAAGAGCCTTCTGTGATCAACCGGCACAGGTTCCGGCGCAAACCGGCTTCTCACTGCCGGTTAACTTTATGATTTTATGAATTTACAGCTGAATTTCAAACCGGCATGCATGATCCATGAACGTGACTATGATGGAACCGATGCTGCCAGAAGAGGCGGCGTCCCACTCGCTGGAGGACAGTGCGCTCAAACTCGCAGAGAGCGCTTGCGGATTGGCGAAGCGTGTCCGTCCGATCCTGCAGCAGTCAGTTGGCGATCTCGTAAGGTCTATGAACTGCTATTACTCAAACCTTATTGGAGGCCACAATACCCATCCGCGCGACATTGAACGCGCTTTGGCTGAAGATTTTTCGGATGAGCCAAGGAAGCGTGGTCTCCAGTTCGAAGCCGTTGCGCACATTCATGTTCAGAAGTTGATTGACGATGGTCGTGATCCAGCCGTCTGGCCTGCTTCCGCCGCCTATGCCAGCTGGCTGCACCGGCAGTTTTGCGAACATCTTCCCTCCGATATGCTCTGGGTCGAGAATCAAGTCACTGGCGAACGTCACGAGATTGTTCCCGGGCAGTTGTGGCATGCTGACGTGGCGGCTGGGCGGCACGAGCCGCCGCATCGTGAACTCGTGGCGTCCCTCCTTGCGCGCTTTGACCAGGCATATACATCGCCCCCATTGAGCCGAATGCGCCAGATTCAGTCAGTGGGCGCGGTTCACCACCGCTTTCTGTGGATCCATCCGTTTCTGGACGGCAACGGCCGCGTCGCTCGCTTGATGTCCCATGCGCTACTCAGGAGACTCGGGATCGGAACAAGCCTGTGGTCGGTCGCTCGTGGGCTTGCACGCAGGAAGCGGCGTACAGATTCCATCTCGCAGCGGCGGACCTACCGCGCCGCGGCGACCGTGATGGCCGCGGAAACCTGACTCAGTCCGGACTGCTTGAGTTCTGCACGATGTTTCTCGAACGCTCGATCGATCAGGTGTCTTTCATGGAAAAACTGCTTGACCCTGATAAGCTGCTTCAAAGCATTGAAATCCATGTTGAGGAGGAAGTGCGGGCAAAGAGGCTCGAAAAAGGCAGCTTCATGGTTCTGAGGGAAGCCTTACTCGCGGGACAGGAGGAACGCGCCAAGGTTCCGTCGCTCACAAACTATGGAGAACGTGCGGCGCGAAAGGTAACTTCGGCGCTTGAGAAACGTGGCATGCTTGTTGCTGCGAACCATCGGGCTCCGTTTCGGCTCGCGTTTCCAGCTTACGCTGCTGAGCGCTGGCTTCCGCTTCTCTATCCGAGCATACCAATGCAATGACATGACTTGCTCGTAGACCAAGGCGCCAATTGTCGGGCGCTTACGCCCAAAGACGACGGTGAGTGATTGGAGAAAATGCCCGTCCTAATGATTTCGATGCAGGAATCTGTGAGTGGGAGAAAGCGGCGTTTCGCGATCATTGGGCAAACAGAAGCTGGCAATGCTAACCAACTGCCTTCTAGGGAACAATGCTTACGGATGATCGCAGCTTACCTCCGCCGCTCCGCAGGAGGGGAAGGTGCCGAGTGGCGTGCCCGGATGTCGCCACCTAACCTTCCGCCCGCTGTGTCCAATAGCCGGAATCCAGCCGGAGACCGGATCAGGCCCGCTCCTAAGTTGTCTGACGGTTCCGCGGACGCGCGGCGACCACCGGAACGGAAATAATTTTGCAAGAAACTCGGATCGACAGCTGGATTTCCAACCGGCATGCATGATCAATGAACGTGACCGTAATGGAATGGATGCTGCCAGAAGAACCACTACCCCGTGCGGCGCCGGTCCTGTCGCATAAGGGAAAAGACCGGCTTGAACGCAAAGTTTTGCAAGAGGCTTGCCACAATGTCATTTACCCTGAAGCAGGCTAGGTACTTCGTTGGAGTGGCGGAGCACGGATCATTCAGCCGTGCGGCGGTGGAACTGGCCATTTCGCAAAGCGCACTGACAGAATCCGTCAAAGAGCTAGAGGGACATCTGGGGATCAGGCTCTTTGAAAGACGTAGGCGCGGAATCGAGATAACGCATCATGGGCATGTGTTCATGCGCCATGCCAAAGCGATCCTGGCAGAGATATCCAACGCAGAGATGAACCTCGCTGGCCAGCACAATAGCCTTGGAGGTACATTGAATGTCGGTGTGACCTCACTGACATCGGGTTACGTTCTGTCCGATTTGCTGTCCCGCTTCCGACGGTCCCAGCCTGAAGTAGAAGTCAGCGCACTGGAAGACACCGCCGAATACCTGGAGCATTTGCTGATCGGTGGAGAACTGGACGTTGCGGTGATGCTTGTCGGCAATCTGCGCAACCCCTTTGCGCTCCATTCCGAACTCCTGTCGGTTTCCCCGTATCGTCTATGGCTGTCGCTCGGTCATCCGCTCACTGCGTCGGAAATCATATCGCTTGAGGATTTGACGGCGGAAGCCCAGATCGTTCTGGACGTCGACGAAATGCACGAGGAAACTAACCGGCTGATGTCAAGTTTTCCCGCCAAGCCCCGAATTGCGTTCCGCACCCGGTCGGTCGAGGCAGTGCGCTCGCTTGTCGCCAGCGGCGCTGGCGTGTCGCTCATGCCGGACATGGTATATCGTCCTTGGTCGCTGGAGGGCAATCGCATAGAAAGCCGTGACGTTTCCGTCCGAATGCCGGTTGTCCAGGTTGGACTTGTCTGGCGTCGTGGTGCGAATGTTTCGCACGCAACCCGCGCTTTCCTTTCGGTGGCCCAGAGCTGTCATGCCTCACGCCTTCGCTAAGATATCGGAAAATCCGATATCAAAGCACGGAAAATTGAATTTGCCTAAATTTGCTTGCCCTACGATCTTTCCTGCAGGAAATCAGAGGGAGAATCGTCATGAACGGCAACTTTACATCCGTCGTCGCATTCGGGCTACTCGCTGCCTTCGCTGTGCAACCCGCGCAGGCGGAAATGGTGACCGAAGTAGGTGAAGGAGAAGGTCAGCTGAACATCGTGGCTTGGCCGGGCTACATCGAGCGTGGAGAGACGGCAGAGGCCTTCGACTGGGTTACCGGGTTTGAGGAAGCGACCGGCTGCGAGGTGAACGTCAAGACAGCGAACACGTCCGACGAGATGGTGGCGTTGATGAACGAAGGCGGTTTTGACCTGGTGACGGCCTCGGGTGACGCCAGCTTGAGGATGGTCGCGGGCAAGCGGGTTCAACCCGTCAACACCGAATTGATCCCCAGCTGGGACACGATCGATGATCGGCTGAAACAGGCGCCGTGGCACTACGTCGACGGGAAGAACTATGGTACGCCTTACATGTGGGGGCCGAATGTTCTGATGTACAGCACCGAGATATTCGGAGATGCTGTTCCCACCTCTTGGTCCGTGGTGTTTGAAGAGCAGCTTCTGCCGGACGGGGAAAGCAACGTAGGACGGGTGCAAGCCTATGACGGTCCGATCCATGTGGCGGATGCGGCGCTGTACCTGATGACACACAAGCCGGAACTGGGCATTGTGTCGCCTTACGAACTCAATCAGGAACAGTACGATGCCGCGCTGGATCTGCTGCGCGCGCAACGCAAGCTTGTAGGCCGCTACTGGCACGACGCCTTCATCCAGATCGACGACTTCAAGAATGAAGGAATGGCGGCTTCGGGCTCCTGGCCCTTCCAGGTGAACCTGCTGCAGGGCGACAACGCGCCGATCGCCAGTGTCATCCCCGAAGAGGGCGTGACCGGCTGGGCCGATACCACGATGATGCACGTCGACAGCGCGAACCCGAACTGCGCCTATATGTGGATGGAGCACACGCTGTCGTCCAACCTGATGTCGGATCTCTCGGTCTGGTTCGGGGCGAACCCCGCCGTTCCGGCCGCATGCACAGACGGGCGCGGAATGCAAACTGCGGAGGGCTGCACAAAGAATGGCTTCGATGATTTCGAGAAAGTCCGCTTCTGGCAGACGCCCGTCTCGCAGTGCGAAAGCCAGGGAGAATGCGTGCCCTACTACCGTTGGGTCTCGGACTACATCGGCGTAATTGGCGGGCGGTAGTATCAAAGACCTGCTGCGCGGCGGCAACGCCGCGCAGGACGGTGGGCATATGACGAAAACGGCGATCAAGTTCACAGGTGTCTCTCGCCATTTTGAATCCGTCCGTGCAGTCGACGATGTGGAACTCGAGATCGAGGAAGGTGAGTTTTTTTCGCTTCTCGGGCCGTCAGGCTCCGGCAAAACCACCTGCCTGCGGCTTATTGCAGGCTTCGACCAGCCCACTTCCGGAACGGTTGAGATATTCGGAGTGGACGCAACGGACACGCCGCCGTACCGGCGTCCGGTTAACACGGTGTTTCAGGATTATGCACTTTTCCCGCACCTGAACGTGCGCGAAAACGTTGCGTACGGGCCGATGGTTAGGGGCGATGCAAAGCCAGAGCGCCGAAGAGCGGCAGACGAAGCGCTGGCTCTCGTGGCCCTGGGCGGGTATGGTGACCGCAGGCCTTCGGAGCTTTCCGGCGGGCAGCGCCAGCGTGTTGCCCTCGCGCGTGCGCTGGTCATGCAGCCCAAGGTTCTGCTGCTGGACGAGCCTCTGGGCGCTCTGGACAGAAAGCTGCGCGAGCAGATGCAGGGCGAGCTGAAAACTTTGCAGCGCCGACTTGGCATTGCTTTTGTCTTTGTCACTCACGACCAGGCCGAGGCGCTGTCGATGTCGGACCGGGTCGCAGTCTTCAATCAGGGCCGCATTCAGCAGGTCGGCACGCCTGAGGAGATATACGACCGCCCACAGATGCCGTTCGTCGCTGATTTCGTGGGATCCTCCAATGTCCTGCCGCCCGAAATGGTTGAGCGCCTGACGGGGCGGTCCGCCCCGGCAAGCCTGCGTCCGGAATCTATACGCATCGGCAGCGGCCGGGTCTCCGGCGTCGTTGTCCGAAAGTCTTTTCTCGGCTCGGCGACGCGGATCGGGGTAGCCTGCGAAGGCGCAATGCTGGACGTGCTCTTGCCGAAAGGCTCGGAGGTGCCCGCAACCGGGGCGAAAGTCTCTCTCGCGTGGGAGGCCGACGCCCTTCATGTCATGTCGGGAGGCGATCATGGTTGACGCCGGTGCCCCCCTTCCACGATCCGCTGGCTCTGTGACGTTTTCGCGATTTTCGGACATTCTGTGGCGGCGACCCAGCCTGCTGTTGCTGATGCTGATCATGCCGCCAATGCTTTGGCTTGGAATCGTCTATCTGGGATCCCTGTTCGCCCTTCTGGCGCAAAGCTTCTTTTCGATCGATGAATTCACGGGGTTGGTGCAGCGCGAATTTACGCTAAAGACCTATGCCGAACTCTTCCGCGCCTCGAATTTCGACATCCTGCTGCGCACCATCGTCATGGCTGGCACGGTGACCGTCGCGGCTGCGATAGTCGCGTTTCCCATAGCCTATTTTGCTGCACGCTACGCCCGGGGCCGCTGGAAGGCCGTGTTCTATCTTGGGGTCATGCTTCCCTTATGGTCGAGCTACCTGGTCCGTGTCTATTCCTGGAAGCTGATCCTTGCCAAGGAAGGCATCCTCAACTGGGTGTTCGAGACCCTGCGGCTTACCTGGCTGCTGGAAGCCTATCTGTCCATCCCGGGCATCGGAGGCAATTCGCTTTCGGTCAGCTGGACGGGAACGTTCCTGGTGTTTCTCTATGTCTGGCTTCCCTTCATGATACTGCCGGTTCAGGCTGCGCTGGAGCGGGTTCCGCCCTCAATGCTGGAAGCTTCCGGTGATTTGGGCGCCCGGCCCGGACAGACTTTGCGTCACGTCATTCTGCCCCTGGCATTGCCTGGGATCATCGCCGGCTCGATATTCACCTTCTCGCTGACGATGGGGGACTACATTATCCCGCAGATCGTCGGTACCTCGGCAAGGATGATCGGCCAGGCGGTCTACCAGTTCCAGGGCACGGCCGGAAACATCCCGCTGGCGGCGGCCTTTGCGGTGGTGCCGGTTGTTGTCATGGGAATCTATCTGGCTCTCGCCAAGCGCGCAGGAGCTTTCGATGCACTCTAGAGCTTCCCTGGGATTGAAGGTCGCGGCCGTCGCGGGACTCCTGTTCCTGCATCTGCCTATTGCGCTGATTTTCATTTATGCCTTCACGACAGAGGACAAGAGCTACCAGTGGCCGCCTCCGGACCTGACGCTTAAGTGGTTTGCGGTTACCTGGAACCGCCCGGATGTCTGGGAGGCGCTTGGCCTTAGCCTCAGGGTCGCCGCGATCTCGACAGCTATCGCAATGGTGCTCGGCACGCTCTGCGCAGCGGCTGTCGCGCGGACCAGGTTCTTTGGACGGGAAGCGATTTCGCTCCTGGTGATCCTGCCCATCGCGCTGCCAGGAATCATCACTGGCATTTCGCTGCGATCAGCGTTCAGCCTTGCCGACATTCCGTTCAGTTTCTGGACGATCGTGCTGGGGCATGCGACGTTCTGCATTGTCGTCGTCTACAACAATGCCGTTGCGCGCTTCCGACGAACTTCCGGTAGCCTGATAGAGGCATCGATGGACCTCGGCGCAACCTATTTTCAGACACTGCGCTTCGTCATCATGCCCAACATCGCCACCGCGCTTCTTGCAGGCGGGATGCTGGCTTTTGCGCTCAGCTTTGACGAGGTGATTGTCACCACCTTCACCGCCGGACAGCAGCAGACCCTGCCGATCTGGATGCTGGAAGAGCTGGTCAGGCCGCGTCAAAGACCGGTCACCAACGTCGTGGCCATGGTCGTGGTGCTGGTCACATTTCTGCCGATTCTCGGCGCCTATTGGCTCACCCGCGGGACCGAAGCGGTCGCTGGTCAGGGAAAATGAAGGGAGAAAGTCATGGAAACCAACATGTTGATCGGAGGCGGTTTCGAAACGGGAACCGAGACGGAAGAGACCGTCCTAAACCCCCGCACCGGCGAAACCGTTGTTCAGGTGCCCGAAGCAGGTTTCGGCCAGATTGATCGCGCGGTCTCAGCGGCTCGGGCGGCTTTTGCTGGATGGTCCAGGACTACGCCGGGAGAGCGTTCAGGCATCCTCCTGAAAATCGCCGATGCGGTCGAGGCAGAGCTCGAGAACCTTTCCGCGCTGGAAGCGTTGAATTGCGGGAAACCGATCAATGAGGTCCGCAACGAGGAAATTCCGGCCGTCGTCGATTGCTTCCGTTATTTCGCCGGTGCGGTTCGCTCCATGACCGGACCGGTTTCGGGCTGTTACTTGGATGGCCATACCTCGATGATACGGCGCGACCCGATCGGCGTAGTGGCTTCGATCGTGCCCTGGAACTATCCGATAATGATGATGGCATGGAAACTTGCCCCTGCCTTGGCTGGCGGAAACACCGTCGTCCTGAAGCCGTCAGAGCAGACGCCGTTGACGGCGCTCGCCTTTGCGCGAATCCTTGCCGGCATTCTGCCCGAGGGGACCGTGAACGTTGTCACAGGCCAAGGCGGGTCGGTTGGCAATGCGCTGATAAACCATCCGGGCATCGACATGATCTCGATCACCGGCGATGTGGCGACCGGCAAGAAGGTGCTTATGGCCGCGTCAAAAGGCGTCAAGCGCACGCATCTTGAACTCGGAGGCAAGGCTCCGGTGATCGTCCAGGGCGACGCTGATCTGGCACGCACGGTCGAGGGGCTGAAGGCATTTGGCTACTACAATTCGGGACAGGACTGCACGGCGGCTTGCCGCGTTTACGCCCATGCTGACATCTATGACAGCTTCGTGGCTGATCTCACCGCAGCGGCATCCAGCATTGTCTACGACAGCCTCGACGATACTGCGAACGAAATCCCGCCGCTTATTTCCGCCCGCCAGCGCGACCGTGTCGCGAGCTTCGTTGAACGGGCTTCCGCGCAATCCCACATCGAGGTCACGACCGGCGGTGAGGCAGAGGACGGCCCGGGCTATTATTACAAGCCTACGGTCGTGGCCGGTGCTTTGCAAAACGACGAGATCGTTCAGCGAGAGGTCTTTGGTCCCGTTGTCTCCGTGACCCGTTTCGGTGATGAGGATCCGGTCGTAGACTGGGCGAATGACAGCCCTTACGGACTTGCAAGTTCCGTGTGGACCGGAGACATCGGCAAGGCAATGGAGATGTCCGCTGCATTGCAATATGGCTGCACCTGGGTGAACACGCACTTCATGCTGGTCAACGAAATGCCGCACGGTGGATTGAAGCAGTCCGGTTACGGCAAGGACATGTCCATGTATGCGCTCGAAGACTATACGGCCGTAAGGCACGTGATGATCGCGCACTGACGCAGGGTTGCGAAGCCGGACGTGCCGCGCTGACATTCCGTCGGTCTCTATGCCCTTCAAAAGATCATTCGGGATTCGATGCCCGATCGGTTGCGCAGCAATGGCCGCACCTTTCGACGGCGAGGTGATGGCAACGAATGAGGTTGCCATCATTCGTCTTGCGGCGCAAGGCGGCGCGGCGCAGGCAAGAGTGGCGGTAGGAGCGGGACAATAGGGAAAACAATCCGGGAATTGTGCGGATTGCCCCCGGAATCCTGCCTTTGCCTGTCTACGACCACCTCACCGGCGCTTGGCTGCGTCGGTCTGCCTAGCTGAATTGGAAGCAGGCGGCGCTTGGTTTCAGCATTCCCGACAGGATTCGCCCAAATTGTGCCAAAGAGGGAAGTCAGCAATTCCTTCGTGTCAACGGGAACGATTATGCGAACGGTCTTCCCGGCACGGCGAAGTGAAATGCATTGTCCTACAGACAGCGATCTCTACCGCAGTTCCGCCAAGGCTAACGGCTGCCGCGCGCGATGAATGCCAACCGCTCGAACATGTGGAGATCCTGTTCGTTCTTAAGAAGCGCACCATGCAGCTTCGGTAGCGCGTTCGAACTGTCGAGCTTCAGATCTTCGGCGGACAGATCCTCCGCGAGCAGGAGCTTCAGCCAGTCCAGGACTTCCGAAGTGGACGGTTTTTTCTTCAGGCCGGGTGTCTCGCGCAGCTCGAAGAACTGCGAGAGCGCCGTCGCCAGGAGCCGTTCCTTGATGCCTGGGTGGTGAACCTCGACGATTCTTCTCATGGTCTCGATGTCCGGAAACCGGATGTAATGGAAGAAACAGCGGCGCAGGAACGCATCTGGCAGTTCCTTCTCGTTGTTCGAGGTGATTATGACGATGGGACGATGCCGGGCGGTGATCGTCTCTCCGGTCTCGTGGACCTGGAACTCCATCCGGTCCAGTTCCTGAAGCAGGTCGTTCGGAAACTCGATGTCAGCCTTGTCAATCTCATCGATAAGCAGCACGGTCTTCCGTTCGGCCGTGAACGCCTGCCACAGCTTGCCTGGCTTGATGTAGTTCTTCACGTCATGCACGCGCTTCTCGCCGAGCTGGCTGTCGCGAAGGCGGGACACGGCATCGTATTCGTAGAGACCCTGCTGTGCCTTTGTGGTGGACTTGATGTGCCATTCAATGAGGCCGAGCCCAAGCGCCTGCGAGACCTGGCGGGCAAGCTCTGTCTTTCCCGTGCCCGGCTCTCCCTTGACCAGTAACGGGCGCTCCAGAATAACCGCGGCATTGACCGCTACTTTCAGATCGTCCGTTGCCACATAGGCGTCAGTTCCGGAGAATTTCATGGGTGTCCGCCGGGATTCAGTGAGAAGAGTTCCGCTTCCCTAATGATCTCCAACCTGCCTTGCAACCATGTGGTTTCTTGGCGTGACACGGCATTGCGCTTGGGCTAATGCGTTCCAGCATCGCGGTGACCTGATTCACGGGGTCTACAGCACGGACATGGACTCGGTCTGTCAAGCAAGAGGAAGCCAATATGACGGCAATGACTTTTCTGCCGGATGATTACCGACCTTCCGAGGACGAGAAATTCATGAATGAGCGGCAGCTGGAATACTTCCGGCGCAAGCTGGTCGCTTGGAAAGACGAGTTGCTGAACGAATCGAAACACACGATCGAGGAACTTCAGGACAGCGCGCGCAGCGTTCCGGACATGACTGACCGTGCCAGCGAGGAAAGCGACCGCGCCCGCGAGCTGCGCACCCGTGACCGGCAGCGCAAGCTGGTCGTGAAGATTGACGCGGCACTGCGCCGGATCCAGCAAGGGGAATACGGCTACTGCGAGGTGACGGGTGATCCAATTTCGCTCAAGAGACTTGACGCGCGGCCGATCGCAACTATGGGGCTGGCAGCGCAGGAGCGGCACGAGCGGCGCGAAAAAGTCCATCGCGGCTGACACTGCATTATTGCCCGGTTCGTGGGCTTCAATGCGTCACCGCCTCATTTCTTAAGTTATGCTGACAGGCCGGAAAATCACAGTTATCGGAGCCGGAATCGCCGGGCTTGCCGTGGCGTTGGCGATGGCACGGCGCGGCGCGAAGGTCAGGGTGCTGGAGCGGGCGCCGAATATCGCCGAGGCCGGCGCGGGGATTCAGATTTCACCGAACGGATTTGCGGTTCTGGCTGCGCTAGGGCTTGGTTCGGAGCTTCTGTCGGCCGGGCTGGAATCACAGGCTGTTGAGCTAAAGGACTATCGCTCAGGTCGCCGGATCCTGCGATTCGATCTGACTAAGCGGCAATATGGCAATCCATTTGTTCTGGTCCATCGAGCGCACCTGATCGAACTTCTTGAAAGGGCGGTTCATGGGGCAGGGGTGGACCTGACGCTGGGTGTTTCCGCTGATCCAGCGGGCGTCGATGGGTCGCTTGTGGTCGGGGCCGATGGGATCAGGTCTGCAACCCGGAGGCACCTCAATGGTTTGGAGGAGCCGTTCTATACCGGCCAGGTCGCTTGGCGGGCTGTAGTGGCTGACAGAGCGGATCCTGAGTCGCATGTCTGGATGGGGCCGGGCCGGCATCTGGTGACCTATGCATTGGGCTCAGGACTGCGGAACATTGTGGCAGTGGAGGAACGCGCTCAATGGGTTGGGGAGGATTGGAACCAAACGGACGATCCCGCCAATCTGCATGCCTCTTTCGCCGGTTTTGCCCCGGAAGTCAGGTATTGGCTGGATGGGGTGGAAGACGTCCGGCTTTGGGGACTGTTCCGGCACGATGTTGCTTCACGCTGGCATGACGGGCGTTTTGCGCTCGTGGGCGATGCGGCACATCCGACGCTCCCGTTTCTAGCGCAGGGAGCAAACCTTGCGCTTGAGGACGCTTGGGTTCTGGCGATCTGCCTGGATCGTTTGCCTCAGCAAGAGGCGCTGGCGGAATACCAGGAGCGCCGCGGCGGTCGAGCGGCACGGGTAGTTGCCGCTGCGACCGCAAACGCGCGGAATTTCCACCTTCGCAATCCGTTGGTGAGGGGTGTAGCCCATGGGATTCTCAGGATTGGCGGCGAACTGATGCCAAAGGCGGCGCTGAATCGCCTGGACTGGCTGTACGGATTCGACGTGACCTGCGAGAGGCACGGCGCTCTCCATCAGGTGTCTGTAAGCCGGTGACGCGGGATCAGCGCTTTCGTGTTCTCGTCCGGCAGACCGCTCAAGGAACTGCTTCAAGTGCGGAAACGATACCGCTGAAATCTGACGGATTCAGGGATGCGCCACCCACTAATGCTCCATCGACATTGGGAACGCCGAAAATCTCTCCGGCGTTTGAAGGCTTCACTGATCCGCCATACAGAAGCCGGATTTCTTCGGCGTTGGACCCGAAGGCGCCCGTGAGATCTGCGCGCAGAAAGTCATGCACTTCCGCGATCTGGGCCAGAGTTGGAATCCTGCCGGTTCCGATTGCCCATACTGGCTCATAGGCAACAACGACCTCCACGCAATCCCCACCGCGAGGCATGGATCCTTCGATCTGTCCGCCAATGACATCCAGCGTTTCGCCGCGCTCCCTCTGTTCCAATGTCTCCCCGACGCAGATAATCGCGACAAGTCCCGCGGCATGGGCGGCGACCGCTTTCGACTGAACCAATGTGTCCGATTCGCCGTAAGCGGCCCGGCGCTCTGAATGGCCCAGAATCACATACTCAGCGCCCGCATCCGCCAGCATGTTTGCGGACACATCGCCTGTATATGCGCCGCTGACTGCGACGTGACAGTCCTGTCCACCCAAGGCGAAGGCGCTGCCTGCGGTCCGCCTCGACATGCGCTCCAACAAAGTCGCCGGCGGGCAGATCAATACGTCGCACGCAGGATTTGGGTTTGAGAGAATTAGTTCATCCAAATTGGAAAGTTCAGCAGATAACCCGTTCATTTTCCAGTTTCCTGCGGCGAGTTTGCGTCGTTTACTCATGGTGTCCTCGAAAATGCTGGTTGATGGTTTCCGCCCGGATCCGGGCTAACGGAATCACTGTCTCTGTGGATGCCTTCCGGGCGCGAATCCGGTGTGCAGCAATGCACGGCTTGGACGCTGCCCGCAAGGCGCGCGCACGCCGCAATCGGGCCCTACACTGCGTCCGGCTGTTCAGGCGGCGCGGCCTTGCGGAAAGCATCGATTGCGTCAACCGCCTGGAAAATTCGCTCAATGGTCGGGTAGGGTGAGTGATCGATCCGGAAGCGTCTGTTGTTCCATACCTGTGCAAACAGGCAGATGTCGGCAAGTCCCGGAACATCTCCGTGACAGAAAATTCCTGTTTTCGGGCTTTCCGCCAGAACCCGCTCCAGTGCTTCAAACGTCGCGGCGACCCAATGACGAAACCATGCCGACTTGCCCGCCTCATCCTGTCCAAGGCATTCCAAGTGCCGGAGCACCCGCAGGTTGTTGAGAGGATGGACTTCGCAGGCAATCATGCAGGCAAGTCCGCGGACCCTTGCGCGACACTTTGGACCGCTTGGAAGCAGTGGCGGTTCGGGGTGCATCTCATCGAGATATTCAATGATCGGCAGCGACTGACTCAGCACCGACCCGTCCTCAAGTTCCAGAGCTGGAACGAGACCGGCGGGATTCTTTTCCAGGAAATTTGGTGCGCGGTGTTCGTCATCCAACAGAGAATAGGAGACGTAGCGATAGTCGAGTCCTTTGACATTCAGTGCGGCGCGTAACCGAGTCGACGTGGACGAACGGAAATAGTTGTGCAGAATCAGCATTGTTTTACCTCCTGAGTTTGAGCATTCCCACGCATCATGGGGAATGCAAGCGCATACTCTTGCGCAGGGCCAAGCCTCGGGGCAGAATCGTCCATGTCAGGAAACCAGTTAGGATCCTCTCCGATGCTTCGGTCCAGAATCAACGAACTCCTCACGGAGTCAGATGCCTTCATTCGCAGCCACGGCTTCAGGCTGCCGCCATTCGCATACTGGTCACCGGAGGAACTGCGAAGCCGCACTGCAACTGACAGCCCTATGGTCCGGGATCACTTTCTCGGTTGGGACATCACGGACTTCGGCGAAGGCCGGTATGATGACCTTGGCCTTTTTCTGTTTACGTTACGTAATGGCTCAAATTCCAATGTCGCGCGTGGAAAGGGGATGCTCTATGCCGAGAAACTTTTGATTTCGGGCGAGAACCAGGTCACGCCGATGCATCGCCACAACATGAAGACCGAGGATATCATCAACCGCGGCGGCGGTACCTTGGTGCTGGAACTGTTTAAGGCAGACGAAGATGGTGGAATAGACGAGACGGCCGAATTTGCTGTGCGAACGGACGGATCCGCCAGGCACATGAAAGGAGGAGGGCTTCTGAAGCTCGCGCCCGGAGAAAGCGTATCGCTTGAGCCTGAAATCTGGCACTCGTTCTGGGGGGAGGGTGGTCGCGTGCTGATCGGCGAGGTGTCGAACGTAAATGATGACCGCACCGACAACGTGTTCCGAGAGGAGATAGGGAGGTTTTCGACCATCAAAGAGGACGAAGATCCGACTCATCTGCTGGTTTCCGACTACGATTCATGGCTCTGAGAGAACACAGGAAGCTGAAATAGCGGTGGAGCGAGAGTGGGACCATTCTCGGGCGATCAAGCAGCCTCTTGCGTCGGGGTGCATGCCTGAATCAATCCAGGTACCCGCTGGCAGTAGGGCAATTTTGCTGGCACGGGAGTTCACGGAAAGGGTCAAGCGTTGTCCTGAAGCTTGGGCAACCTGCGGGAGTACCGAAACAGACGCATTTTTTGAATCCTATAATTCCTGAATTGGATCCGGGCTGGGGCGTGGGCAAATCGCTTCAGTCCGGAAGTGGACTGGGTGACAGCGAAGTCGGCCACTGGAACGGATGCGGTTTCCATGCATCTGTTTCGACTGCGTTTCCGGTGGATCGGGTCCGGTCGTACCTCGATCGATTTGCATCGGCTGATCACATTAATACATTGGAAAAGTCAGGCTCAGATTCTGGCATCTATGCAGAAAGAAGGATAGAGCGGAGTGGATCAGCAAATGCTTCAGAGCCATGTTCGTCGGAATTGACCTCGGCACGTCCAGCCTAAAGGCTTTGCTGATTGACGGTGACCAAAACATCGTCGGCGAAACCTCGGCGCCTCTAGCCGTGTCGCGCCCGCATGACGGTTGGTCGGAGCAGCATCCAGAGGAGTGGATCGCTGCGGCGGAAACCGCATTGGACGGTTTGGCCGCGTCGCATGACCTGACACACGTCGTTGGGATTGGACTGTCCGGCCAGATGCACGGGGCGACGTTGATCGATGCATCCGACCAAGTGCTGCGCCCCTGCATCCTGTGGAACGATACCCGCTCGCACGAAGAAGCGGCGGCATTTGATGAAGAGCCCATCTGGCGGGAGATAACCGGAAACATTGTCTTTCCTGGCTTTACGGCTCCAAAGCTTGCCTGGATCAGACGATGGGAGCCTGAGGTATTTTCGAATGTCAGCAAAGTTCTGTTGCCAAAGGATTTCCTGCGGCTGTGGCTTACTGGCGAGTATGTCGCCGAAATGTCTGACGCAGCGGGAACGTCATGGCTGGAAACTGCCAGGCGGGACTGGTCGGACGGCCTCCTGGCCCGCACTGACCTCAGCCGGGATCACATGCCGAGGCTTGTCGAAGGTCAAGAGGTGTCCGGTGAACTGCGGCCGGCGCTTGCGGCGCGATGGGGGTTTCGTCGCGGGGTTCCCGTAGCTGGCGGTGGAGGCGACAACGCTGCGTCGGCGGTTGGCGTAGGTGTGGTTAAGGACGGGCAGGCATTTGTCTCGCTCGGCACTTCGGGAGTTCTCTTTGCCGCGAATGACGGCTTTAGGCCTGATCCCGGGACTGCAGTGCATACGTTTTGCCACGCCTTTCCAAATGCCTGGCACCAGATGGGGGTGATTTTGTCCGCGGCCGACTCCCTTAACTGGTTCGCACGGCTGGTCGATGAAGATGCGGCAGCGCTGACCTCTGGACTCGGATCCCTACAGCCCCCAGGGACGACCCGGTTCCTGCCGTATCTGGGCGGTGAGCGAACCCCGCTGAACGATGCTGCCGTGCGCGGCGCCTTCGTTGGACTTGAACATGCAACTGACCGAAGGGCGGCGACCCGCGCCGTCCTGGAGGGTGTGGGTTTCGCGATCCGTGACTGCAGGGACGCTTTGGCTGCAACTGGAACTGAAATCGGATCGTTGCTGGCGGTAGGTGGGGGCTCGCATTCCGAATATTGGCTGCAGATCATCGCCACAGTTCTGGCTACGCCGATAGATTGTCCCGAAGCGGGTGATTTCGGTGGCGCATTCGGCGCGGCGCGGCTTGCGATGATGGCCGCGACAGGCGGGGGAACCGAGCTTGCGCCACCACCGCGAATCGAGCGGTCCATTGAGCCGGATCAGACACTGGTTCCGGATTTCGATGAGGGTTACGAAAGATACAAAGCTGCACAATGCGCGATTCAGGGTCTGAGGTAACCTATTCGGTTCCTTCGTCGGCATTGCATCGATCAAATCCGAAGGTTCGGACAGCATCAAAGAGGTCGTATTCCGGAACCATATAGTATGGTACCGGCCGGCCTGAACCGGTGCCTCCCGGCAGTCGACTTGCGTTGGCAGCGGTTTGGCCAGCGTGGCCGCGGTCTCCGCGCCTAATAGTCTCTTTTCCTGCAAACACGAACTTTTCCTGCAAACACGAAACGTCCATTAGGATGCAGTCGGCACCTTCGGCGAGGAAGCGGATCGGCCATACGGTCTTCCACTGAGTCTGCCCTCGGTACAGCTGTGTGCGGGTGCAGCCCAGATGTGCAACAGATTTTCCGGACCCGGTTGCCAATTGATGCGCTGTGCGCTCTGGGTGTCCGTGCAGGGCAAGAATAAGGCTCGGGCCGCTCCGCTCCGCAGGAAGTCCGGCAGTCACACGACCCTGCCGGCAGAGGACCCGGAACCACACGCCCAGCAAAAGGCGGCGGATTCCGTCCTGGAATCGGTTCGCCCTTGCGTCGGCTTGCCGTCGATCTCTCAACGCTCTAACGTCGCGTGATGGCTGGCTTTTCAGGAAATCCGACCGCCGCCGAGGCGGAAACGCTTGCTGGCATCCGGCAGGCGGCCGAGGCGACTCTGGCCGCATAGCCTGAAGCCCGCGCCGCAGTCCTGTTCGGATCCCGGGCGCGGGGCGACCATCTGCCGACCAGCGACTGGGACATCGCCTTCATCACCCGTAACAGCGGCGGGATCGACGCCATTCCGGACGGCCTGCCGATTGGAGACCTGCCTTGGGACGTACAGTCGCTGGCCATCCCCGAGGAACTGGTGCATCGGAAGGCGCTGTCGCTCGGGAATGTCGGGCGCGGTGTCGCGCAGGACGGAAAGCTGTTGGCCGGCGGATGGAACCGCCCGGACCTGAAAGGAAAACCCGCAATGGAGCCGTTCAGATACGAGAGTTTCGTAGAAAACGCTTTGATATAAATTAGTTACACAGTGAGCTACGCCAGGAAAGCTGGGCAGGACGAATTCCACTTGAGCGGGGAACTGATCGCCGCCCACTTCATGGACCGGTCCGCCGATGCCGCGGCACATCTGGCAAACGCGATGCTTGGTCGGCGCGGCGTAGAACCGTACCCCACGCATGATGCCAAGCTTGCCAGCCGGGCGGCGCTGAGGGGGCATCCTAACCTTGCGGAGAGCATCCGCAGGATCGCCGGAATTACCCGAACCGATCATGTGGCGGCATTGCTTCGCAAGGACGACAGCTACTGCCGCGCCGCTGAACGCCGCCGTCGGGCCGCCGACAGCCTGCGCCACGCCGTCAAGCGCCTGCCATCCGTAATCGAAGAGTTGGAGCGGGAGCTTGAATCCGCTGTCAGGGATCCGCAATTCGCTGCTGCTGCTTTCCTCGCAGCACGCACGGCGGCTGAGTCCGCCAATCGTTTGGCCTCAGATCTTCGTCAGGATCTTGGACGGGATAGCGAAAAAAGCGCGGGGATCCAGTCCGAAGAATGGCAGGCGCCACTGGCCAGGGTT
>JAJEAY010000021.1 GCA_022824145.1 Rhodobacter sp. | reverse complement strand
TCTGTGCATCGCCATCAACACCCGCTCCGGCATGACCGAGGGGCCGGGTATGGCAAGATAGGAAATGCCGCTGGACAGGTTCATGACGTTCGCTCCGAAATCCTGGTCGGACATATTCACATTCCGGTACAAGAGACAATGTGTGTCGGGTGAGCAAAAAGGATGGTCCGGTGCCACATGAAACTGTCTGTCATAGAACCCGAAAGGGTCGAGGAGATCGTCCAGAGGATATCGAGATTCGCAAAAGTGCTGGGCGAAGATCGCGAAACTGAAATTTCACCTCGCAACTGACCTTGACGCTGCCACCATCGACCTTGAGGAAGTTAGACGACAGAAGAGGGATCATGTTGCGACGGGGCGTATAGACAGACAAATTAACTTCAAACGGATCTTGTCGCCATTCAGTCGAGAATTGCCGAGATACGCGAATTTCTAGGCGAGTGCTGTCGCCCCGGGCATCTTCGGCACTGGATAAGGCAGAGCGTCTGAAGTTGCCTCTGAAGAGAGCCGAAACAAGCGCTCTTAGACACCTGTTCAAGGCGTTCGCCGAGGAAGGCATGGATCTTCCTGTTCAGTAGCTCGCCGTCGCTGGGAAAGAGTCATGTGTCAGGGCAAAGTCTATCCGTCCGACGAAGGACGGGTCGATATTCTCCGCTGGCGACATCAGTTTCGCCGGTTTTATGGCGCTTCAGGACGTGCACACCGACCCTTGGCTGCAAGCAGATCGTGTAGATGTTCCCGCTATGGACCAACTGAGGAACGCTCCCCTTCGGAGGTCACCAAGGACGACCGACGGGTGCCGTGCAGATCAAGTGTTCGATGCCCCTCCCGCTGGGACCGGCAGTCACTGCCGGGCGGCCACTTCGGCGTGGTCGATCCAGCCCTTCTCTATCGGCACATCGGCGGCCAGCCCGATCTTTCATGCCCATGTCCGCTGAGGAGCGAAGGTATGGTCAACAGCACTCCGGAGCTGTAGATCAACAAGCCGGCCAGGACAAAACCCGAGAAGGAGACTCGGCCTTCGATCATTTGAAGAAGAAAGACGATGAACGGTCCGAGGGCCGTGATCGTGCTCAGCAGCAACACGCTGATTCCAGATATGGCCTTTTGCATCGCATATAGGGGAAACGCCATGATTATCAGCCCAACGAGGATTGCAACGGCGGCATCGCCGGTCTCCACCGGCGCCTTGTAATCAAGCTTCAACAGCCATCCGAACGCCGACAGGACGACATAAAGCGGAAATCTGGATGCGAATACAGGTACAGGATCGAGGCCCTTCTCACTGAGGTTCCTGCAGTGAATGAGCATCCATGCAAAGGCGCATCCCGACAGCAGTGCTGAAGCCGAACCGAGGAGTCCTGAAGCCAGCGAACCACGAACGAACCCGGACAATCCCATGAGCGTGGCGCCGACGAGAACAACGATGCCGGCGAAGATCAGGCCAAAGCCGACTCTTCTTTGCTTGGTGTCCAGGGACACCGGTTCCCCGATTCCCAGGAAGGCCAATCCGACCGCGGAGATCGGCATGGCCGCCGACGACACGGTAAAGGCGACGGCAGGCTCGATCAGTTGGATCGAGAACAGGTAGAGAATCCATCCTGCCGCGGTGGAACAGTTGCATGCGAACAGCCCCCGGAGGTTCTGTCCGCACAATTTGATTTGCTCGGGATCGAACAGCCGGACACCCAGCAACAGAAAAATTGAGGTGATTCCGAACACCCAGAATCCCAGTTGGAACGAGTCCATCCTCTGGAGCACGGATCCGAAAAATACCGACTGGACCGACTCCAGCAGGATGTAAACGGCGCTCCAGGACAGGCCGACCAGCAACGTGATACTCGCTCGCATCAGAGATCCGAAAATTTCACATGAAAGTTGTTGTTTTCTATTAGGTTGTGCCCATCGTGTTGATTGACATCAGCCCAGGACACCTCGTTACCCCTGCCAACCGCATGCGAAATGATTCGTCCCCGGACAGGATCCTTGTCTCCTTAAGAGGCTGACCTAAAATGTGAACACTCCGTCGCCTTCAGGCGACGGAGTGTTCACGGTCGACATGCTTCTCAGCGTCATGCAGTCCTTCGAGGCGGCGGTGATCCGGGATCACAAGGAAGCGGTGTTCACGCAGCGCTAATCCGAAGACGCGCGGCTGGCGGAAGTGCTGGAGGTCGTCGACGCCGAGGTTCTCAACCGCCTGCGCGAGATCCGCGCTCTGATCGAGGACGGGACCATGTCCGATGCCCTGAAGCTGGAAGGCATCAGGGGCATTCTCGATCGCGACCAGAGCCGCATCGTGGATTGTCTGCGAGCCGACATTCGCAAGGAATCCAATGAGGCGGAACAATACCACCGGGTTCTCGAGGACCGCTCCATTCACCTGCAGAACCGGCTCAATCGGATCCTGAGAAGCGTCACGCTCACAGCCGACACAATCATGGCGGATCTCATGGCAGCAATCGCTTGTTTTCGTGACGGGGACGGGCATGTCGATGCCAGCATGCCACTTGCCTTCATGAACCCCGCCGAGCGCGAGGCTGTCTCGAATGGTCCGAGGGGATTCAGGGTCTCGCTCTGCAAGGTTTTCCTTTTCCGGCATGTTGCTGGTGCCATCAAAGCCGGAAATCTCAATCTATGCGGCTCCTGCAAGTATTGCCCGCTGGACGACTGCCTGATCGACCGGGATCGTTGGATCCGGGAAAAACCTGAGCTTCTTGCGCGTGCCGGACTTACGGAATTCATCGATCCTGAGCCGGTTCTCAGATCTCTCGAAGAAACCCTGCAACAGAGATACGAAACCACCAACCGTGCCGCGAGCGAAGGCTCGAACCCGCACTTGAAGATCACTGCCAGGGGCGACTTCCGGGTGGCAACGCCCGCGCCGCAAGACGTGGGATTGGCTCAGGCCCCCGACATCCTGCCCCGACAGCACATGGTGCCCCTGTCAGAAGTTCTGGCGACCGTCGATCGACATTGCGGCATGCTCGACGCATTCGCTCACTGGCAGCAGACCCATGTTCAACAGGCATCCGCAGAAGCGCTGACAATCGCCGGAATCACGAGCCTCGGCTGCGCGATCGGTGTCCGGAAAATGGCACGGATCTCCCGTGCAATCTCCGAGCGCGAACTTGAGCATGTCGTCAACTGGCGCTTCTCTCTCTACAACATAATAGCCGCCAATGATCGCGTGCTCGCAGCATCGGAGCGCATGGAACTGCCGCAGACCCACCGAACATCGCAAACGGAACTGCACACATCGAGCGACGGCCAGAAATTCGAGGTCCGGCAACCTTCCCTCAACGCAAGCCATTCCTTCAAGTATTTCGGCCAGGGGCAGGATGTCAGTGCCTATACCTTCATCGATGAGCGCAGTCTCCTGTGGTATTCGCTGGCATTCAGCGCCGCTGAGCGGGAAAGCGCCTATGTCATTGACGGCCTGATGCACAATGACGTCGTGCAGAGCGACATCCACTCCACCGATGAACATGGTTTCAGCGAGGCCATCTTTGGCGTTACGCATCTGCTGGGACTGTCCTACGCGCCGCGGTTCAAGAACCTGAAGAAGCAGATCCTCTACCATTTCCGGGGTCACGACATGGCCGGATGGATGATCTCGTCGACAAAATACGTCAACGAACGTGTGGTTCGCGCATCCTGGGATGATCTGTTGCGCCTCGTCGCCACGATCAAGCTCAAGGAAGCCACGGCTTCCGAGATATTCCGGCGACTGAATTCGTATTCCCGCCAGCGCAGCCTCTACAAGGCCATGAAGGCCTTCGGCCAGATCATCAAGTCCCTGTTCATCCTGCGTCATGTCGATGAGGTCGAACTGCGACAGGCGATCAAGAGGCAGGTCAACAAGGCGGAGCTCGCAAACAGTTTCACCCGGGCCATTGCCGTCGGAAACCCGCGCGGTCTCGAATATGCCGACAAGATCGAACAGGAGATTGCCGAAAGCTGCAACCGGCTTATCAAGAACAGCATTATCTGCTGGAACTATCTCTACATGACCCGTCGGCTTGGGGCCGCCGGATCTCCAGAAGAGCGGGACAGGCTTCTCAGCGTGATCGCAGTTCATTCACCCCAGTCATGGGGGCATTTCAACCTGCTCGGGGAGTATGACTTTTCCAACGAGAAGCTTCAGGACAATACCGGCGTACTGCCCCCCAATTCAGCCCCCCGGATCGTCCCCGAGAAGTGGGAGCCGCCAGCCAGATGAAATGGAAGGCAAACCAGCGGGATACGGAAAAGGCAATGTTACTTTACGTACTTATGTTGGGTTGGGGCCTATCCAGTTCCAAAATATCTGCGAATACTTCATAGCCTGCCGCCTCAAGGCGCGGAGCGATCCAGAGGGCGAACTGGTCGTCTCCGGGCGTCGCTTTCGAGATGAACAGCTTCGTCCTTTTTGGTGTTTCACCGCTGTTCATACCGCTGCTGCTCTCACATCTTTGTCGATCACAGTGCTGCCCTCGTCTCGGCTAGAAAGGCTGCAAGAGGACGAATGTCTCCCTTCACACTCGCTGCTTCTAACGCGGTCATGTATGCACTGCGCTGCTCGACCTTGATAACCGTCCACGGTTGGCCGGCTGCAGCCATCATCACGTTCATCAAGAAGCGTGCTATCCGGCCGTTTCCATCCAGGAACGGGTGGATAAACACGAAGATGAAATGCCCCAGTACGATCCGGACAACGGGATTTTCCTCTTCCCTAAGCAGTTCAAAGAATACCGGCATGCAGTCGCGGACCGCCTCAGGGCTCATTGGCACATGCTGTGATTGCCGAATGTAAACCGGAGAGAATCGGTAACCCGCCAATTGAGAGGCTTTAAGGATGCCGGCGGTGACCGACGGAGCGAACAGGTTGCGATACCAGTCGCTCAGATCTCGCTCGGCAAACTCGCTGGCGTCAGCACCTTCGAGAACCACCCGGATGCTCTCCTTTACGCTCTGAAATGCTTCCCAATAGCCACGTGCGGCTAGGGCGTCCCTCAGCGCACGGTCTTCTTCGTCTTCCTGTGGGTTCCATGTCCCCGAACGCACTTTTTCAATGAGTTCGGGCGAGACCCGATATCCTTCGATGGAGAGCGAATGATACGCATCGGTGACATAGATTTCGTCGATCTGCTTGAGATAGGCTTCTATGTCGTTGGCAATGGGTTGAGCCTTCGGGAATACCTCAATCACATCGGCGCGCATACTCTCCCACTTCAAGCGAATTCGATGCACATGGGGTGAGGTCACCCGTCCGGCGGTAGGCACGACAATCGATTGCTTGAAGGGGTTTATCTCTCGTACGTCATGCGATGCCGCTTTCATTGCGGCTAGTATCTCAACCGCGACCTTGTCGGATCCGATGCTTCGAAAAGCGCCTGCAAGCCGTCCTGCCGCTCGGGTGTGTCCGCCGTCCAACAGCTTGCCAAGAAGCCGTGAGGCATCCGGCATCATCGCAAGTGCAGTGCGCGCCTCTGTCGGATGGTTTTGGAAGAAGACTTCGGGAACGAGGATGAGAGCATCCTCGATGGAGAAAAGGCGTAAGCCATCGACGATTTCGAGCGTCTCATCCGACGCGATCGTTGCGCGCGTTTCGAAGAGCGACGTGTTGTGAGGCAGATCGGTCTTGGAGTTTCCCCCCTTTATTGCTCTTATCAAGAGCTGTGCAGGAACGGTTGTATCCCCAGCGTGCAGGATGAGGGATTGTTCAGGAGATAGCGACCAGTCATCTGCAAAACGATCCGATAGATATTGCGCGCAGAACCCCCAGTACGACGTATACCACGTGGTGCTCTCGCCGGTGTTTTCATCGGGTCTCGATGGGATGTACCAACCCTTCATGACTTCCTTCAGGAAGCCAGCCTTCACCAATCGCTCGCGGTGCGTGCGCGAGATGTCTTTGGAGCGAATGGCAATCGCACCTTTGGACTGTAGGGCTTCGAGCTCCTCCAAAGAGCTTGCAAGCTTTTCTGCGGCACTCGGCATGATGCGCAGCTCCGTTCAACACTCAGGTTTTGGTGTCGTACATTGTTTAGGTATAGATGTCGAGCACAAGTTAGGTTTTTATGTTGTGCGAATGTCAGGTTTTGGTGATCTTTCTGGTTTGGACACAATGATGAGGATTGATGCCGCTTCTGCTATCATGTCCTAGGTTCAAGAGAGGCGTTACCGATATTCGTTCGCTAAACACACCGACATGAAGCCTCCATCTTAAGCCAAAGCGGTTGCCGTCGCAGTCCACCGATCTTACCTCGTTGACATGGAGCTGACCTACCCCATCAATTTCATAGGCCTCGAAGACGGAGCGACGACTGGTGACGTCTTGACCCGCCACGGAGAATGTCTTGGAACATGGGCATTCATCCTTGTCCAGGCCCACTACCATGCGAATTCCTCCAGCAATTGTTCTGCGGCGGCTTCCAACCGCTCGTCGGGGTTATCGCGGAACTGGAGGTAGAGCGACAGGGCATCGACCTTGCACGCACCCGAGACGATGTCCGGGTCGTACCACCACACGTCGATGGCGAAATTTGGCTCCTCGTCCGGATCGACATCTTTGCCGAACTCGCCGCTTTGAAGCCGCTTCCAGTCCCTTGGTCCCGCGGCAAAGCGGACGATGCGAGGCCTGGACATCGCAGAGCGCTCGGAAAGGGCACTTTCGCCGCCGGCCGGCAAATGCTCGGGCAATGGGCTGCCATGGAAGCCCTTGGGAAGAGAGGGTGCCCGAAACCAATGCTCCGCTTTGACCGGTGAACGTAGTCTTGGAGCGGCTGCTTCGAACAATTCTCGAGGAGCTTCGGGAAACTGGATATGTTTGCTGCGCCCTCGCGTTTCGACGAGGGACAGCCCGCTGGCCTCCAGTTCTTCGAATGCGCGGCCGATCGACATGGCCGAGTATCGTAGGGTTTCCGCGAGATCGCTTGGACGGGCGTCCTCCACATCGCTGAGGTTCAAGTGCCGTAAGAAAAGCACCTGGGATGCGGGCGAGAGCTGGTCCTCCGCGAAATCGCGTCTTCGCCGAAAATGCTCCCTCAGGTCCATTGCAAGCTGCGGGATGAAAAGCTGATTTCCAGGAACGATGAAGGGCACGGATTCCTCGATGAGCCGGCTGCGCTGATACGCAGAGAGGTGTTCGAGAACCAGAATGATGGTCCCTTCAAAGTGACGTTGGAGCGACCCGAACTGCTTTGAAAGACCCGTTGGATTCTTGGCGCTGTCAGATAATGGGACCGAGAGCAAGATCGCATGCCCGAAGAGTTCCGTTTGTCGGTAGGCGAACCCGTTTGCCAGGAAGAGCGGCAGCCCGTTCCTGGTCCCCCAGGCCTTCAAGCTGGCTGGCACGTGAAGTGTCGCGCACAGGTAGGATTGCGCAGCCTTGAGGAGTTCCTGGGACGATTTTGCATCCATATCTAACATGATTTCAGAAGCTAACATAGATAGTGTTAGTTTTCAAGTATGATGTTAGTATAAAATGCAAGGCAGGGGCGCAGCGTGGTATGTTGGACTCCCTGCGCGGAGTCCAACGATTGCGCCGCAGACTCTCGGATGCTTCAAAATCGGCCGCCGAGTTGGTAACGATAATTGAGTGTTATCAGACTCTTACATAGCGGTCGAAGCGGACATTCATGCACGTAACGGCTGGCGTTAGCAAGGCGGAATGAAATCAACGGATCGCCGCGATACACTGCTCGAACCTTTCCGCAGTAGTTTGGTCTTGCAAAGTCTTTCTAAGTCGTTCTGTAACTGCTCGCCCCTGCTGACCATCAATCGTCTTTCCTGACGGCGTTCGGGTCAAGCATCTTCTCTCGTCACCTTCACTTGCCGGCTGCCGGGACCTGATCGAGAGCACCAAAAACCTGGGGGTCAATCGACAACACCGCCAGACAGGAGTTGCCCCAAGTCACTACGGGGCACCATGAATTCAGACGGTGGATCACGAGACGTTCCTCTCCACAGCGCATTGACCCCCAGGTTTTTGGTGCTTCCCTACATTCGCAGGAGAGGACATCCGAACAGGTCGGCTTGTCACCGACGTCACCCCGAACGCAAATTCCGGAACCGCCGGGTCTTCGGCAACATTCATGATGAGTCAGCGGTGCGGCCGAAGGCAGCATCCCTGAATGAGGCAATGCGGATTGCCGGCTTGACTGACGCGCTGGACGCGGCACCGTCCCGGCGGGTGCAATGTGCACGCGATCCCTTTCCTTGCCGTCCAGTTGCCCGGATGGGCGCGAAGCGCGCTTGACGCTTGCGCGACGCGTGAACCGGCAACCCGTCGTGACGCACCCTCGGAAGGGCAACTGAAGCCGAGGCCTGTCGAAGGCCGGCTTCAGACCCTTGCCGAGCAGCGTCGCGCTCTTTGCTCCGCGGTTTCGCCGGGCATGGCGCTTACCGGAACCGTCGACAAGCCGTACCGGTTGATTTCTTCTGCGGACATCCAGTGAATGTCGTCCGGCCCAGCGGCACTCAGCGTGAACCAATAGAACTCCTCCGGTATCCCCACCTCCTTGTAGAAGCTCAGATAGAGTTCGTGAGCCGGGTCGCCCTTGGGGACGTCCGCACCGGTCTCTTCCCCGAACAGGCCGCCGGCGCCCCAGGAATGGACGCCGATGCAGGCGCCGGGCTCGATGGTCCGCGTCACACCCATCAACGCCATGTCGGTCCCGCCCGAGGCGACCAAACCGTCACCGGGGACAAGGGTTGCCAGGCCGCTTGAACGAATGAACCTGCCGAGATCCGTCAGCGAGGCTTCGTCATCGGCAGAACCCGGCACATTGCGCAAGACCAGCCGATCCAGGCCGGGATTGCCGTTCACGGCAGATTCCAGCCCTGCAAGCGTCCTGCCATCAATGACGCCAGAAACGTCTATCCCGTCGGCACCGGGAACAAATTCCGTTTCGGGGTAGCTCGAGCAGGCTGCCAGCGCGACCAGCAGCGTCAGGAGCGAAGTCCCAGGTTTCAACATGACATGTCCTCATTTCATCTGCCTCCGAGGCATCCACGCATGGATGGATGCTCTGCAAGATCGACATCATCCTTCGAAGCGTTCCGGTCTCCGGTCACGTTCGTGGACTTGGCAAGGCATCGATGTCACCGGCAGCCCTTTTGGTGAAAGATGCGGGTCAGATCCTGCACCTCCCGTTCCGAACTTTCGGCAGCCAGGTCGTTGAGCGTGCCGCCCAGGATGGCGTCATCGATCTCTGAATCTGATTCAGAAAACAGCGCATCAAGCGTCGAAAGGTCGCCTTCGAGTCTGGCGTCCTTGCGCTCTTGTTCAGCGCGGCCGATTTCGCGCGACAGCTCGGTACAGCTCATGCCGCGGGCTTCGGCCAGGTCTTCTTCCGGCGTGGCGCAAGCGCCAAGAGCCAGCAATGCGGCCAACGGGCCGGCAACGATCAGAAGGGGTTTCATTCATGTGTCCTTTCCAGAGGTGTCTTCGGGGGTGCTTGTCAGCAGGTCGCCGGGCTGGCATTCAAGGAACTCGCAGATTGCCTGCAGGGTCTTGAAGCGAATTCCGTTGACCTTGCCGGAACTCAGCAAGGACAGGTTGGATTCCGTGATGCCCACATGCGCGGCAAGTTCACGGGCGGTTCTCTTGCGTTCGGCCAGAAGCACCTTGAGCCTGACTTCGATGGGCATCCGATCCTCACACGATGCTGTTGCTGTCATCTTCAATCTCCTGCGCACGCATCAGCGATTTGGACAGCGCCAGGAAAACGAAGGCGACGGTCAACAAGATCAATTCGACATCCAGGGGAATCCAATCCGTTTCCGGCATGACATCGGGTGGCGCGTTCAGCGCGAGCAGCCTTGGAACCAGTTGCCAGATCAGGACGCTGCCGGCCCAGAAGCCAAGGAAACCAACCGCTGAGCGCTTCAGGCAGATCGCCAGGTAGCGGAATGCCCCCTCTGGCATCGGTGTGAGCATCCGGCTCATGTTCAGGAAGGCCCACCCAAGAGATCCCGCGGCACACGTCACCAATGCAAGACTCAGCACAAGTCCCCAGCGTGGCGGGGCAGGAATGTCGGCGGGCAGCAGAAATATCTCGTTCAGGATCTCCGTGTCACCGGACATGCCCAGGGCAAAGAACAGAGCCATCCCCAGAACAAGGGTCAGCCAGACCAACAGCATCACAAGTCTTGCCAAAATCGACATTTTCTGCCTTCTCCTGGGCGCTTCATATGGGCGCATAGTTTTCGGTGTCAAGTACAAAGTTTTCGTTTTACAGAAAGTAATTTGTCCTTTACGGGATTCTCCCGCAACCGAAGGAGCCCGCAAGCATGTGCATCGAGACCTGCCCCCGCATGAAAGACCTGCGCCACGGAAAGGAACGGACCTTGTTCTTCCTGCTCAGCGGACTGAGCGTCATCACGTTCGTGTTTCTGTTCGGGATGTCATTCGTGAAGCAGGAGATCGTCGACACCATCACGGAAGATGCGATCTCGGAACACCGCCTCGAATTCCCCGAAGCCGAGAGCCTGACCGATGACGAAGTGCTGGAGAAACTGGATGCCGACAGCAAGGACCTGATCGCATGGTTTGACGAGCTGTCGACGACATATGTCATCGCCTTGCCGCTGGGACTCATCGTGATCGGCTTTCTTGCGTTCGGCAAGGAGTTCGGGCGGGTTCGCAGCGATGGCATAAGGGTCGGTTCGGATCAGTTTCCGGAACTCTTCGAGCACTGGGGCGACCTGTCCGACAGGCTGGGGCTGGAACAGACGCCCGAGCTGTACGTGATCAACGGCAATGGTGCGCTCAATGCCTATGCGACCTGTGTCCCTGGCTACCGTCGCTATGGCGTCGTGTATTCCGACATCATTGAAAAGGCGCTGGAAAGCGGGGAAATGGAGACGCTCCGATTTGTCCTCGGGCACGAGCTTGGACATATCAAGCTGGGCCATGTGTATCTATGGTACTATTTGCTGACGATGCTGGGGAGTCTTCCCGGTCTCAACTATGTCATCGGTCTGCCGTTGTCGCGCGCCAGGGAATACAGTTGCGACAAGATTGGACACCGTTTGGCCGACGACCCGGAATGTCGGGCCCTGGTGATGCTTGCCGCCGGCAAGCATCACTTCGACCGGGTCAACCTGGCGGCCTACGAGAGAGATCATTGCAGCGAACGCAGTGTCTGGGAAACCGTCTACAACTTTGTCTCCGGGCATCCCAATATCAATTGGCGCATCCAGGCACTGCGCAACCGTTGCGACGGCGGGCTGATCTTCAGGCAGCGAACTCGGGACGGTTCGATGCGTTCGGGCGAAGGCGGGTAGGGTGGGCGCGTTCCCGAAAATCCGGGCGGGTGTTTCAATCGCGGCGTTCGCTGCGCTGCTGGCCGGATGGGTGGTGTTGCCGACGATTGTCAGTGCAAGCCACCTTGTCGAGGGACTGCTGAACATGCTGGGACTACAGCACCCGGGCAAACCGACATATGTCGCTGCCGTCGTCGTCGTTCGGGTTCTGTATGCGAGCATCCCGATCTGGTTGGTGGTCGCGATTCGCTTTTGCCGCGTATCCGAAGACGGCCGGTGAAACCGGCGGAAGGCGCGCAATCGGGGCCAATGATGCCGGGAGCGCGGATCATGGCGCGGGACAGGGGGAATCACGGGCATCGGCATCCGGGCGCTGCAGCGCGTCTAGAGAGCCTGGCCGAAGAGGGCGCGGCGACGGTCCGGCGGCATGAGGGCGGGCACACCCGGCACTGGATCGAAGAGGTGCGGAGCCTGAACGTCGTGGAGGACGGGCCGCTTCCGGCGCCTTCGCGCCAGGGATGGCGAGCGTCGTGGCCGAGGCGGTGCCGATGACGGTCTTCGAGGCGGCGATCCGGCACATCGCCGACCTTGCCTTGGCGGTCGCCTCCTCAGGCTCGCTGCAGCGCTGGTCGCTGGCGCTCGGCGAAGCGGCGCTCCGGTTCGAGCGGGATGAGGTCGTCGAGGGCGGGCCTCTGGAAACGTGCATGTATCTCTCGGTCGACGAGACCGGGATCCCGATGCGAAAGAAGGAGGTGGAGGGCGTTCGCGGCAGGTTCGCGAGGCCATTGCACCTCGGCTTGAGCAGAAGATCGGCAGCCTGAGCCAAAAAAGGCGGGTGTTCGGGCGATATTCTTCCTTAGCGCGGTTCTGCAAAACTATCCGATGGGGCCAAACAGGCACCCGTATCTTTATGAAACAAGTGTGCCAGATGCGCAGAAGCGCGAACACCGACGGCATCTCCGGCCTTCGCTGTGGTCTGCCCAGGTTGACGAATGATCACCGGTTCGGGTTCCCCGCCAATCAATACGTAGACATTTGATTCTCCGCCCAACTGTTCCGACAGTGTGACCTCGCCCACGATGTCGGCGTCGTCCGTTGAGCACACTTCCAGGTGTTCGGGACGGATTCCGACGATCACCTCGCGCGGCATGTGCTCCCCGACATCTCCGGAAAGTCTGATTTGACCCCCTGGAATTTGGACACGAGCGTCGCTGCCCAGCTTGCCCGGAAAGAAATTCATGCGTGGTGAACCAACGAACCTGGCTACGAACATGTTGCGTGGCGAATTGTAGATTTCGAGAGGCGTCCCGATTTGCTCGATCCGACCTGCGTTGATCACGACGATCCGGTCGGCCAGCGTCATGGCCTCGACCTGATCGTGCGTCACATAGATCATCGTCTTTTGCAGCCTTTGATGCAGCGCGGCAAGTTCCACGCGCATGTGCACGCGCAATTCGGCGTCAAGGTTGGAGAGCGGTTCATCGAACAGGAACACGCCGGGATCGCGAACGATGGCCCTGCCGATGGCAACGCGCTGACTTTGCCCGCCCGACAGCTGTGACGGACGGCGGTTCATCAGCGGTTCCAGCTTGAGCGTTTCCGCAACCGCTGCAACGCGCTTGCGGATCTCCTTCCTGGGCAGGCGAGCCTGTTCCAGCCCGAAGGCCATGTTCTTGGCAACGGTCATGTTGGGGTAAAGTGCGTAGGACTGGAAAACCATGGAAACCCCGCGCTTGACGGGCGTCCACTCATTGGCCAGATGACCGTCAATTCTCAGCTCGCCCGACGTAATGTCCTCCAAACCCGCGACAATTCGAAGCATTGTCGACTTTCCGCAACCGGACGGGCCGACCAGGACAACGAACTCTCCTTCTTCGACGGTCAGCGTGAAGTCATGAACGACTCGAACGGTGCCGAAGTCCTTGCTAATGTTCAGGAGTTCCAACTTGCTCATTCGCCCGACCTGCCGTTCGTGCCCTTTCGGCCTTTGCTGCATCGATCGCCATGCGAGACATCGGATGGCACGCGTCCACCCTATCCCTTGACGCCGGTACTAGCGATGCTCTCGACGATGAAGCGCTGAGCGACCAGGAATACGACCGTCAACGGCAGGATTCCGAGAGTCACGGCCGCCATGACCACGGACAGCCCCAGCCCGACCTGCGATTGAGAAATCGACAGGATGCCCACCGGCAGGGTCATCGAGTCAAAGCTGCGCGTGAACACAAGCGGCAGGATGAAATTGTTCCAGCTGGTGGTGAAGACAATGATCGAAAGCGCGGCGATGGGCGGAGCCATCTGAGGCAGCGAGATTCGCCAGAATATGGTCCAGTAGCTGGCACCGTCGACAAACGCCGCCTCCTCGTATTCCCGCAACTGGTTTTCCATGAAGGATCGCATCATGAACACCGCCAGCGGATTGGCCAGGGCGGGAAGAATCAAGGCCCAGACGGTGTTGTGCAGTCCGATCGCCGCGATCCCGAAAAACAACGGTATCAACAAGAGGGCCGGCGGGATCATCAAGCCCATCAGCATCAACGCAAACATGACATTCGAACCGGTGAAACGGAGACGCGAGAACGCATAAGCCGCCATCGCCGAGGTGACGATCACCGATACGGTCGTCACGGTGGCCACGAAGAAGCTGTTCCAATACATCCTCAGGAACGGGATTGGCCCGGTGAGAAGCTCTTCATAGCTCGCCAGGTTGAGGCGGGTCGGAAAAAACGATGGCGGCAGCTGGTAAGCCTCCCCTGCCGGCCGCATGCTGGCGGCGAACATCCACAGGAACGGCAGAAGCATGAACACCGCACCGACAGAAAGGACGACCATCACCGCGGTATTGCGCCAATGGATAACCTGCATGGCGGACAGCAGCCGGTCGGAGACCGATGCGGTCGCTCCGGGCGCCGCCTCAGGAAGCAGGACTGGCTTCATTTTCGGGGCAAGACGTAGCGGGCGATCGTGAATTGCGCCGCAACCACGAGCGAAATGACGATCAGGAGCACAAGTGCGGAGGCTGCGCCGGTGCCCATCTCCCCGGCACTGAAGGCCTCGGAGAACATGTACATGACGACCGAGCGCGTCGCATCTCCGGGACCTCCGTCCGTCAGGATCTTGATGGAGTCGAAAACCTGGAGTCCTCCGATCGTCGCGAACGTGACGCAGAACAGGAGCACCGGCACAATGTAGGGTATCTTGATTCGAAGAAGGATGGTCAGGGGCGACGCCCCGTCGATCCGGGCCGCTTCCACGAGATGCCGTGGGATGCCCTGCAGGGCGGCCAGCAGGATGATGACGAAGAAGCCGACATTCTTCCAGACGTCGATAATGACCACCGACAGCATCGCGACATCGGCGTCGGTCAGCCAGCCGATCTTTGAAAATCCCAGCCGCGCCACGTAGTAGTTTATGATGCCCAAGTCGGTGGCAAAGAGGAACTTCCAGATGAACGACACGAACGCAAGGGACGTCAGCACGGGAAGGAAGTAGGACAGCCGCAAAATGTATAGGATTAGGCCCGGAAATTTCTGATCCAGCAGGATGGCCAGCACCAGGCCCAGGCCGACATTGCCTATGACGGCGAGCGAAATGAAATAGAACGTGTTGCCGAATGTTGTCCAGAACCTTGGATCGGTAAGGACCCAATTGTAGTTGCCCCAGCCCACATACGTCATGTCCAGCGTCAGGCGATCGAGCTCGACAACCGAAAGCCCCAAGGCGGCGACGGCGGGCAGCGCCAGGAAAAGGACATAGCAAAAATAGGCAGGAAACAGAAAGCACCAGGCGGCGATGGCTTCCTGGCGCCTCAGCGCGGACACCGCGCTTCCGGGCGTGCGCATCTTCAAGCGGGAGGGGCGCACACCGTGGCGCGCCCCCCGTCGATGGCTGCGTTCATTCTATTTTCCGACACGCGACATGGAACGGGTCATCTCACGATGCATTCCATCGATCGTGGCGTCAATGTCCTGGTTGCCGGTCAGATACGCCTCCAGATGCCGCATGAATATCTCTTCCATCTGGGCAAAATTGGACGGTGACGGGACGGCGATCGCGGTTGCCGCAGAGGCATAAAAGATCTCCGAGTTCTCCGGATACGCCGTCCACTCGGGCGTGGTGGCAAAGCGGCGCCACGACGGTATCGAGCGCTCCGAGTCTGCGAGCTCTTGCTGATACACTTCGCCCGTGAGCTCGCGAAGGAACTCCCATGCGAGTTCGGGATTCTCCGAATCCTTCACGATGCCGATCCCGCCGATCCCGAATACCGTCGATGCCGACTTGTTGCGAGGAAAGTTGGCGACTCCAACGCGGGCAAGGCCGCTCGCCTTTACCTCGGGAACGGGCCAGTGGCCCGCAGTGAACATTGCAATTTGCTTGGCCGCGAACTTGTCGTCCTGATATCCGGATTTGGAGAATATCGGCGCAGCACCGTGTTCGTGAATGACGCTGTGCATGAACTCGAGGGACTCGCGAAACTCGGGCGCTTCGACCGTGACGGTCTTCCAATCTTCAGAAAGGTACCCGGTGTTGTTGGTCAGCAGCCATGGTTGAAGTCCGAAGTTGCCGCTCGGAAAGGCGAATCCGAACTGGGTGACCTCTCCGCTGTCGTCCCTGACCGTGGTCGCCTTTGCAGCTGCAAGAAAATCACTCCAGGACCAGTCATCGCTTGGGTAGGCGATGCCGGCCGCGTCGAACATGTCCATATTGTAGTACACGACGATGTTGTTCCACTCGGTCGGGAAATAGTTCAGCTCTCCGGTCTCCCGCGAACGCATGCCGTCCATGAGGTTGGTGTCGATCTCCTCGAATACTGCCGCCGCGTCCGGATTCCGCGCCACGATGTCATCGAGATTCACCAAGAGGCCCTTGCTCGCGATTTCCGCGAATCCCTCGATGGCGGTCGCGAACAGGTCGATCTTGTTGCCCGTGGCCAGTTCGTTCAAGAACCCGTTGGAGTATTCGCCCCAGCCGTTCGCCGGCGTTCCGAACAACGGCACGACGGTAACGTTCGGATACCGGGCCCCGAACCGCTCGATCGCCTTGTCTGTCGAGGCCACGATTTGCGGGTTGTCCCACTGATAGACCGTCAATGTCGCCGTGATATCGGCAGGAATCTCGGCGGATGCGACGCTTCCCGCCATCGCGATTCCGAATGCAGCGGCACCAAGTGTTTTCTTCATCTCGTTTCTCCTCTCATTTGTTGCAAAGTTCATGTGCGCTGGCGAGCGAGATGGTGTCGTCCTCCAAATCGACGATGCTCCCGCTCTCCAGTTCCAGCAGGCCATCGCTTAACTCCCCCGCGCCACCGGTGGATAATTGGGCGGCGTCGAGGCAAGTGGTCCCGATCCGCAGTTCTCTCAGGCTGAGACGCCCCCCCTCGATGGACAGTTTCAAGGCGCCAGACCGTATCTGGACCTCTCCCCAGGCCTGGCCGTTCGACCACAGTGCACGAAACTCGCCGTCTTGCTGGACCAGCGGCGCGAATTGCATTGTCATTCGTGTTCCGTCCGCGCCGAATCCGGATAGGACAAGCAGCGCTGCAAACGACGACATGGAACGTGCGTAGTTCGACCCGCACTCGATCTCGTTCCAGGGATTCCGGTTATGGCCTCGGTACCTGTCGCGGACCGCCGCAAAGACCTCGATCCCCTTCTCTATTTCGCCGATCATCATGAGCTGGCACCCGAACGCGTATTCGAATCCGTGCATCGTCTCCTGCGAGTACGGCACCGGAATCGAGGGGCGCTCGGCGCCCGATGGCCATGCGCACATCACGGTGCCGCTCTCGTCAATCATTCCGAAGACGCGGCACGGATTGGGATGATCGCCCAGGCGCCGACGAAAATTGTGCCGGTATATTGCCCGAACAGCGGAAGAAAACTGCTCCGGGTCGAATATCGGTCCCAAGCCGTACAGACGCGCGTGCCATTCCGCCAGGACCTGGTCGATCTCGCAGCCCTCTCCGATCTGATACTTGATCTGACCGTGCTCCGGGCTCCAGTACATGTCCTCGATATCGGCGCCGTTTTGCGCGGAGTCGAAGTGATCCTCAGCGAATTGCGAGAGGATTGATTTCTCCGACAGATCGATCTCTTGAACGAAATACTCGCCATTGAACAACGTGCTTGCGACCGTTGCCTGCCCCTTCTTGAACAATGCCTCGTATTCCCGCGCCGCTTCGCCATCGCCAACCGCTTGGGCCATTTCCGATCCGGCGAGGAGAGCGCCCAGGTAGAATCCCGTCAGCCAGGCATTGGGACCGAAGAGTTCCATATCCAGGGTATGATGCTGCCGGCCGCTCAGGACGCCTGCCTTGCCGGGATCCCACCTGTCGCAATTTTCAGGATGCCAGGCATACTCGATCGCTGCCTTCACGTTCGGCCAGATGCCGATCAGCCAGTCGGTCCGCCCTGAGAGCTTCCAGTCCCGATAGGACTTCATGACATTCCCGAACTGCCCGTCCGCACATGGCCGCGAGGAACCGATTCCCGATCCCAGGGGCAACGTCAGTCTGAATGTCATTCCTCCGTCATTCTCGAACTGGTTGTAGGCGAAGTCGGCCTGCCGCATCGATCTTTCGAGGGCGGGAAAGAGAAACGGAAGAACCTGTTGATAGTTCCAGACATGCGTGCAACTGCCCTCGCAACAACCGCTGTGCGGATGGCACCCTTCCCATCCGTAAAACGTACCGTCCTCCAGTCGCAGGGCCGTTGCGGTCTTCACGACCGACATGGTCGATGCGACGGCGTCCGTCACGGGCACCGGCAGCGTCGCGTTCCTGAGGATGTCCTGAAACCTCTTGGTCCTGGAGGCAGCTTCGTCCCACCGGTCAAAGGCCTCCTGTGCGACCTCGACGGAGGATTTCCATTGAGAGGCATAGTAGTTGTTCCAAACCTTGGGTACGCTCTCGTCACAGCACTGCAGGGTGGAGGTCGAATCCCAATACCTGGTCATGTTGGGGACGAACCAGGTGATCAGGTAGCGTACGCTTCGACTCTCCCCGGCACTTACCCGGAAATGGGAGGCCAGAACGCTGTGTTCTGTCGGCGCCTTCGGCCCTCCCTCCCAAGCCTTGAATTCCGGACCATAGAACCGGTCATTCAGCGGGCCGCTCCGGGAAATGTCCTGCCAGTAGACTTCCATCATGTCGAACCAGCTTCCCCTGAAGAGGTGTCGCTGATGGCTTGTTTCGGGCTGATCGCACGCGATGCTGAGCTCTCCATACTCGACGGATTGCCTGTTTGCGGGTGACTTGCCGGAGATGACGGCAATGCCCTTGTCATGAGAAACCGACACTTCGGCATTCTCGAACGGAAATGCCAGGCAGCCGAAAAGGGAATAGTCGACAGCGGCTTCGGAGGAGTTGGAAATCGTGAACTCGAACATGGCGACGGGCATGCTGGAGAGCCGGTCTTCCATGGGCACAAAGGGCGAGAGCGCAGACAGATTCACGTCTCCGGGGAAGCGTCTGTCGGCAAAGCGCAACGAAGCCACCGGGTACGGACCCGTCAAGGACGATTCCTCGAATGCGGGAAACCCCGCCATGTCTTCTCTGCGAGGCCCGAAGCCGAAGGAGTTGAAGGTGCCGCCGTCGACCTCCCCGGTGCGGTTCCCCATGAACGGGCCGTTCAGAATTCGGGCGTCGATTTCTCCGCCGCTCCGTTCCGCCCGGATGGCGAAGTGCGAAAAGCCGTTGACGCTTCCCTTCGACGGACGATTGAAGATCTCCCAGTCTCGGAGGCGGCCATCGGCGCCTATGCCGATGGAACCCGCTCCGATCCCGCCGAGTGGAAAACTCGTGTGACGTGCATTCTCCCCGCTGTATTCGAAATACCCGTTCAGCAAGGCTTCGCTCCATCCGGTGGACGAGCATTGATTCTCCTGATGTCCATGGTCTTCTCCATCAATGCGAGGCGAACTCAGGCGCTTCCCTGAAACAGGTCCGGTTGCTCCTTGGCGACCCTGTCCAGTCTCGTCAAAAGCTGGTTCAGGTGGTGGCGCAAGGCCTGCCGGGCAAGCGCCGGGTCGCGCATCTCCAAGGCGTCGACAATTGCCTGGTGTTCGCGAAAGGCATCCTCGACGTGCCCGGGCGGCGGCAGCACGAGATGACGGACCCGATCCACTTGCGAACGCACGCTTCCGGCAATTTCGTGCAGTCGGGGGTAACCCGTGAACGAGAGGATGAGCTCGTGCATCTCCTTGTCGAGTTCGTAGAAGCCTGCCTGATTCTTGTCCTCCAGCATGACTTGCTGGAGGCGCATGTTGTGCTTCAGCAGCCGGACCTGATCATCACTCACACGGTGGGCCACCTGTTCGATGGCGGCGAGTTCCAACGCCTCTCGAATGAAAGTTCCTTGCCTGATTTCGGTCATGTAGAGCCGGGAGACGAAGGTGCCGGACTGAGGCAGAACGTCGACCAGGCGCTCGGCGGCGAGCCAGCCAATGGCCTCGGACGCCGGTGAGCGAGATACGCCGAGCGATTTGCAAATCTCGGCCATGCGAAGTCTCTCGCCGGGGGCAAAGTCCAGTCCGACTATGGCCTTGCGCAGACTGAGATAGACCCGACGTGCGAGTGTTCCCTCGAAACGGTCGAGTGGCACCAGGCTTTGAACTCCCTTCGCCTGCACCCCGGCCGATGACGCATCGCCAAGGGATGTCCGAATCTCATCTGGTGGACCAATTAGCATATTAAAATGTTAGTATGTACAAATGCATTGTCAAGCGAAATCCCAGGGCGAATTCCGTGTGCATGATCCGCATTTGGCATGCGAAGTTCGAACTGCTGGCCTGGGAGGATCCCTCTGGCCCGGGCGCGCCCTTCTGGCGCCAGGACGGGATGCCGGAGGCGCTCCTGAACCCGGACGCGTCCCCGCTGGCCGCGATCCCGGACGAGGGCGGCACGGTCTACGGACTGCGGCTTCTCTCCGGCGATCTGGGGCGAGGCGGAAATCGCCGGGCACTGGACCACCGACGGATGGATGCGCTCGCAGGTCCGGCGCTGGATCGCGAAGGCGCGGGCGCTCGACGGCGGCGGATGGCGGAACCACGTGCCGTGCTGAGCGGCGCGCGGGCGATGCGCAGGACGGCGTGCGGAATTTGGCGGATCCGGCGAAATTCGCCCGGGTTCGCCGTGGCAGAGCCCGGTTCCGATTCCTCGCGGAACCGGGCGATCCGGGCTTTCGCCCTTCCGGCCGGACGAATCACGCACTCGGCGGTCCCGCTGTCCGGGATGCGTGGCACGGGCGGAATGGTGGTGCCGGGTCGAATTGACAACTGAATCCCTAGAGTCGTCCTGTGGAGATCCGGCCGCCGCAAGGCTGGTCAAACACTTTCTGGCTGTTCGAACTCAAGGGAAAGATTGACGTTGTGCACTGGAATCAGTCTCCATCGTCGACGTTCCGCTTGAAGGCATGCGGGCGACATTGCATGCCATTCTGCCAAACGGAGTTGGATACCCTGCATGAGGTTCACTGAACACACTGCCGCCGAATCGTCTGACCCGAGCCGGGATACGGCCATCGCCAGTCTGCTTGATGCATGTTTTGACGGTGTGCATGGGGGACGGACATGGTTCAAGCAGATCCCGCATGAACGTCTGCTCGCGTGGAGCGGCAGCGATCTCATGGGACATGTGGCGATGGAGTACCGGGTCGTGCGCGTTGGCGAGGTCATCGTGCCCATTCTCGGGATTGTCGATCTGTGCGTTGCTCCTGCCGCACGGAGGCAAGGAATTGGTTCCGCGTTGCTGCGAGGAGCGGAGGAACGAGCAAGGGGACAGTCGTTCGCGCTCGCCATGGCCGACGATCCCAAGCTCTACCAACGAGCCGGATACAGTTTGCTCCATGCCCCGAACGTGACGTTTCTGGCCATCGACGAGTTGCGTTGCCACAGTGTGATCCGCCGCGACCTCAGCGAGATCTTCATGGTCAAGCAGTTGACCTTTGACGCCTGGCCCGATGGACCGATAGACCTCTTGGGCCACATGTTCTGATCAAGGCCAGGGATTTCCGCGAAGCGGCCCTTTCGTTTCTTGTGAATGCCTTTGACCGCCAAACTTTGGAATTCTGGTGATTCCCAGTGCAGGTTCGTACTCCGGAATCTGGAATCGCCAAGGGCAAACTTATTTCATATTTTCAATGGGTTGGAGTGCTTCCGGAGGTAGGATTTGAACCTACGACCTTCAGGTTATGAGATCAGGCCGTTCGCAGGTTCGCGGACAGAGCAAAAGACGGAGCCGCAGCCGCGTCGTTTGCTGTCGATCTGTCAGCTAGGCACTTACGGATGAATCGGGTGGTCGGCTCCGTAATGCGAGGCACAAATTCGCCTTCTTGCAGGATCCTGGGCCTCCAACACGGCTTCGGAAGCGAATCCGAGGCATAACGCGCCGTTCCGGATCTCCGCGGCCAAACGGAATGTTCGTGCAATTGTCGGCAAGAGTTCCGTCGAACCGTGGAAGCGCATCGGCCGTTGTCGCAACCGACGTTGCCGAGAGGGACTGGTTTCTGGGCGATTCGGCAGTGGCCCTGCGGTCGCTAGCGGGCGGCTCGCAGGAATGCTTGCCTTTGCCGCCGAGGCGCCGTGTTGCGATAGTGTTGACACGCCGCATGACCGGACTAGGGGTCGAGAAATCTCGTAACGATTCCAAAAAGGTAAAGTATGGACAGTCGTCTCTTTGCAAGATCCGCAACGAGAGCAACTTCCGCACCCGCCACCGGAAAACGGCCAAGTTGCCGTGAAGCGTGCATGGCACGAAGCCGGACACGCAAACGTCAATCAGCGCGATGATCCGACTTGGATTTCGTCCTTTTCTCGCGTCGCGGCCAGCATACCCGATTCATAGGAACAAAGAAAGAATAAACCAGATTGTTCGGTGCATGCGTGTGAAATCCTGCTTTGTTGATTGATCATGATGCAGTCTCGGACCATGTGCAGGCATCACGCTTCGGCACGGAATTCCCCCTTTGTCCGTGAACGTCCAGGTCCTTGGCGAATCTCCACTTGGGTGCCGCCTTCGGAGCTTTCGATGACTCGCGAAGCTGGTTGCTGCAGCGAGGTAATGCGCGAATGTCCCTTGTCTCACGCTTTCGCGCTCCCGACGTTCACGGAAGGTCTTCGCGTTGATTTTCATGTTCCGAGGAAAGAGAGCGTCGTCCAATGTCAGTCAGCAAGGGAACGTGGCCGGATGCCGGCATCCCGAGACGTCCGCAAGCTGATTGAACCGCCGTGTTGTCAAGAAGAGTCTGAAAGGGACCGGTCCTGATCGGAGAAAATGCTGCGCCAGCTTGTGCGCGCTGCATCGGCGGGCTAGCTAATGCGGCGAGGTGGTCCGAGGAATTGAAGGCGTGAGCGAGAATTCCCAGACGTCGGCCAACTGGTCCGGCCCGCACCGTGCGCATTCCAATCGTGAGCTGATCGGATGGGTGTGGCGCAACTACCTGAAAGGGCATTGGCCCAAGATTGCGGCGGCGCTTGTGCTGATGGCGATCGAGGGGTCCATGCTGGGAGCGCTCTCCTACATCGTGCAGCCAATGTTCGATCTGGTTTTCCTGGCCGGGAACCGGACGGCGGTCTATTGGGTGGCGGGCGTGATCGCCGGCATCTTCCTGATCAGGGCCGTGTCGGACTTCGGGCATCGGCTGCTTATGAACGGTGCCGGCCTTGCGGTAACGTCAAGCATGCAACGTGACATGCTGAGTCATCTCCTGACGCTTGACAGCGCCTATTTCCAGTTCAATCCGCCGGGCACACTGATCGAACGCGTACGGGGAGACACGACTTTGGCCAACCAGATCTGGATGCAGGTTCTGGGTACCGCGTGGCGCGAGGTCGTGACTGTCATCGCACTGCTGGGCGTTGCGATTTCAGTGGATTGGCGCTGGACGATCGTAGCTGTCGCCGGCGTGCCGATCCTAATCGGTCCGGTGCTCGGAATGCAGAGATACGTCAGGAAAAAGGCACTTGCAGCGCGGGAGTTCGCTGCCCGGCTTTCGACGCTGCTTGACGAGATATTTCACGGCATGGACACCATCAAGCTGAACAACAGCGAGGCGTTCGAGGACGTGCGGTTCGGTGCAGCCGTTGACCGCTACCTTGGCCAGGAAATGAAGACCCGGATCGGGCAGGCGGGCCTGCCTGCGACAATGGACGTGGTTGCGGCGATCGGCTTTGCGAGCGTCGTGATCTACGGCGGCAGCGAGATCATCGACGGCGACAAGACCGTTGGCCAGTTC
>JAJEAY010000227.1 GCA_022824145.1 Rhodobacter sp. | reverse complement strand
CGCAATATCGTTCGCCTCAGCATCACGCTGAAATACGTGGAGCCGAAGGTCGCGCGGCGAATGGATGTCCCTTTGGACACTCGTCTCGATGACCTCCACCTTTACATACAGGCCGCAATGGGATGGGATGATGACCATTTATGGGGGTTCGAGGCGCGACGCTATGGCAAAAGAGCCCTCTGGGGTCCTGACGAATTCTTGGCGGACTGCGACGGAACCCTTCCCGACGTCATCAACTTCCTGCAAGGCAATCAAGAATTCACCTATAAGTATGACTACGGAGACAGTTGGGACCACAGAATCCGGATCGGAAAAGTTCAGCCGGCACGTGACGACAGGCGGTACCCGTATCTCGTCTCCGGAACCGGGCGCTGCCCGCTCGAAGACATCGGAGGCGCGTGGGGTTACAGTGAGTTCCTGCGGGGGTTCGAGGATCCGGATTCGGAATACCGGGAATACTATCCCGAACTCTACGAGAGCTACAAGACATGGGATCCAGAAGACGCGGAGCTTGACGAAAGGAGATCAAGGCTCGCGCACTACTGCAAATAGAGACGCTGAGCACGAATTGGATGTTCGTCCTCCCTCCGGCAATGCGCACGGGCCTTGCCAGCGAAATCGGCGCTTTCGTCTGCCTGATTCCCGCACGTGGCAGCCGCCTCGGTGAGAATGCTCATCCGGTGCCAGCGGAAACTCCCGCTTCACGCCGGAAAACCGGCCGCGGAGACCGTTTCGGAGTGGCGTTCCCGGTCCAGTCATCTGGAAGTGCCGGAGTAAAGCGGCGGCCCCCTATCCATCAACGCGTTGACGGCGGAACGCTAAACCGATGTGGACGCACGCGAAAATGCCTCATAGATCATTCTGCACGCGCTCTTCTTCGAATTGTTCGCGAGCGAAAGAATGCCGATTGTCCGGTATATGGGCGGGGTGCCGAACTCGACGATGCGCATGCTGCTGGCCAAGTCCTCCTGCCCCGCTGCGATCGGAACGACGGAAGCACCGAATCCATGGGCGACCATAATGTGAATGGCCTCGATTGATTCGATCTCCGCCCGCGTCTCCGGCGTAATGCCAAGCATCCTGAACCGGTTTTCGATCAGCGGCGCGACCCACGCGCTCCGCCCGAACCGAATATACGGGTGCCTTGCGAACACTTCCTCCGGAGTTTCCTCTCCCGAGCCGAGCGGAGCAACGACCGATATCTGCTGCCGGGCGATGTCGCGCCAGATGAACTCCTTTGGCAGTTGATTCGGGCGGTGCATGATTGCTCCGTCAATGTCACCGGCGCCGACAAGGCGCATGAGGCGACCGGATAATCCCGAGGATACGTTGACTGTGAGGGCCGGCGCGTCAGTCCGCAACCGCACCAAGGCTGGCGGCATCAGGCTGGTCAGCACCGTTGGGATGACTCCGAGCCTGTAGTTTGCTTGATACGACCGAGCACCGGAGAGCTCATCGATCACCTGCTCGAACTGCGCGATTATCGGCGCCGTCCGCTCAACCACCAACCTGCCCATGCTTGTGAGGCGAAGCGGCCGGCGTGACCGATCGAACAGCGAAAGTCCCAACGACCGCTCCAAAGCAGTTATCTGCATGCTGACGGCCGACTGGGTCATGTTGAGAGCATCGGCCGCGCCCACAAAGGAACCATGGTCGCATATTGCGGCGAGTGTTTTGAACTGCTTGGCGTTGATGGCTCTTTCTCCGTCATTAACATCAAGACTCTTGAACTTGTTATCACAAAATTCCGTTTTTTGTAAAGAATTTCTTGTGTTAGACAGATTCTGCGGATGCGGATCAAGGTTCATTCGCGGAACGCAGGATCACTGAATTCGGCGTTCACCAGGAAGGAGATGAAAGACATGGACATTTCAAGACAAGCTTGCAGCGTTGCCCTTTCGTCAGCGCTTGCCCTATCGGTCGCGGCTGCAGGGCCTGCTGCGGCGGAGATGCTGGAAAAACCCGATGGTTTCGGCGAAAGGCCGCTGACGATGATCGTTCCCTTCGGTCCGGGAGGAGGTTCTGACCAACTTGCCAGGGCGATGGCGAAGGCCATGGGAGAGGTCGCAGGCCTCAATTTTCAGGTTGTGAACAAACCCGGCGGCGGTGGAACGGCGGCGATTCCGGACTTCATGCTTGCTCCAGCCGACGGGTACACAGTGCTTGAGCACATCGACAATGCGATCTCGGCCTTCGCGGCAGGAGACATCAGCGAGAATCCGGCGTCTGACTGGACTCCTCTGTGCATGACGCAGATCACGTTCAGCCAGATCTACATCCGTCCTGACGACGACCGCTTCAGCGACTGGAACGGCTTCGTCGAGCACGCGAAAGCGAATCCCGGCGATGTCACCATGGCAAATCTGGGCAAGGTGGGATCAATGGAACTGGTGGTGATGGAGCAGCTTCAGTCAGCGCTGGGCATTGAGATCAACCAGATCGCCTTCGACAAGCCAGCGGAACGGTACGCGGCATTGATCGGCGGCCATGTGGATGTTCTGTTCGAGCAGCCAGGCGATGTGAGGAGCTTTCTCGATGCAGGCCAGATGAAGCCGATCGTTTCGTTTCTGAATGAACGGCCTTCAGCGTTCGGGGACGTGCCGACACACAAGGAAGTCGGCGCCGACTTCGAGCCGCTGACCAGATTCCGCGGCTTCTATGTCAAGACCGGTGTTCCTGAGCCGATCGTGAAGTTTCTCTCGGACGCCTGCAGGGCGGGATTCGACACGCCGGACTACCAGGAGTTCAACGAGAAGAAGTATATGCATCTCATCGACAGCTTCCGGGATACGGAAGGTTCGATTGCCCTGATCAACGAGGCCGTCGCGACATACCAGGAAATGTACGAGATGCTCGGAATCGGCGGATAGGTCACTCCGCCCATCCAGCTTTGAAGGACGGGCTGGCGGAATATCCAGCCGCTTCCCGTCCTTCAGATTGCCTGTAGTCCCCGAATTCGAAAACGAACAAGACGATGCCTAATTCCAGCCCCGACACCGTCAACGGCACTCATGCGTTCAAGGGTCTCGGCATGATCTGGAGACCGGCTCTGGAATGGCTGTTCTGGGCAGCGCTTGTCGCTGTCGCATACGCCCAGACCGGCAACTTCGATCAAGAGATCTCCGTCTATGAATACGGCGCGGACGGGTGGCCGCGCGCGATCTGCTTCGCCATTCTGGTCGGCGCGACCTGCCAGCTGGCGTGGCAGATTTTCTCCCTTCGTCACCAGGAGCCAAATGCCGGCGGCGGCAGGGATTCGACCTCCGATGGGGCGGTGCCCGGTTCGATATGGTCCATAGCCCAACGTGCCGGGTTCTTTCTTCTGCCTCTTCTGTACCTTTATCTGGTTGCCCGCATCGGCTTCTACGTTACGACGCCGTTCTTTATCATGTCGATGCTTGCGCTGCTTGAAGTACGGTCGGTGAAGGCCATGATCGCAGTGACGGCAGTAATCTACGGTCTGGCTCTGCTGGTATTCACGCGACTCCTGTATGTCGCCCTTCCCGTCGGCCGGATCGATCCATTCTACGACATCAACAACGCCATAGTCGTCACCGTGCAGACGGCATTCTAGGACAGCGCAATGGAATCCTTTATCAACGGCACCTCAATGCTGTTCGGCGACCCGATCAGTGCGCTTGTATTCGCCAGCGGCCTTCTCGGTGGCATGCTGTTCGGGGCAATTCCCGGCGTGAACATGCTCACGCTCGGGGCTGTGCTGCTTCCATTCACCATCACGATGGATCCCACGCACGCGGTCATGCTTTATTCAGTGATCTATTGCTCCGGAGTGTTCGGAGGGGCGATCACTGCCATACTGTTCAACATTCCCGGAGCCCCGGAGAACGCACCGACATGCTTCGACGGATATCCGATGACCGTCTCCGGAAGGGCGGGAAAGGCAATCGGCGCAGCGGTCTGCTGCTCTGCGCTTGGCGGAGTCGCCTCGGCATGCCTGATGATGGCCGCGACGGGAGCGATTGCTACCTGGGCTGTTCGGTCGTTCGGCCCTCAGGAGATTTTCGCCCTCATATTCTTCGGACTGGCAGTGTCAGCGTCGATCGGCGCCTCGTCGCTCTGGAAGGGCTGGCTTTCAGTGTTTGCGGGCCTGCTGATCGCCACGGTCGGAACCGACCCCGTTGGCGGAATTCCGAGATTCAACGAATGGTCGCTGTTCGGCATCGAGTACAAGTCCTACTACCTCTCGGCAGGCATCCACTTCATCCCGATGATTCTGGGCTTCTTCGCGGTCTCCGAAGTCTTTATGCAGGCGACCAATATTTCCAAGGGAATCCGTGAGCGGCCCAAAGCTTCGCTTGATTTCCCCAGCGCCGCGGAATTCTGGCGGGTCCGCTTCACGATGCTCCGTTCGGTCGTAATCGGCTTTTTTGCCGGAATTCTGCCCGGCATCGGCGCAACGCTTGCCGCGTTTCTCGGCTACAGCCAAGCTCAGAGATGGTCCAAAAACCGCGCCAACTTCGGCAAGGGCGAAATCGAGGGCGTTGTCGCCTCCGAGACGGCAAATAACGCAGCGACCGGCGCCGCAATGATCCCGCTGCTGGCGCTTGGCCTGCCGGGAGGCGCGCTCACGGCCATGATACTCGGAATTTTCCAGATCCATGGAATGGAGCCTGGTCCGTTGATCTTCATCACTTCGGGCGATTTGGTCTGGATCACGTTCGCTGCAATGTTCTGGGCCAATCTGCTCATCGTGCTTCTGGGCTGGATCCAGACCAAGACTGTCGTACACATTCTACGGGTGCCGTTCCGTTGGCTTGCCCCTGGGATACTGATCCTCGCAGCCATAGGTGCCTACGCGCTGCGCAATCTAATCATCGACGTCTGGATCATGTTCGCAGCCGGCATAATCGGATACTACCTACGGGCCACCGGTTACTCGCCAGCGGGAATCGTGCTCGGTCTGATTCTTGGAAAACTGGGAGAATCAGCATTCTCCAAATCCATGCAGCTCATGCAGTACGACTATACCGGCTTCTTCTACCGGCCGATCACTGCTGTTCTGCTCGTTTGCGGAACCGGAGCGATCATAATGTCGGTTGTTAGGGAAATCCGGGGGAAAGAACATACCCCGATTCCATCCGGATAGACCACCAACTCGGAATCCTCCCTGGAGCACGCGCCAATGAATATCCAAGGCCCCCTTCCCTTAAGCGACGTTTCCGCAGCCGCTCCTGCGTCCGAATTGGTCCGTCGGGCACGGTCGGCGATGGAGGCGTATGAAAACGATGACCAGCGCCGGGTCGACATGGCCGTTCGCGCAGTCGCGTGGTCGGTCTTCAAACCGGAAAACGCCAGAATGCTCGCGGAAATGGCGGTGGCTGAGACCGGACTGGGCAACGTTGAGTCCAAGATCACCAAGAACACCCGCAAGACATTCGGAACCCTGCGGGATCTCCTTCGCGCGAGAACTGTCGGCGTGATCGAGGAATGTCCCGACCGGGGTCTGGTCAGATACGGAAAGCCGGTCGGTGTCGTTGGAGCGATCTGTCCTGCGACCAATCCGGCGGCGACACCGGTGAACAAGGCGATGATGGCACTGAAGGGCGGGAATGCCGTGATCGTTGCGCCGTCACCCTCCGCTTACGGAACCACATCGACGACGGTTGATCTCATGCGCCGTGAACTTGCCCGATCCGGCCATCCGCAGGATCTTGTTCAGGTGCTGCCGAAACCCGTCACTAAGGAAGCGACAGGTTCCTTGGTAGACCAGGTAGATCTGGCCGTTGTAACCGGATCGCAGAACAATGTCGGAAGAGCGATGAAGTCCGGCACCGTCACCATCGGAGTCGGTGCGGGAAACGTTCCTGTCATAATCGATTCATCCGCCGACCTGGACGACGCAGCGAGCAAGATCGGGCAATCAAAGACCTTCGACAACGCCACCTCCTGTTCGTCGGAAAACGCTGTCGTCATTCTTGATGACGTCTATGAGAAAGCGCTGGCCGCGCTCGAACGAGCCGGAGGCTGGAGATGTACCGGAGACCAGAGGCAGCGGATCTCCGAGACGCTCTGGGTTGATGGACGACTGAACCGGAACGTGATCGCCAAGGATGCTGACGTTGCCGCCAGCACGTTCGACCTGCCCGAAGCCGCGAAGGCAGCTTCGTTCTTCATGGTCGAGGAACACGGCGTGGGGCAGGCGCATGGCTTCGCCGACGAAAAACTCTCCCTCGTTCTCACAGTCTACAGAGCTGCCGATTTCGAAGAATCCAAGCGAACGGTGCGGAAAATTCTTGAGGTCAAAGGCAAAGGACACTCGGTCGGAATCCACACAGCCGATATGCGGAACGCACGGGAACTGGCAGCGGACACGGACGTGGTCCGGGTGCTGGTGAACCAGGCGCACACCTTCGGAAATGGCGGGAGCTTCGAAAACTGCCTCCCCTTTACCCTTTCCATGGGTGGCGGCACCTGGGCCGGGAACACGATCTCCGAAAACCTAAACTATCGGCATTTCATAAACGTGACGCATCTTGTCACGACATTCGCCGAGGACAGGCCATCCGACGAAGAGCTCTTCGGCCCCTATTGGGAGACATACGGGAAATGAATGTCTGCGAGTATATCGCCAAGCCGATGCTGCGCGACTTCGGGATCAGCGTTCCGCGAGGAGAAGTCGTTCGGACGCCCGACGAAGCCGCCGATGCTGTCGCCCGTCTCGGAGCGTGTATGGTAAAGGCACAGGTGCCGACCGGGAAGCGCGGAAAGGCCGGCGGAATTGCGCGGGCGGCGGCTCCCGATGAGGCGCGCGGTGTGGCCCAAAATATCCTGGGAATGAACATCGGCGGATTTCCGGTGGACACCCTTCTGGTAGAGCAGCAGGCAGACATTTCCCTGGAATGCTATGCGGCGGTGCTAGGTGATGCTTCGGCCCGAGGGCCGCTTGTGCTGTTCTCCACTTTAGGCGGAATGGACGTTGAAGAAGCGATGGAGCGCGACCCCGCCGCCGTCCGCCGCATTCCGGTCGACATCCTCAAAGGTCTGGATAAAGGCGACGTCCGGCGGGCCTTGGAGAATCTGGATCTCTTGGGCGCGGATGACGCTGTCGCACAGGCGCTGTGCGGACTCTACGAAGCCTACCGGAAGTTCGATGCCGAGATCATTGAAGTCAATCCGCTCGCGATTTCCGGCAAGGGCGGGATCGCTGCGCTCGACTGCAAGCTTGTCCTGGACGCCTCGTCAGCCGAAAGGAACCCCGAACTGGCCCGCCTGTCCGCTTCAGAACCGGCTTCTGAACTGGAGGAAGAGGCTGCTTCAATCGGCCTTAAGTACATCGGTCTTGGAGGCTCTGTCGGGGTTCTCGCGAATGGTGCCGGCCTGACGATGTCCACGATGGACGCAATCTCGCACTTCGGCGGCAAACCAGCCAATTTTCTGGAGATTGGAGGGGAGGCATATACCAGCGCGGCGGCCGCGCTCGGGATAGTGCTGAAGAACCCGAACGTCCGCAGCCTCATCGTCAACTTCTGCGGCGCCTTCGCCCGCACGGACGTTATGGCGGAAGGTGTCGTTCAGGGCTGGCAGGAGCTTTCACCTTCGGTGCCGGTCTTCTTCTCGATCCACGGAACCGGCGACAGGGAAGCGGTGGCGCTGGTGCGCAGCAGGCTCGGGCTGGAGCCTTATGACAGCATGGATGACGCCGTGCGGGCGGCCGTTGCCGCAACAAACGGAGGTCACAGATGATTCTTCGGAAGCATCATCGGATACTGGTCTCCGGAATGACAGGCAAGCAGGGTACGTTCTGGACCAAAGCAATGCTGGACTACGGTGCCCAGGTTGCAGGCGGCGTAAACCCCAGGAAAGCCGGTCAGGAGCATCTTGGCTTGCCGGTCTTCAGTTCCGCGTGTGAGGCGGCGCGGGAGCGGCCGTTCGAGGTTTCGCTTCTGTTCGTTCCGCCGAAAGCGGCGAAGGCCGCCGTTGCCGACGCCTGCGAGGCCGGAGCTGAGCTTGTCATCTGCCTCGCGGAGCATATTCCAGCGCATGACGTAATGGAAATGCTCGCCATCGCCCGGCTTAACGGATCCCGTCTTGTCGGACCGAACACGGCTGGTCTGGTCACTCCGGGCGAAACCTTTGCCGGCATAATGCCCGCGTTCAATTCAGACGTGTTTCGAACGGGAAATGTCGGCGTCGTTTCGCGTTCGGGCAGCCTTGGAACGCTTGTCTGCCTGAATCTCACCCGCGCGGGGATGGGCCAGTCCGCGTTCATCGGGATAGGTGGCGATCCGATTGTGGGAACGAGCATCGGAGAGGCACTTGCAGCCTTCGAAGCCGATGCTGGAACCGCATGCGTCGCGCTATGCGGAGAGATCGGAGGAGCAGCGGAAGAGGAGGCTGCTGAATCTGCGGCAGGAATGAGCAAGCCCGTGGCTGCATTCATTGCTGGCCGAAGCTCTCCTGAAGGCAAGAAAATGGGACACGCTGGCGCCATCGTCTCCGGTGGCAAGGGAACTTACTCAGCCAAGCGGAAAGCCTTTGAGAGCGGCGGCATCGCTGTTGCCGACCTGCCGAGTGAAATCCCGATGCTGTTGCAGGAGAGGCTGGTCCAATCCGAGTGAACCCGAAGATCCGACGCGGATTCCGTCAGACTGAAGTGTCTTTGGGAAATGGAAGGACTATAGCGCGACATCCGTCCACGTCCCTCTGTTCTCGGAAAGTTTGACTGGAAGAAACTGAGTCCACACGAAGTGAAATAGTGCTGAAGGAAGTGAAGGAGTACCTGCTCAACATATGTGAGATCGTGTGATCTCCGCGTTTCGCCTGCTTCCGGCACATTGTTCGATAGGAACCGCTCTGCTGGCAGCGGTGGACCGGCCTGCGTCTTTTGCCACCAAATGTTCCAAACGGTTTTTGCCTTGTTTTCAACTGTTTCGTGCTGAATTGACTGTCTGCTGGCCAGGATCAGGCTTAGCGGGAATTGCTGGGCTTCGGGCATTGTATATTGTAACTACAATAGATAAATGTAGATCATTGCCGGAGGACTGCGAATGCCTCATCAATTCACGCTTCGCGACGCGAAAGCTTGCCTTTCCGAGCTGTTGGACCTTGCCGCCGCAGGACATGTCGTGGAGATAACCCGGCAGGGAGCCAAAAAAGGCCGCTTCAATTTGATTTCGGTCGATGGAGCGTTCGGGCAGCGTCGGCCAGGCGCACTGAAGGGACGGATCGTGATTCCGGAGACGTTCGACAACGAAGATCCGGACATCATTTCCGACTTCGAGGATTCGAGGTCACATGCGGATTCTCGTTGATACGCAGGCCCTGCTGTGGTGGCTAATGGATTCAGAGAGGCTCGGACCAAAGGCACGGCGCATGTTCACTTCGGACGAGCCGGTCGTCAGCCCGGTCGTATTGTGGGAAGTCGCAATCAAGGCGAGCCTTGGCAAGCTCTCCGCGGATGTCTCCGAAGTAAGCAGAGTCGTCGCCGAACAGGGTCTTGAGCGACTTGGTATCTCGGATCGGCATATGATCTATCTGCAGGCCCTGCCCTTTCATCACCGTGACCCGTTCCACCGAATGCTGATCGCTCAAAGCAAGGCTGAAGCTATGCCCCTTCTAACTTCGGACGCAAAGATCGCGCGTTACGACATAGCAATTCTCGACAGCACACAATGACGCAGTGCAGGGGAAAATTGCGAGGATTCACGCACCGACACGAGTGATCAGGCGTTGCCATGACGACAAGGCGCACCGCGTGGCAATTCAGTTCTCAATCACCGGCAGTTCCAGTCGGGAAGGCGGCGTCCCGAGCGAGACGGATCCGGGGCGCAACGTCACGGATGGCTCCACACAGATGAAAACTCCTCGAAACGTGGTGCGGTTATGCCTCGGGATGACTGCCCGCTCGGTGAATGCAACTTCTACGTGGCACAGGCTTCGGAACATCGGCGCGACCTCGAACAGCCAATCCATCGGTCGCCGGCGGGCGGTTACGTAAAGCGTTTTGTTCAGCTCTGGGCCGCAATATGCACTTTTCACAGAAACCGTCTATTCGGATACGTTTTTCATGTGTTAGGAACAAAATTCATGGAAAGCCAAGCCTCCGAACAGAACTCGCAGTGAAGGAGCGAAATTCGTGTCACCCGGCCATAAGGTACAGTTTTCAGGCCCCAGAAACGTCTTTCAGGAACGTCGCCTTCCAGAGACCGCAGCCCTCGCCGGCTATGGCGCACTGATCGATGCCTATGAACTGGCGGTCCCGCTGCCCCGAAAACTGTCCGCGACGGGAAGTCGCCACCGAATTGTTGAAGACGATGCCTGGCACATCATGACACCGCGTCACGCCCCCAGTGCAGATGTCGATGGCCACCTCACCTTCGCACTCAAATACGAAGGGCTTGATCTGGCCGTCCTCAAGAGGCTTTTCGCGGCCACCGGTCCTGACGCTATTGCCGAGGTCGTGCGCAACAAGCCGACTGGCAGCTACGCAAGACGCATCTGGTTTCTGTATGAATGGCTTACAGACGAGCGGCTGGACCTGCCAGATGCGGAAGGTGGTCGCTATGTTGCGGTTGTTGATCCGGAGCGGCAGTTCGCGGCAGAGGGAGAGAACGCGCCACGGTATCGCGTGAAAGACAACCTACCGGGAAATCGAGACTTTTGCCCGCTTGTCTTTCGCACGCCGAAACTCGAGGAGTTCATGGCAATGGATCTGCCGGGCCGCGCCCGTGCGGTTGTGGCCGACATGCCGCGTGACGTGCTCGCGCGAACGGCTGCGTTCCTGCTGCTGAAGGACTCTCGTTCAAGCTATGCCATTGAGGGCGAACGGCCGCCTCAGAATCGCCTTCAACGATGGGGCCGTGCTATCGGAGAAGCGGGACGCCAACCGCTTGATCGGGAGGAATTGCTGCGCCTGCAGCGGATTGTCTTAGGCGATGCGCGATTCATCAAGCCAGGATTCCGCGATGAGGGCGGTTTTGTCGGCCGGCATGATCGCGAGACGCGAATGCCCTTGCCCGATCATATCAGCGCAAGGCATGAAGATCTGCCATCCCTGACCGACGGCATGATCGCGTTTGGCCAAGGCGCGGCGCGACACTCCGACCCGGTAGTGGCAGCAGCGGTCCTCGCGTTCGGCTTTGTCTACATTCATCCGTTCGAGGACGGGAACGGCCGATTGCATCGCTACCTGATCCATCATGTCCTTGCGGACCGCGGCTTCAACCCGCCCGGCGTGGTCTTCCCGGTTTCTGCAGCGATCCTCGAGCGCATCGATGAATACAGAACGGTCCTTGAAAGCTATTCCGCACGGCTGCTGCCACTGATCGAGTGGGAGCCTACGGAGAGATTCAACGTGCGGGTCCTGAATGACACGGGAGATTTCTATCGCTTCTTCGATGCGACCCCGCACGCGGAATTCCTCTATTCGTGCGTTCGGAAGACGATCGAAGAGGACTTGCCTTCAGAGACGGCATTCCTTCGGAACTATGACGCGTTCCGCCGTCAGATCGAATCCGTTGTCGAAATGCCCCAACGCACCATCGATCTGCTGTTCCGATTCCTCCACCAGAACAGCGGTACCCTTTCACGGCGTGCCAGAGCGAAAGAGTTTCGGGCATTGACCGAGGATGAAGCGGCGCGGATCGAACGTGCCTATGCAGAAACAATGATCACAGGTGAGGCAGCCTTCGATGCATCTGTCGCGGACAACCATTGAGAACTTTCGGAACTTTTCCAAACTGGATGCGAGCCTCGCCGGAAACGTATTTGTGGTGGGCGAGAACAAGGTCGAAAAACCACCTGATGCAGTCTCTAGGACTTCTATTTTACCCTTCTTCCTATGTTTTCAAGCCCCCGGCTTCAGAATCCGAGTCCAGGCTCCATCCAGCCATTTGCGAGCTTCAGCGCTGTTCATAGGCTAGAAGTTCAGCCAGACCGGCTCTTGGCGCGGTCTGCGCACGGAGTGGCAATTTCGTTCTTCTGCATCTACGCGTCTCCAATTCTCGTAGAGGCGGTCGTAGAGGTTCGTTCTATAACCGGACAGCACAACACGCGCTCGAACGCTTTTCAGTACTCTTGCGAGATCCTCATGGTCTTCATCTGTCATTTCATAGCTATAGGCCGCAGAGTCTCCCCGTGCTGAATGCACATAGGGCGGGTCAACATAGAAAACTGTGTCCGCCGTGTCGTATCTCTGGATTACCTCGACAGCAGGCGCAGTCTCGATCTGCACCCTTTTAATCCGTTGCGCAATTTCGGACAGCCCTTCGACAGAGCCGAGCCAACGGGAGACAGCGCCAGACATACCCGCCCGCGATGTGAGGACGCAATGTGCCCATCGGCCTTCACTGCTGGTTTGCGCCAATCCGGTCCTGGTCTGTCGTGCTCGAACATAGAATCGACGTGCGCGTTCAAGCTTTGACAGTCCCTCTTTCGGAGTGCAGGCACAGGCCAATTCTTCGCGGGAAAACGGGGTCAGGCCTATAGCCTTGATGAGTTTCGGCCCCTGATTGCGGAGGGCTTCAAAAAATTCACGAGATCCGAATCAAGATCATTGTAGGTCTCGACCTTGTAGGGCTCGAGATTTAGCAGGACGGAAGCGGAGCCGCCAAAGACGTCACAGAAGTGAACTGCATCGCTGGGGATTAGCGGTAACAGAAAATCCAGATGCGAAAATTTTCCGCCGTACCAGCCAAATGCGATCATTCTTCTGGAACGACGCTTGGCGATACGGCGGCCCGTTCCGGTAGAGTTCACTTCCGGAGCGATAGCAGTACGGGCATTCATGGCCGCGCTCCATACCACAGGCGGTCGCAAGAAATTAGCCCATCGATAGCAATCTGCTTGCCAGCAGTGCCGCGTCCAGCCTCTCCAATCCGGCCAGTCGTGCCGTGACTGAACTCCCAGTCCATGATGCCTTCCACCTTATCGACAATGCCGCGGCACAATCCGCTTGACTCATTCCGCCCGCTTTTGGTCATGTTACTGCGTTTGCCACGAATGTTCGCGCTATCAACCTCAGCAGTCACATTGAACGGGGATTCACCGGTCTCGACAGCATCTAGAAACCAAAGAAATGCGGATTTCTGCGTTATTTCAGGTTCGTGGTGCAACTTCATGGATGATATGTCCTTGGCGCTGGAGAAAAAGAAAAGGCAAACTGCCCATTCGTGATACGTCAGCCTGGTTTTCCGCATCGCCGTTCCGTCGCAAACTGTGAAGCGTGGCCGGTTCGGGCAACCTCGGCAGCGTTAAGCCATCGTTGGATGCCCTGTCTTGCAGCAATTCCCGGTAGGACTTTTTATTGTTTAATATCAACAGCCTGCGAAGTTTTCGCGCTTTTCTTTTCGCAGAGTTTCTGCGCCAGATCGGCTATATTCCACCAAATGTCCGAAACGGTTTTTGCCTTGTTTTCAAC
>JAJEAY010000091.1 GCA_022824145.1 Rhodobacter sp. | reverse complement strand
GTGTGTGTGGCGCGGTGGCCTATTTTTCAAGAATCCGGTCCAGCTTGCTTTCGAGTCTGGCCTGTCCTGCAAGCATTTCTTGGCGCAAGTCAGCGATGTCTTGCTCAAGTTTGGCCTGTCCTACCTTTAGAACCGCTACATCAGACTGGAGAACCGCTACATCAGCCTGAGTGCCTGTCACGCCGAGGACAAGCCAGCCCAATGCGCCTAAGAAGGCAACGAGCAAGGCCACAGCCATAGGATTCCGAGTCAGGTCAGTGTTGTCGCGCCGGGGCCACCTGTCAGCCAGTATCCTCGCCAGTTCCGGACTGGCGCCAGCCTGCTGCAGTTCTTCGCGCGTCACGCTCAAAGTGGAATTCCCGTCTTTCACTTCGTCCTTCACCAAGGAAGAGGGCAGCGCTTCCCTTCCTACTGTGAACAAGGCGCCTCTGGCGTAGAAGGCTAAGCATTCCAGAGGCAGATGCCAATCCTGCTTATGACTCGATCAAATTCCGAGCGAACAGCGTTTGGCTGAACCAGTGCATCATTTCCGCTCGCCAAACGCGAACGCCGGGATGCCTAGTTTGGTCCTGTTTTGGTCGCCCATTGAGCGAAGCAGTTCGTAGTGGCACATGACCGGCGATTCACATCGGCCGAATCCGGCATCGTCCTATACAGGTCAGAAGGCGGATAAGCCACGCCCCTTAAATTCCGGTCACCTCTATGTGCGAGGCCTGCTCTTCGTGTGTGTGGCGTGGTGGCCTATTTTTCAAGAATCCGGTCCAGTTTGCTTTCGAGCTCGGCCTGACCGGCTTCGAGCTTGGCCTGTCCTGCCAGCATTTCTTGGCGCAAGTCAGCTATGTCTTGCTCAAGCTTGGCCTGTCCTACTTTTAGAACTGCTACGTCAGACTGAGTGCCTGTCACGCCGAGGACAAGCCAGCCCAATGCGCCTAAGAAGGCAACGAGCAAGGCCACAGCCATAGGATTCCGAGTCAGGTCAGTGTGGTCGCGCCGGGGCCACCTGTCAGCCAGTATCCTCGCCAGTTCCGGACTGGCGCCAGCCTGCTGCAGTTCCTCGCGCGTCACGCTCATAATGGAATCCTTGTCCGCCTCACTGCCCCTTACATATAGCATCGCGGAAAATGCGGAAGCAAGCCAAAGGCGAGAAAAGTCCGCGGTGAGAGACAGGTCTATCGAGTGCGGAAATTGATCCACGAATAGGGCACCTGTGCAAGCTCCCGCATTCGGATGTTCCAGCTTTCGGCTAATGGTTTGGCAGTTCAGATCAAACATCCTGTCCTGAGTCACGCTGTTTTCCTGCAGTTCGCAGACCCCACCGGGACAGGTTTCAGACAAAGATGTCCCAATCAGGCTGTTCCCGATGCCAACGCTGAAGTGCCGATGGGATGTGCAGCAGTTGCAACGGCGGTCTCGAACTGCATCTGAATCCGCCAACCCTCTACGATTCACAACGCAGGAAATGGTGGCTCGTCGATCGAATTTCGCGTCCCAGCCACGCAGTGCTCGCATCCTCAGTCGTGAACATCCACATTGGCAAATGATCGTCATGATACCCATCTGGATTTGATCGTCGCGGTCTTCAGGGCTGAATTCTCCATTTGAATCAACACGCAGTGGAAGAGCGCTCCACCGAGTGCAGATTTCCGAACGAGGCGGGGAATCCACCATGCTGATTTGACAAAACGAATTTGACAAACCAATTGCTTTGTTTTATTGGTTTGATCAGTTGATCGGCAAACCTTGGCGCTGGAGTTATGCAGCAGGACAACGTCAGTTCACACCGGCTGTCCCTGGCCGAGCTAAAGCTGCTTCAGGACAGACTTCTTTGGCTGTCGTCCTGGATGATCCACGACGCCAACCACCTTCGCCAAAAAGCCGACGGACTAAAGGTAGGAGGGCATCAAGCCAGCTGCGCTTCCTTGGTAAGTATAATGACCGCGCTATACGGCTACGCGCTCCGTCCTCAGGATCGGGTCGCGGTAAAGCCGCATGCAGGGCCCGTGTTTCACGCATTGCAGTACCTGGCCGGAAACCAGACGCTGGAGAATCTAAGGAATTTTCGCGGTTACGGCGGGGCGCAGAGCTATCCCAGCCGCACCAAGGACAGCGCCGACGTGGATTTCTCGACCGGCTCAGTGGGTCTCGGCGTGGCAGTCACTGCATTCGCCAGTCTCGTTCAGGACTATGTCAGCGCCCGCGGCTGGGGCCAAATGCCGTTGGGCCGAATGGTTGCCCTCGTCGGCGACGCCGAACTGGATGAAGGCAATGTTCATGAGTGCCTGCAGGAAGGCTGGAAGCACGATCTGAGAAACTGCTGGTGGGTCATCGACTACAACCGGCAAAGCCTTGATGGCGTGGTATGCGAGGGCCTTCACCAACGTCTTGACGGGATATTCAGGACTTTCGGCTGGGACGTTGTGCAGCTGAAGCACGGTGCCATGCAGCGCGCCGCCTTTGATGAGCCCGGCGGCAACGAGCTCAGGGACTGGATCGACGCTTGCCCGAACCAGCTTTATTCGGCGTTGACCTATCAGGGCGGCGACGCATGGCGTCAGCGGCTGACCGACGACATTGGCACCCGGAGTGATCTGTCTTCACTTGTCGCCCGGCGCAGCGACCGGGAGCTGGCTGCGCTCATGGAGAATCTCGGCGGACACTGCATTGAGACGCTCCGCGAAGGTTTCGATGCTGCGGCAGAACACGACCGGCCAACTGTGTTCATCGCCTATACCGTCAAAGGCTGGAGCACGCCCCTCGCGGGACACAGGGACAATCACGCAGGCCTGATGACCGTTCCGCAAATGGCCGGGTTCCGAGAGCGCATGAGCGTGCGCGAGGGTCACGAATGGGACAGGGTTGAAGGAACCGGGCTCGACGAGGCGCAGTTCGATGCGTTGATCCGGCGCATTCCGTTCTTTGCTCGGAGAACCCGCCGACTGAGCGCGCCTTTGATCAATGTACCAGCCATCGCGGCGCCTCAGGACCGGGAGATTTCGACTCAGGCGGCATTCGGAAAGGTGCTGGATGCAATGGCGAAATCCGATCATCCTGCTGCGGATCGGATCATGACCGCTTCGCCTGACGTCACGGTCTCGACCAATCTCGGCTCTTGGGTAAACCGGCGCGGACTTTTCGCAAAAACGAAACTGGCCGACACCTTTCGCGAGGAAAAAGTGGTTTCGTCCCAGAAATGGCAGTTCCATCCCGAAGGACAGCATTTCGAACTGGGAATTGCAGAAATGAATCTGATGCTCCTGCTTGGCGCGGCGGGCCTCAGCCACAGTCTCTTTGGCGCACGTCTGCTTCCAGTGGGGACAGTCTATGATCCTTTCGTGATCCGTGGCCTCGATGCGCTGAACTACGCCTGCTACCAGAATGCACGGTTTCTTTTGGTAGGCACTCCTTCTGGTGTATCGCTGGCCCCCGAAGGCGGCGCGCACCAGTCCATCGCGACACCGCTGATCGGCATGTCGCAGGACGGACTTGCAAGCTTCGAGCCGGCATTCGCCGACGAACTGGCCTGCATACTGGAATGGGCTTTCGAATATATGCAGCGCGATGAGGAAAAGGCCGACTCCGCCGCCTGGAAGCGAGAGGCTGGCGGCGGGTCGGTCTATCTGCGCCTGTCGACAAGACCGCTGGAACAGCCCCGGCGCGACCTTGACTCGATTCGCCAAGGGGTGATCGACGGAGCCTACTGGATGCGCGAGCCTGGACCGAACTGCGAAATTGTGCTCGCCTATCAGGGCGCGGTCGCTTCGGAAGCGCTTGCCGTCGCCGGTTCTCTGGCCGAAGGGCGGCGCAGCATCGGCATTCTTGCAGTGACCTCGGCTGATCGTCTGAATGCGGGATGGCAGGCAGCGCAGACGGCGCGTGTGAACGGGTTGGATGGGCATTGCCTGATTGAATCGCTGCTGGAACAGCTGCCGCGTGACTGCCTTCTTGTGACAGTAATCGACGGTCATCCCGCCACGCTCTCCTGGCTGGGTTCTGTCCATGGGCACCGGGTAGCGGGTCTTGGCGTCGAGCATTTCGGCCAGGCCGGGAGCGTCCCGGAGCTTTACCGCCATTTCGGCATTGACCGCGGCTCGATCCTGAAGGTGATTGACAGGCTTTCTCCCGGGCGGCCTCTGCGCCTTGTTGGGGGGACAGGATGATGCACCGGTTCTGGGCCGACTATACTGCCCGTGACTTCGCTTCGCTGGACCGCGAAAACCTCATTGCCGTCCTGCCGGTCGGCGCGACCGAACAGCACGGGCCACATCTGCCATTGTCCGTCGACCACACGATTCTCGATGGGATCATCGACGCTGCAGTATCCCTGATCCCAAAACGAATTCCGGCGCTGTTTCTCCCCACCATGCCCGTGGGCAAGTCGAACGAGCACAGCGCATGGCCCGGCACGCTGACCTTTTCGGCCCGGACCTTCATCGCCATGCTGATGGATCTCGGCGATAGCGTCGCCGCTGCCGGAGTAGGAAAACTTGTGTTCCTGAATTCCCACGGTGGCCAGATCGCGCCCATGGATATCGTTGCGCGTGATCTGCGCGTCCGGCACCGGATGGTGACCGTGGCCGCAAGCTGGTTCGCGCAGGGAGTGCCCGAGGGGCTGTTTTCGGCCGAAGAGCAGCGATACGGCATTCATGCGGGCGACATGGAAACCAGCATGATGCTGGCCCTGCATGGTGACCTTGTTCAGATGGAGCATGCGCGGAACTTCCGTGTCTCCGTCGCTGATATCGGCAGCGGAAACCGGCATCTCGGCCTGTCACCTGCCGGGAAGCTAGGCTGGATGGCACAGGACATGAATGCCTCCGGCGCCTGCGGCAACGCGTCGGCGGCCACCGCCGAAAAGGGCCGGGCGGTTATCGATCACGCGGCACGGCAGCTCGTCGCTCTCCTTGAGGAAGTCGACCGTCTGCCCCTGTCGTTTCTCGACACCGTCGCCGGCCAGGAGGTCTCCGGATGAGTGGCGGCCCGATCATAGTGATGGACCGTGTTTCCAAGAAGTTCGGCGACGTTCCTGCAGTCGAGGAATTCAGCCTGGCAATCGAAGAGGGCGAGTTCATTACACTTCTGGGTCCGTCCGGCTGCGGAAAGTCCACGGCGCTGAAAATGATCGCGGGTCTCCTGCCGTTGTCAGCCGGAACAATCACGATCTCGCCGCCGAAAAGCGGCGCCGAGCAGGATCTCGGTTTCGTTTTCCAGGAACCCACGCTGATGCCGTGGGCATCGGTCTTCGACAATGTTTTCCTGCCGCTGCGGCTGGCCGGTGTCGGGCGCGGCGACGGCGAGCCCAGGGTGCGGAATGCGCTGAAAGAGGTCGGCCTGTCCCAGTTCGCGGACTACTACCCGCGCGAACTGTCCGGGGGAATGAAAATGCGGGTATCGATCGCGCGGGCGCTGGTGACCCGGCCGCGCATCCTGCTGATGGACGAACCCTTTGCCGCCCTGGACGAGATGACCCGGTCCAAGCTCAACAACGACGTGATGAAACTGTCGGTTGATCATGGACTGACCGTGGTCTTCGTCACTCATTCGGTGTTCGAGAGCGTTTTTCTTTCCTCCCGGGTCATCGTTATGGCGGCGCGTCCGGGACGGCTGACCGCGGACATGCCGCTGCAGGCTCCGTGGCCTCGAGGCGAGGACTACCGCATGTCACAGGAATTTTCCGCTGAGGCCCGGCGGATATCGGAAACCCTGAAAGGTACGCTTCATGTCGACAACATTGACCGCTGATCAAGCACCCGATCGCGAACAGGGTACCGGTGCCCCGGTCAACACGGCGCATCTGCGCCGCGCCAAGCGCGAGCGGATCCTGACCTGGGTCATGCCGGTCACGCTATTGATCATCGCAGTCTGCCTCTGGGAGTTTCTGGTCTGGTATCACGAGATTCCCAAATACCTGATCCCGGCCCCGAGCCTGATCGCAGAGACTTTGGTCAGGGATTTCGCGTCACTGATGGCGTCGTCCTGGTTCACGGTGAAGCTGACCGTCTTTTCCCTCGCCCTGGCGATTGTCGGCGGCGTGTTTCTCGGTGCGCTGTTCGCTCTGTCCCGACCGGTGGAACTGAGCCTGTTTCCCTTTGCGGTGATCCTGCAGGTCACGCCGGTGGTCGCGATCGCACCGCTGATTCTGATCTATGTCGACAGTACCTTCGCTGCATTGCTGATCTGTGCGTGGATCGTGGCTTTCTTTCCAATCCTGACGAACACCGTGATCGGCCTGCGGTCGGCCGACCACAACCTGCGCGACCTCTTCGCCATGTATCGCGCCACTCCGTGGCAGAAACTGCGCTACCTGCTGGTTCCGTCCGCCCTTCCTTATTTCATGGCGGCTCTCAGGGTCGCTGGCGGGCTGGCGCTCATCGGCGCTGTGGTGGCGGAATTCGTGGCCGGGACAGCAGGGCAGCATACCGGCCTCGCCAGCAGGATCATCGAGAGTTCCTTCCGCAGTGAAATCCCGCGCATGTTCGCAGCGCTGTTTCTGGTCTCGGTGCTGGGGATCGTCATCTTCCTCCTGACGACCTGGGCCTCGCACAGAGTTCTTGGACATTGGCACGAAAGCGAGATTCGCCGTGAACACTGAGTTCAGCCATGTTCTGCTGAACGGGAGTACCGTCGCTCTCACCCTGCGCGGCGAGCGAATCGCCGCGATCGAACCGCTGTCGGAGTCCGCTCGCGAGGTGGCCATGCCACTGCCCGTGGATCCGCACGTGCATCTCGACAAGACATTTACAGCCAGGCGCTGCAGGTCGACGAAACCGGGTCTCTTCGGCGCGATCGAAGCGATGCAGGAAGATATTGCGAACTGGAGCGAGGACGATCTGCGCTCCCGCATCGGCCGTGCGCTGGATGAGGCCTCGGAGAACGGAATGACCGCGCTGCGCAGCCATGTGGACTGGAATGAACCTCAGGCGCCGCTCGCCTGGCACATCTTGGGTGAGATGGCGCAGGGGTGGCGCGGCCGCCTCCATGTGCAGAGGGCTTCGCTGACATCGCTTGATCTGCTTGGCGATCCGGACTACGGGCCGTGCATCGCCGATAGGGTGGCCAAGGACGGCGAGGTTCTGGGCTGTTTCGTGTACCGCAATTCCCGAATCGACGAGCGGCTGGCTCGGGTATTCGCGTTGGCTGACAGGCACTCTCTCCGACTGGACTTTCACGTCGATGAGGGGTTGGAAGCGGATGCGAACGGATTCGACCGTATCGTGACCCTTACAGCACGGCACGGATTCCGGGGGCGGGTTCTCTGCGGCCATGCCTGCTCGCTGTCGACCCGCCCGGAGACGGAAGTCGCCCGTACGATCGACGCCGCTGCCGAAGCCGGTGTCGCACTGACCGTGCTTCCGACCGCCAATCTCTGGCTTCAGGACAGTTCCGGTGACCGGACACCGAGGATGCGCGGCCTCGCACCGGTGCACGAGCTGCGTGCCGCCGGCGTGTCCGTACTGTTCGGATCTGATAATGTGGCAGACCCGTTCTATCCTTTCGGCAGCTATGACTCCGTAGAGGTTCTCCGGATGGCATCGCTGTCGGCGCAGCTCGACCCGGAGGGCTGGCTGGACTCGATTACTGCCGGTCCTGCCAGGTCAATGGGCCTGGAACCGCCGGAACTCGCTGTCGGAACTCCCGCGAATTTCATGCTGATTGAAGGCCGCGACTGGAACGAAGCGCTGCGAAGCCCCCGTGCCCGCCGCCAGATAGTCCGGATGGGTCGGGTCGGGCAAGAAGAAAGGCGGGCGGCATGACTGCGACGGCTGAACAGCTTGCAGCCTTCCGCGCTGATATCGGGAACGTCCGCTGCATTGACGAGGAAAAGCTGGTGCAGGCGAAATCGCGCGACTACTACTGGTATTCACCAATTCTGAAAGAGTGGCTTGACCACTGCTCCGGCCAGCTGCTGGTGCGTCCCCGGAACGAGGAGGAAGTGAAGACCGTCGCCGGAGCAGCGGCCCGTCACCGCATCGCATTGACCATCCGGGGCGGTGGAACCGGGAATTACGGGCAGTGCGTTCCGGTCGAGGGCGGCGTGATCCTCGAGATCACCGGTCTGTCAGCCATACGCGAGATTGCCGAAGGTCGGGTTGTCTGCGAAGCCGGAGCGCGTATCGGGCAGGTCGAGAACGCCGTGGCCGAAACCGGGCAGATGCTGTCCATGTTTCCATCCACGAAAAGGATCGCCACGATGGGAGGGTTCGTTGCCGGCGGCTCTGGCGGCATCGGCTCGCTGCGCCACGGAATGCTGCGTGACGGGCAGAACATCACCTATCTGCGCGTCGTGACAGTTGAAGAAGAACCTAGGGTCATCGAACTCCACGGACGAGATATCCTCAAGGCCCAGCACGCCTACGGTACGAACGGCATCATCACCGCGATGGACTACGCTCTTGCTCCCGCAACCGACTGGATTCATTCGATCGCGCTCTTCGATGGCTATCCTACGGCTCTTGAGTTCGCCATTCAGGCCCAGGCGTCAGGCACCGACGCCTATCTGATTACGGTGGTCGACCGCCGGTTCGCCCGTTTCTACCGCCGTCTCACCGAGTATTTCCCGGTTGACAGGGACGCCGTCTTCTCAATGGTTGCGCCAGACGCGATGGCTGGCTTCCGGGCCCGCGTTGCGGACTTGGGAGGAACGGTCAGCCTCGCAGGATCCCATCGGGAAGTGGAAGCCGCGAACCTGCCTCCGGCCTGGGAATGCGGCTGGAACCATACAACGCTGCAGGCGCTGAAGCTGGAGCCGGGCGCATGGTCCTACCTGCAGGTTGCCTACCCGCGTCCGTTCGACCCTAGCCTCGTCGCGCGCCAGCAGGAACGCTATGGCGAAGAGCTGTATTTCCATCACGAAATGGCGCGCATGGACGGCGAGGTTCAGGTATTTGCCCTTCCGCTCGTGAGCTGGCGGGGCCGGGAAAGAACCTACGAGATCATTAAGGAAATGGAAGAAACCGATGGCTGCACGATTTTCGATCCGCACGCCATCACGATTGAGGACGGAGGCATGAAAGAGATCGACGCAGCCCAGATCGAATTCAAGAAAGAAGCCGATCCACATGGCCTGATGAACCCGGGAAAAACCCGGGGCTGGCTGCCCGGAATGGCACGGGCGTAATCCAAACCGTAACACAGAAGGAGAAGAGAACCATGATGAAAAGATTCCTCGCCGCACTGTCGGCAATTCTGATCGCAGGAGTTGCCTCGGCCGCTGACAAGGTCGTCTTCGCGACCAACTGGCTTGCCCAGGGCGGCCATGGCGGTTTCTACCAGGCACTGGCTGACGGCACCTACGAAAGTTACGGGCTTGACGTGGAAATCCAGATGGGCGGCCCGCAGCTGAACAACCGTCCGCTGCTGGCCGCAGGCAAGATCGACTTCCTGATGACAGGCAATCTGCTCCTGTCGATCGACAGCGTCCGCAACGGCATTCCAACGATTGTCGTGGCCTCCTATTTCGAGAAGGATCCCCAGGTGCTGATCGCTCACAAAGACCAGTACGGTGGCTGGGAAGACTTGGCGAACGCGCCGAAGATACTGATCTCAAAGGACGGCCAGTTCAGCTTTTGGCAGTGGATGACGGCTGAGCACGGCTTCAGGGACGAGAGCCTGCGCCCCTATGGCTACAACCTTGCTGAATTCCTGAATGACAAGAAGATGGTGCAGCAGGGCTACGCGACCTCCGAGCCTCTTCACGCTGCGGCTGCAGGGGCTGAAGTGGAAACCTATGTTCTCGCGGATTATGGCTGGAACACCTATTCGACCACCATCGAAACCCGAACCGACCTTGTCGAGAACAGCCCTGACCTTGTGCAGCGCTTCATCGATGCGTCGACCGTTGGCTGGTACAACTACCTGTACGGCGACAATTCCGCTGGCAACGCCGCGATCATGGAATCCAATCCTGACCAAACGCCTGAAAAGCTTGCCGGAGAGGTCGAGCAGATGAAGGTACTGGGAATCATCGACAGCGGTTACCAGCTGGAAGCAGGAATCGGAGCGATTGACATGCAGCGGGTCGAGGCGTTCCATGATCTTGCCGTGGAGGCCGGAATCATCGAAGTCGGCTCGGTCGACGTCGCAAAGGTCGCCACCGACCGTTTTGTGAACAAAATGGTCGGCATGGACCTCAAGCCATAGGAACAGGGGGCCGTGCGACTACTTGTGGTCTTCTGCCACCCGAGCAGTGAGAGTTTTGGCGCCGCCCTGTTTGAGACGGCCTGCCGCACCCTGCGTGCGGCAGGCCACGACGTTCGGGTTCGCGATCTGTACCGGGAGGGATTCGATCCGGTTCTGAGCACGCGGGAATGGCACGATTACCTGCTGCGGACCCATGCGGTGATCGACCGCCATCCCGGACATATTGACGATCTGAAATGGGCTGAGGGACTCGTGGTGATCTACCCGACCTGGTTCTATGGTCCGCCTGCGATGCTGAAAGGCTGGCTCGAAAGGGTTTGGCTTCCCGGTGTCGCGTTTGAAGTGGCGGAATCCCGGCTGAAGCCTCCAAAGGGAAAGCTCGGGCACATCCGGCTCTTTGTCGGGATCACCACATCCGGTTCGCCCTGGTGGTGGCTTCGTGTTATTCGGGATCCCGGCCGCAGCCTGTGGACCAAGGGGCTGCGTCCGCTGTTTTCGCCCGGTTGCCGGGTGATATGGCGCCAGCTTCATGATATGAACAACTCGAGCGAAAGAAGCCGTACCGGCTTTCTGGCCCGCGTCGAAAGAACCTTGCAGCGAATTCCGGTGTAACCATGACAGCAACCCCACTTGCACGCTATTCAGCCTGGAAACGGCGCGGAGATTTCATATTCCTGTCCGGTGTGGTCGCGGCCGATCCGACTACAGGCACGATAGTCAGCGGATTCAGCGATTTGCCCGAAGGCGTTGGACCGACCATTGGGCAGACCGGGGAATTCTCGGTCGATGCAAAGGACGGCCCGATTCTGTCCCAGACATGGTTTGTCTTTGACCGGATCAGAATGACGATGGAAGAGGCCGGCGGCGGAATGGAAGACGTTTTCAAACTTGTGCAGTATTTTCGGAATCTCTCGGACTTTCCACGCTTCAACCAAGTAAGGAAACTGTTCTTTCCGGACAAACCACCGGTCTCCACCGTGGTTGAGGTCTCGGCCATGATGCCTTCCGACGACATTCTGGTCGAGGTCGAGGCAACAGCCTGGTGCCCGGTCAAGCGATGAATTCGCGCACCGACTTTGCCCGGAAGCGCGAGGCGCTTTACGAAAAGATCAATGAGGCCGCCATCGCGGAGTTCGCCGAGCACGGTCTGCGCGGTACGACAACACAGGCCATCGCCGACCGCGCGGGATTGACCAAGACCAAGCTGCACTATCATATCAGCGGCAAGGAAGAACTGTATCAGGATGTCATAGAGCGGATCATCGGGATCTGGGCCGACCTCTTTGACGGGAGCGCCGCCAATCGCGATCCCGAAACCGTCCTGAGAGACTATATTCTGCGAAAGGTCCGCTTTTCGCTCGATCATCCCGACAAGGTGAAACTGTTCGCAAACGAGGTCATGCGCGACGCCGGAATGCTGCAGGACCACTGGCTGCGATCACGCGAGGATGTCCGGCGCTCCTCTTCACTGATCGAGAGCTGGGTCGTCGAAGGGCTTATTCGTCCGGTCGAACCGATTCTCCTGCTATTTCATATATGGGCCATGACCGAATACTATGCTGTCATGGGCAAACAGGTCCGGTTCTTCCTGGAGCTTGATGGCACGGACACGTTGGGTGCGGAGTATATCGCCTCCGAGATTGCCGACTTGGTTCTGAATGGACTGCTTGTGGCTGACATCCAGAGATCGGCAGGCGCTCGGGATCAGTGATTTCCCGGGCTGGTTATGCCCCGCGACCTGATCGCGGCTGCGGATTCCGGAGAGGATGTGCACCGAGACCCGGCTGAGATGCCGTTTGGGTATCTTCGGTGTCAACATCGATTTCTGACCCCTGACAGCTTCAAAGGCGGGATGCGTTCAAGCATCGGATTTGGTCCGCCAGTTGGCAGATGGGATCCGGCGTCCCGCAGCCGCGGCGACGGTTCGGCCCAGTTCACCCGCCTGAATGGCACCCGCCTGAATGGTAGGCCTTTCGGTGTCCGATTCAGCCGCCGCGGCTGGCGTCCTCTGATCCGCCCACAGTCAGACCGCCCATGAGCAGGGTAGGCTGTCCCACGCAGACCGGAACCCATTGACCGGCCTTTCCGCAGTTGCCGATGCCGGGGTCGAGCGCCATGTCATTCCCGATCGCCTTTATCTTCCGCAGTGCCGTCGGTCCGTCGCCGATCAGGGTCGCTCCCTTTACAGGGGCGCCGACCTTGCCGTTCCGTACCCGGTAGGCTTCGGTGCAGGAAAAAACGAACTTTCCGTTGGTTATGTCCACCTGTCCGCCGCCGAAACCGACGGCATGGATGCCGTCCTGCAGGTCCGCAACCATCGCATCGGGCTCCGCATCGCCGTCCAGCATGTATGTGTTCGTCATTCGCGGCATCGGGATATGGGCATAGCTTTGCCGCCTTCCGTTTCCTGTCGGCGCGACTCCCATCAGCCGGGCGTTCTGCCGGTCCTGCATATAGCCGACAAGGATCCCGTCCTCGATCAATACATTCCTGCCAGAAGGCGTGCCTTCGTCGTCGACCGAAAGCGACCCACGCCGTTCCGGAAGTGTGCCGTCGTCAAGAACCGTAACTCCTTTTGCCGCTACACGCTGCCCAAGCAGTCCCGAAAACGCTGAGGTTTCCTTTCGATTGAAGTCCCCTTCCAGCCCGTGGCCCACAGCCTCGTGCAGCAGGATTCCAGGCCAGCCAGCCCCGAGCGCCACGTCCATCTCGCCCGCCGGAGCGGGTTCCGCCCGCAGGTTCACAAGCGCTATTCTGAGGGCCTCGCGTGCCGTGGCTTTCCAGAAACCGGGGTCAATCAAGCCTGAAAGTCCCATCCGGCCTCCGCCTCCAGTGGCGCCCGATTCGCGCCGTCCCCCGTCCTCTACGATCACAGACACGAAAAGCCTGGCCATCGGTCGCGCGTCGCGCACCAGCATGCCGTCGGGCCGAAGGATCTCGACCTCCTGCATCGATGCCGCGACGGTGGCGGAAACCTGGACCACGCGCCGGTCAAGATCACGGGTGAACGCGTCGATCTCGCGCATTGTTTCGATCTTCACCGGGAACGACGCGTCATCCATCGGGCTGGCATCGGAATACAGCTTGGCATTGGTTGCCCGCGGCGGTGCGTCCAAAACGCCGCCGCCGCCGCCGACTGCCAGCCGGGCGGTTTCGACCGCCCTTCTCAGAGCCGATTCCGAGATTTCGCTTGAATGGGCGAATGCGGACGCCTCGCCCCGAACCGACCGGAGTCCGAAGCCCTCGGATGCATCGTAGCTGGCGGCCTTGATCCGTCCGTCGTCATACGCGATGGTTTCCGACCGGCGACGCTCAAGAAACAGTTCGCCGTCATCCGCTCCCGCCACGGCGTCGCGCAGGGCAGCAAGCGCGTTTTCCCTGTCAAGAGTGGTTTCGAATGGGCGAAATGGAGCGTCGGTCATCCTGTCCTCGTTCAAAAACCGGCCAGCGCCGGAAAAGCGGCTGAATGCCGCAAAGGATTTGCTTGAGAGCCGTTGCGCAATATGGTTTCACTCGCACAAAGAAACAATGGGGTCCGTCCCTTTCCAGGCGGGCCGGGGAATGTGGCGGAGCGGTCCGCCGAAGCGAACAGGAAATGCATATGCGCCTTCACACGATTCTCTCCGGCCTTCTGGCTGTGGTTGGCATGGCACTGGCAGGCGTCTCCGCGACAGCCCAAGAGGGTCTTGAGACCATTGGAAAGCCCGAGCCGGGTGGCATGGCCTTTCAGCCTCCCGTAACCGAACTCGCGCGCAACCTGCAATGGCTTGACGGAATGCTGCTCGTCATCATCTCGGTGATCTCGGCGTTCGTTATGCTGCTTCTGCTGGTCGTCATCTTCCGCTATAACCGACGCGCCAATCCAACGCCCGCGAGTTTCACCCACAATTCACCGCTTGAGGTCGCCTGGACTTTGATCCCGGTCGTGATCCTGGTTTTCATCGGCGCGTTTTCCCTGCCTGCTCTGTTCGAACAGCAGGAGATTCCGGAGGCAGACCTGACCATCAAGGCAACTGGCTACCAGTGGTATTGGGGTTATGAATATCCTGAAGAGGGGCTGGCGTTCGAATCCTTCATGCTTGGGAGCCCTGAAGCGGTGCAGTCCGCTGGCTACAACGCTGACGAGTATCTGCTTGCGACAGACACCGCTGTTGTGATCCCGACGGGAAAGACAATCGTCGTTCAGGTCACCGGCGCCGACGTAATTCACGCCTGGACCATCCCGTCGTTCGGCGTAAAGCAGGATGCCGTTCCCGGCCGGTTGGCGGAGCTCTGGTTTGAGGTCGATGAAGGCAACGAGGGAATTTATTTCGGACAGTGTTCCGAACTCTGCGGCAAGGACCATTCCTACATGCCGATCACGGTAAAGGCCGTGACGCAGGAAGAGTATGAGGCCTGGCTTGCCGGACCGGCGCAGGAATTCGCTGTCGACGACCGCATGCCTGCTCTCAGAATCGCATCCGCAGACTGAGCGACAGTGAATGACACCAGCGCAATCGGCAGCCAGTTCCGAGCCTAAGCGCCATTCGTGAAAGAGTGAAATGAGCGACGCATCCGTCATCACGCCGGAAGACAGGGTAGAGACAGGGTTCGGTGACTTCATCGACTTGCTGAAGCCCCGTGTGATGTCCCTTGTGGTTTTCACCGCTCTTGCCGGACTGCTGGTAGCGCCGGTTCAGGTCCATCCCGTCATCGCGTTTGCCTCGATTCTGTTCATCGCTGTCGGCGCAGGGGCGGCGGGTGCGCTAAATATGTGGTGGGATGCGGATATCGATGCACTCATGACGCGCACCGCAGGTCGCCCAGTTCCTGCTGGCAGGCTTGCGCGGGAGGACGCGCTGGCGATAGGCGTGGCCCTCTCGGGAATTTCGGTGACAATGCTGGCCCTCGCGGCCAACCTGCTGGCAGCGGGGCTGCTCGCATTCACCATCTTCTTCTACGCCGTTGCGTATACGATGTGGCTGAAACGATCCACTCCGCAGAACATCGTGATCGGCGGCGCCGCAGGGGCGTTCCCCCCGGTGATCGGGTGGGCCGTGGCCACCGGAAGCGTGAGCCTCGAAGCGATGCTGATGTTCGCGTTGATCTTTGTCTGGACACCGCCGCATTTCTGGGCGCTGGCGCTGTTCATGAAATCCGATTACGCCAACGCAAAGGTGCCGATGCTGACCGTGACGCACGGCCACCGGGCGACCCGATTCCACATATTGGCCTATACCCTGCTACTGGCGCCTCTGGCCTTAGGTCTTGGCCTTACCTCTATCGGAGGTCCGGTCTATCTTGCCGTCGCGACAGTAACGAACGCCTGGTTCATTCGCTATTCGGTCGCAATGTGGCGGCGTGGCGACGCTGATTCGGAAGCTGACGGCTACAGAACTGAGAAATCGGCGTTCCGGTTCTCGATTTACTATCTCTTCCTGCATTTCGCAGCTCTGCTCGTCGAGGCGACGCTGCGCCAGTTCGGCATGGGCGTTTGGTGATGGCGATCCGGGTTGAGCACGAACTTCATGGACGGCGGCTTTCCCGCAATGTCGGCGTCGGTCTGACGCTAGTGGGTTTTGCGGCACTGGTATTCGCCCTTAGCGTCGTCAAGATGTCGGCAACGGGTCCGGTGCAGGGCTTTGACCACACTGTACGACCGGAACTCGTCGGAGCGGAAGAATGACTCTGCGTGGCCCTCAGAAAACGGCGGCACTCGGCGCGTCCGTCGTTGTTCTCATGGGGTCGCTCGCATGGGCGTCGGTGCCGTTCTATGACTGGTTCTGCCGCGTGACGGGCTTTGGCGGTGAACCGGCCTTGGCGAATTCGGGCAGTGACGTTGTGCTGGACAGAACCATCACCATCGGTTTCGATGCGTCGCTGGCACGAGGGATGCCGTGGAACTTCAGGCCAGCGCAGCGCGAAATGGAAATCCGCATTGGCGAGACCGGACTTGCGTTTTACGAAGCCTGGAATCCAACCAGCCGTCCAGTCGCGGGTACGGCGAGCTACAACGTGGTTCCCTATGAGGCCGGCGGTTTCTTCACCAAGATTGACTGCTTCTGCTTCGAAGAGCAGGTGCTGCAGCCCGGCGAGCGTGTTCAGATGCCGGTCACGTTCTATGTCGATCCTGCAATCGTGACCGACAGGGACGCATCCGGCGTCCACCGCATCACGCTCAGCTACACATTCCATGAAATAGACCTTCCGGAAGTGGCCCAGACTGGGTTGAGTCCGGACGAAGGTCGAAATTACAACTAGCCCAAGGAACGAGGGAACGCTCTCATGGCGCATGCAAAGAACCACGATTACCACATCCTGAATCCCTCGGTCTGGCCGTTTATCGGGGCGGTTTCGGGATTTCTCATGCTTTTCGGCTTCGTGGTGATGGTGTCGCCGAACGTAACCAACAACCATCCCTGGCTGTTCCTGATCGGAGTTGTAGGGGTCGCTTACGTGATGTTCGCATGGTGGTCCGATGTTGTGCACGAGGCTCAGACGGGTGACCATACACCGGTGGTCCGCATTGGCCTGAGGTACGGATTCATGCTGTTCATCATGTCAGAGGTGATGTTCTTTTCGGCCTGGTTCTGGTCATTTTTCAAACATGCGATGTACCCCATCGATCCCGGGGGAATGAGTCCTGCGGTCGACGGGCAATGGCCGCCTGCCGGAATCGAAACCTTCGATCCCTGGCATCTTCCTCTGATCAACACCTTGATCCTGCTCTGTTCCGGAGCCGCTGCGACATGGGCCCACCATGCGATCGCGCACGAGAACAATCGCAGGGATCTTGTCAACGGACTGGTGCTTGCCGTCGTGCTCGGCGCGCTGTTCACGTTCTTCCAGGCCTACGAATACAGCCATGCGGGATTCGGGTATTCCGGAAACATCTACGGCGCCAACTTCTTCATGGCGACGGGATTCCATGGCGCCCATGTGATTATCGGAACGGCGTTCCTGCTCGTGTGCCTGTTTCGTGCAATGGCGGGGCATTTCACTCCCGAGCGGCATGTCGGCTTCGAGGCCGCGGCCTGGTACTGGCATTTCGTTGACGTTGTGTGGCTGTTTCTGTTCGCGGCGGTCTACATCTGGGGCAGCTGAAAACAGCATGTTCCCGAAGCGCGGTCCCGTTGCGAACCGCCGGGACTGTGGGGCATGCACATATTCGGACCCTTTGAGGCAGCCGAGCTGGGGAGCCGGTGCAACCCGGTGGCTGCTATCGCCCTGAACTGGATCGACAGATACAGCGCTTCAGCGACCTGAGGTCAGTTCCATGCACCGGGTCGGCGGATTTGCGGTAGGACCTCGGCGCGGAATTCGGTTGTTGGCAGTTGGCCAGGATTTCCGCCGCGGCAATACCAAGTGATTTGGGGGTGCCGCGGACATTGCGCTTTGTTCCGGATGCAGTGCGTCTGGATTCCGTAAAGGACTTTGCTGGAATGAAACGGTGGCTTGTTCCATTGGTCTTTGGCATCGCCGGCTGCGCCGTTCTGGTGTCGCTCGGTATCTGGCAGCTGAAACGGCTGGCCTGGAAGGAGGGAATGCTGGCGCAGATCGAGGCGCAGATGGCCAGGGATCCGGTGCCGGTCTTCAGCCGGCCATTCGAGGAATTCATGCCGGTAACCGCGGCAGGCCGGATTACCGGGCCGGAGGCGCATGTGCTTGCGTCGGTCAGGGGGACGGGAGCGGGATTCCGCATCGTATCAGCGTTCGAAACCCAGGGCCGAAGGATCCTTCTGGACCGGGGTTTCGTCCCGGAGAGCCTCAAGAACGCGCCACGTCCGGAACTGGACGTCACGATAACCGGCAACTTCCGCACAGTCGACGAAATGGACGTCTTCACACCTGAGCCTGATGTGGCTGGGAACTACTGGTTTGCCCGTGACATACCGGCTCTGGCGACGGAACTTGGCGCCGAACCGATCCTGATCATTCTGCGGGAGACCTCCGAACCCGAACCGGAGGTGACCCCTCTGCCCGTGGATACGGCAGGAATTCCCAACGACCATCTGGGCTACGCGGTTACGTGGTTTTCGATGGCCGTGGCCTGGGCGGGGATGACAGCCTTCCTGCTCTGGCGTATTGGTCGGCGACCTGACTGAGACTTGGTGACCATGCGATACATCTCAACACGCGGCAACGCACCTGTCCTGGCATTTGAAGAGGCGATGCTCGCCGGGCTTGCCCGGGACGGCGGACTTTACCTTCCTGAATCGATTCCGCGCATGGATGCCGGGGAAATCGCCGCGCTTGCCGGACAGTCCTACGAAGAGACCGCCTTTCAGGTGATGCGCCCGTTCATCGGCGACAGTTTCACAGATGACGAATTCCGCAGCATCGTGGTCCGTGCATACCGGGATTTCCGGCATGGCGCGCGGGCGCCTCTGACGCAGCTCGGGCCAGGTCATTTCCTGCTGGAACTGTTTCACGGGCCGACGCTGGCGTTCAAGGACTTCGCGATGCAGTTCATCGGCCATCTGTTCCAGGCCACGCTTGACCGCAGAGGCGAAAGAGTCACGATCATAGGCGCCACCTCAGGCGATACCGGTTCCGCCGCCATCGATGCGTTCAGGGGGCTTGAGGCGGTCAACGTGTTCATCCTTTTTCCGCATGGCCGCGTCTCGGAGGTGCAGCGCCGCCAGATGACCGTCCATACCGAGGAAAACGTGCATGCGCTCGCGCTTCACGGTGACTTCGACGACTGTCAGGCGCGGGTGAAGGATATGTTCAATGACTTCGCATTCCGTGATGGTGTGCGTCTGGCAGCGGTCAATTCGATTAACTGGGCGCGGATCCTGGCGCAGGTTGTATACTATTTCACATCCGCCGTCGCACTCGGCGCTCCTCATCGGGCGATTGATTTCACTGTACCAACCGGCAACTTCGGCGACATTTTCGCTGGCTGGATCGCCAAGCGCATGGGCTTGCCGGTAGGTCGCCTTGTCATTGCCACCAACCAAAACGACATTCTACACCGGACGCTGGCCACCGGCGATCACGTCAGACTTGGAGTGAGGCCATCGGTCAGCCCGTCGATGGACATTCAGGTCAGCTCGAATTTCGAGCGGGCGCTGTATTTTGCCTACGGCGGGAACACGGACGCAGTGGCGCGTGACATGGAGGCGCTGGCGACGGACGGCGGCTTCAAGGTCAGCCAGGGTGCGCTGGAGGCGCTTCGTGATGCGTTCTCGTCGGGCCGGGCCGACGAGGCCGAAACCATCGAAACCATAGCCGGGCAATACAGGGCCACCGGTGAGGTTCTCTGCCCGCACACTGCAGTCGGCGTAAAGGTCGCTGAAGAATGCCTTGGCCCAAACCCGATGGTTACTCTTGCCACAGCCCATCCGGCCAAGTTTCCCGATGTGGTCGAGTCCGCGGTCGGGCATCATCCCCCCTTGCCACCGCATATGGCAAACCTTAATTCGCGTCCGGAACGCGTGACCGAGGTTTCCAATGACCTTTCCACGCTCAAGGAGCTTATCTGGAGGCGTATAGCCAAGTGACTGTCCTTCTTCACGAACTTCCAAACGGATTTCGCATCGTTTCCGAGCGGATGCCGGGTCTGAAATCTGCCGCCCTGGGCGTCTGGATAATGGCTGGTGGCCGGCACGAGCGCGTTGAGCAGAACGGAATTGCCCATTTCCTGGAACATATGGCGTTCAAGGGAACGAAACGCCGGTCCGCACGGCAGATTGCCGAGGACATCGAGGATGTCGGTGGCTACATCAATGCATATACCTCGCGTGAGATAACGGCATATTTCGCGCGCGTTCTTGAAGAGGATGTCACTCTCGCGCTTGACGTGATTTCGGACATTGTCCTGAATCCAGTGTTTGACGAAGCTGAGATCGAGGTCGAACGCGGGGTGATCCTTCAGGAAATCGGCCAGGTCCGCGACACGCCCGACGACGTGATTTTCGACTGGCTGCAGGAAGTCGCCTATCCTGAACAGCCTCTTGGGCGATCGATTCTCGGACCTTCGGAGTCAGTGCGGGGATTCGCCCGCAGTGACCTCTCCGGATTTGTGTCGGAGCACTACGCCCCTGAGAAGATGATTCTCGCCGTTGCCGGCGCCTTCGATCACGATGCAGTGATTGGCTTGGCAGAACAGCTGTTCGGGCATCTGCCGCGAGGCAGGAGCAGGAATGTCGAGGCGGCAAGGTTCGCCGGGGGCGGACGGTTCGAGGTCAAACCGCTTGAACAGGTGCATTTCGTGTTTGGCTATGAGATTCCGGGCTATCGGGAAGACGATGTCTACACTGCCCAGATCCATGCGGCAGCGCTTGGTGGAGGAATGTCGTCCCGCCTGTTCCAGGAGCTTCGCGAAAAGCGCGGTCTGTGCTATTCGATTTCAGCGCAGACCGGATCCTATGTGGATACGGGGCTTGCCACGATCTACGCGGGGACTTCGGCTGAACAGATCGGCGAACTGGCCAAGCTCACCATAGATGAACTGAAGCGCGCTGCTGACGACATGACGGAATCAGAGGTGGCCCGTGCCCGTGCCCAGATGAGAGCGGGGATTCTGATGGGGCTTGAGAGTCCGTCGGCCCGAGCGGAGCGGATGGCCCGACTCGTTTCCATCTGGGGCAGGGTTCCGGACGTTGAGGAGACTCTTGCCAAGATCGATTCGGTAACCGCTGGAAGCGTGCGGGAATTCGCTGGCCGAATCCGGACCACGGCGCAGCCCGCGCTTGCGATGTATGGCCCGATTGACCATGCTCCGCGCCTGACCGAACTGCGGGAGAGGCTCGCGGCCTGATGCTGCCCCGTCGCCGCCAGGTCCGTCTGGTTACGGAGCGGCTTGTCCTTCGTCCCCCGCGGCACTCTGACTTCCGCCCGTGGGCGGAGCTCCGGAAGGCCAGCCAGAAGTTCCTGGGTCCGTGGGAGCCATCTTGGTCGCATGACCATCTGACACGCAAGGCTTTTTCCGATCGGGTCTATTGGGCGCAGCGATCGATCGCCGAAGGCAATGCAGTGCCGCTGCTTCTGCTTCGGCGCGAGGACGACGTTCTTCTGGGAGCGGTAACGCTTGACAACATCAGGCGCGGTCCCGCCCAGTCCGGAACGTTGGGATACTGGATTGGCGAACCGCATGCCCGTCAGGGCTATATGCGCGAGGCGATCGAAGCCGTGGTGCATTACGGCTTCGCGATGCTGGATCTTTCGCGCATGGAGGCGGCATGCCTACCGGAGAACGTGGCCTCAAGGCGTGTTCTCGAAAAGGCCGGTTTCAAATACGAGGGGGTTGCGCAGAGCTATCTGCAGATCGACGGTCGCTGGAGGAATCATGTGCTCTACGCGAATCTCCGCCCCGACCGGCGCGGGAGAACGGAGGTCGGCTAACCTGAACTCCACCCGAGAACCAATCGGCCGTGGTTCGTTTGAATGGACCAGCGACCGGCACATCGCCGGTGTGTGGTACCAAACGGCTCGGTTTCCGGTTTGCCAATGGATTCATTCCGTGATTCCGGCCGGGGCGGTGGTCCGTCAGCGATTTGTCCGGACGTTCATAAGGTGGGGTATCCGGGTGGCACTGCGTGTCCGGTGATATAGGTGAATGGCTGCTCCGTCCCCACCCGGAGTTGCGCAGGCTGCTTCACCGATGTCGCCGGAAGCTGACTGACACCTGCAAGACACTGAAGGCCATAATCCGGGGTCTCCTCTCTCCGAGCTTTACCCGTCATGGACCGAACAGCCAGACCTTTCGGCACCGGGCGATGGGGCCTATGGATTTCGACTGTTGCTGCGCAGGGGTGGTCGCTGCCAGCGCTGAATTGCGGCCAAACCAGGCAACCCGCAGCAGTTTCCCGAAATGTGACGTCATTCTGCAATATCTTGCGCCTTTTCCTGTGCCTGCTAATATCGGTCAGAGAAGTGCCGTATCCCGGCTCAAGGGTGAAACGCAGTATTCTGTTGGCGGAAAATGAACATCCAGAAAGGAAAAGTGCGGCCAATTCGGATGGCTTCATCCCAGAAGCGGGATGTGCGCACCCAGTTCGGCGCACTCTGCTATCGCGTGGTTGACGACAAGACCCAGGTGCTTCTGGTCACCAGTCGTGGAACTGGGCGGTGGATCCTGCCGAAAGGATGGCCGGAACCTGGATCCACCCCCGCAGAGGCGGCAGTGAAGGAAGCCTGGGAAGAGGCAGGGGTCATAGGTCGGACTCGGGGCAACTGCATCGGGCTCTATTCCTATATCAAACGCGGTGACGGAGGGCGGCTCCCCTGCGTAGTCGCAGTGTTCGCTGTCAAGGTCCGATCGTTGAGGCGGGACTTTCCGGAAGCCGGCCAACGCAGTCGAAAGTGGTTTTCCCGCAAGAAAGCGGCGAAGCTGCTTCATGAGCCTGAATTGCGGCGCATGGTTCTGGACTTTGACCCAGGCAAAGCCCTGCGATGAAATGCCCTTGAGCATCTGCGGGTTCCCGCAATAGGCTCCGATGAAAGAGTTGAGGAAAGCGTTCTTATGATACGATATGCCCTAAAGTGCTGTCAGGACCATGAATTTGAGAGCTGGTTCGCTTCCGCCGAGGCATTCGACAAACTGCGGAGCACCGGCATGGTCGCGTGCCCGGTCTGCAGTTCGGACAAGGTCGAAAAGGCCATGATGACACCCGGCGTTCGTCCATCCAGGACTAAAGCGCGGCCTTCCGCGCCCGAGTCTTCCACGCAGGAATCAGTGTCTGAGAACGGGCCGGCTTCGCTGAGAGAGCCAATGTCGGAACTGGAGGCGAACCTGGCGAAACTTCGCCAGCACGTGGAAAAAAACTCGGATTATGTGGGACTGAGCTTTGCCAAAGAAGCGCGCAGAATGCACGATGGTGAGATCCCGCAACGCTCAATTTACGGCGAAGCGCGAAGGGACGAAGCCAAAAAGCTCTTTGAGGACGGAGTGCCGGTTGCTCCGCTGCCATTCATTCCGACCCGAAAGGCGAACTAGGGCCTATAGACTATCGATTTGCTGCCCCGGAGGGCCGATGGCGTAACCGTTCCCGGCTGCACAGGTATTGCGGGTCGTTCCACATTCGGGCGACGGCTGCGAAGCTTGTGATTGTTCGCTGGCGATGAGGGCTGCGATCAGATCCGGGGCACTCCACCGCCAAGCACATCAAGATACCACTCGGTATCGATGTTTCCCCCACTTAGTATCACTGCCACCTTTCTGTTCTGCATAAGGACGCATTCCTGCATCAGGGCAGCGAGAGACGCGGCTCCGGCACCTTCGGAAAGGTTGTGGGTGCCACGGAAATAGACACGGATCGCTTCAGCGATTTCCTCGTCGCTGACCGTCACAATCCTCTCGGCGCCTCGACCGAAAATCTCTACGGCTTCTGGTACAGGCACCCTCACGGCGACTCCGTCGGCAAATGTCTCGCAGGAGTTCGTTTCAACCATTCTGCCGGCATCAACCGAGAGTTTCGCGGTTTGGGCGGCCGAGGAAACCACACCGACAATCTCGGTCGTAAGTCCCAGAGCATCGCGTGCGAGGATCGTGCCGCAAATACCTGAACCGCAGCCGATCGGAACATAGATCGTGTCCAGATCGGGCGCCGCGGAGAGCAGTTCAAATCCATATGTCGCGACCCCACGCACCAGTTCGCCGTGGAAAGGGGGAACCGTTACAAGATCCTCTTCGGCAGCTACACGAAACGCCTCTTCCTTCGCTGTGTCAAAATCCTCGCCGAATTCAATGAGATCAGCGCCATAGGCCCGCATGGCGGCGTTCTTTTCCACTGAATTGCCGTGCGGCACGAATATCTTCGCTTCCAGACCGAACGCCCGCGCCGCCCGTGCCTGGCTTTGGCCATGATTGCCGCGGGTGGCTGTGCAGATGCCGCGTGCCTTTGGGTATGTCTGGCGAACCCAGTTGATGAATGTGATGCCGCCACGAACCTTGAATGATCCGGTAGGTGCGTGGTTCTCGTGCTTGACCCAGACTTCGCAGCCAAGTTGCTGGCTGAGCTGTGGCCATGCAATCTGGGACGTGGGCTGCATCTGGTTGTAGACCAGTTCGCAGGCTTCCGTCAGATTGTCAGCGGTAAGTTCCATCGATTGTCCATCCCTTGTCGCGGTACCTTGTATGTCATCTTGAGGTTGGTATGAAGCGGACGTTTAAGGGTACGGCTGACGTTGGAGCAAGGCTGGTTATGCCAATTCTGGTGATGAAATTCGGCGGTACGTCGGTCGCTACGCTCGACCGGATCCGCGGCGCTGCCGCAAAGGTGGAGCGGGAAGTCTCTGCCGGATACAATGTCATTGTCATCGTCTCGGCCATGGCCGGAGAGACCGACAGGCTGGTACGTCTCGTTCAGGAAACCGGCCAGTTCTTCGATGCCCGCGAGTATGATTCCGTGGTAAGTTCGGGCGAGAACGTTTCTGCCGGGCTGATGGCGCTCACGCTGCAGGAAATGGACGTTCCCGCTCGGTCCTGGCAGGGCTGGCAGGTTCCTCTGATGACCAACGGCGTACATGCTGCGGCCAGGATTGAAAGGATCCACACCCAGAACATCCTTGCGAAATTCGACGAAGGCATGAAGGTCGCGGTGGTCGCAGGGTTTCAGGGAATGGGCCCTGATGGCCGTGCCACCACACTTGGGCGAGGTGGATCCGACACGACGGCAGTTGCGTTCGCTGCCGCGTTCGGGGCCGAGCGCTGCGATATCTATACCGATGTGGACGGCGTCTACACGACGGACCCCCGGATTTCAGTCAAGGCGCGGAAGCTCAACCGGATCGCGTTTGAGGAAATGCTCGAACTGGCGTCGCTCGGCGCCAAGGTCCTGCAGTCACGTTCCGTCGAACTTGCGATGCGGTACGGGGTGCGGCTCAGGGTGCTGTCCAGCTTCGGCGAGACGGACGAAAATGCGGGAACCTATGTATGCGAAGAGGAGGAAATCGTGGAAAGCAGTGTTGTGTCGGGCGTGGCATACAGCCGGGATGAAGCGAAAATGACCCTTGTGTCGGTGGCGGACCGCCCGGGTATCGCCGCGGCGATTTTCGGACCTTTGGCGGCGGCAGGGGTGAACGTAGACATGATCGTGCAGAACGTCTCGGAGGAGGGCCGCACGGACCTGACCTTTTCATGCCCGACCGACCAGGTGGCGCGGGCAAAGGTGGCGATTGAAGATGCCAAGTCTGAGGGTGCGATCAACTTCCACGGACTTCTTTCCGACACAGATGTCTGCAAGGTGTCGGTTGTCGGTATCGGGATGCGCAGCCATGCCGGTGTTGCGGCAACGATGTTTGAGGCTCTGGCAAAGGAGAACATCAACATACAGGTGATCACTACATCTGAAATCAAGATATCGGTTTTGATTGATCGAAAGTATCTGGAGCTTGCGGTTCAGGCCCTGCACGACCGGTTTGAGCTGGAACGCGCCGCCTGAGACTGAATCAGGTTGCTTGGCGGACTGGCTGTCAGACCGGACCGTGCATACGTAAATTCCGTTTCTTCCGATCTGGACATATGGTCTAAGCATCGTGACGAAAGCTGTTGGGGAACATTATGGCCAGCATGGCTGACCGTAGCGGCGGCGAAAGCAGAAAGCTGCTTGGACGTCTGCGCGACACACTGGCCGAGGAGGGCCCGGCCCAGGCTCGGCTTGACCGAATCACGCACCTGATCGCGGATTCGATGGGCGCAGAGGTCTGTTCCATCTATTTGTTCAGGGATTCCGATACGCTGGAACTGTGCGCAACGGAGGGTCTCAAACCCGAATCAGTACACCAGACCCGGCTTCGCGTTGGCGAAGGTCTTGTCGGCCGCGTCGCGAAGACCGCTGAACCGGTGAACACCGCCGAGGCGCCGTCAACCCGCGGATTCCGCTACATGCCTGAGACCGGCGAGGAACTCTATTCGAGTTTCCTGGGAATTCCGGTCCAGCGTCTGGGCGAGACGCTTGGCGTTCTGGTTGTTCAGTCGAAAGACAAGCGAGTCTATTCCGAAGACGAGGTCTACGCCCTTGAAGTCGTAGCGATGGTTCTGGCGGAGATGGCTGAACTTGGCGCTTTCGTGGGAGAGGGCGAGGCGATGTCAGCGCCTCACCAGCGAGCAGTACTGTTCAGGGGCACAGCTGCACAGGAAGGGACGGCTGAAGGCTATGTCTGGCTGCACGAGCCCCGGGTCGTGGTTGCCAACCCGGTCGCGGACGACCCCGAGGCGGAACTGCCCCGGCTGGAACAGGCGGTTGAGCAGCTGCGGGTCGATGTCGATCAGATGCTCAGCAGTGTGAATCCTGCCGAAAAGGACCAGCGCGACGTGCTGGAAGCCTATCGGATGTTTGCGAATTCACGCGGTTGGATGAAACGTATGAGGGACGACATCGTGCGCGGTCTGTCCGCCGAAGCGGCTGTCGAAAAGGAACAGTCGGCCGCCCGGGCAAGGATGCAGGTCGTGCCTGACGCCTACCTGCGTGAACGGCTGCACGATTTGGATGACCTTTCCAACAGGCTTCTCCGGATCCTAACTGGGCAGGGCATCGATACCGGTGCTGAGATGCCGGAAAACCCGATCCTTGTCGCCCGTAACATCGGGCCGGGTGAGCTTCTCGACTATGGCCGCAGCCTGCGCGGGATCGCTCTTGAGGAAGGGTCTGTCGGCAGCCATGCCGCCATTGTAGCGCGTGCCCTGGCCATTCCGCTGGTGGTGAATGCCGACAGGATCACAGCGGAGGCACTGAATCAGGATCACATACTGGTCGACGGAGACGGGGGATTGGTCCACCTGCGGCCGGATGACAATATTGTCAGCGCGTTCCGCGACAAATCAGCGATGCAGGCAGAAGCGCAGAAGCGGTATGTGTCCCTTCGGGAGATGCCAGCGCAGACCAAGGACGGTGCCACAGTCGAATTGCACATGAACGCCGGTCTCATGGCTGACCTGCCTTCGTTGGTGAGTTCGGGCGCGGAAGGCGTGGGTCTGTTCCGCACGGAACTGCAGTTTCTTGTCCGCAACAAGATGCCCAAACGTTCCGAACTGGTGGCGATCTACTCCCGGGTTCTGGACGCGGCCCACGGCAAGCCAGTCCAGTTCCGTACTCTTGACATCGGCTCTGACAAGGTTCTGCCCTATATGAAGCCGACCGATGAACCCAATCCCGCGTTAGGCTGGCGGGCGATCCGGGTGGGACTGGACAAACCCGGGGTGATGCGGATGCAGCTTCAGGCCCTGATCCGAGCGGCGAAAGGACGTCCGCTCACGGTGATGTTTCCGTTCGTGGCGCAGTTCGACGAATTCCAGGCGGGCCGCGACCACGTCCATCGCGAGCTGGAGAGGGAGGCCTCCCTCGGCCATGTCCTTCCGGAAACGGTCGAGATCGGCGCAATGCTGGAAACGCCGAGCCTTGCCTTCGCGCCGCGCCAGTTCTTCGACATGGCGGATTTCATCTCAATCGGCGGCAACGATCTCAAGCAGTTCTTTTTCGCGGCGGACAGGGAGAACGAACGGGTGCGCCGCCGCTATGACACGCTGAATGTCAGCTATCTGACATTCCTGGAGCGCATTGTCGAACGCTGCGCCGAGTCTGGGACAAGGCTGAGTTTCTGCGGCGAGGACGCGGGCCGGCCGATCGAGGCCGTCTGTTTCGCCGCGATGGGCCTGCGGTCACTGTCCATGCGCCCGGCGTCAATTGGGCCGGTCAAGCATCTGCTGCGCCGGGTAGATCTAGGCGAGGCAAAGTCGGTGATCGAAAATGCCTGCGCGAGCGGCAGCATGACGGTTCGGCCTGCAGTGAAGTCCTGGCTTGCGGGTTAGAGGCGGCGGAGGCGGCTGGTGATGCTGCCGGATCCTCGTAAATCCTGTTCTATGCTGGTCCCACCGCCGACAACGGAGGTGCCTGTCACGGGAATGCCTTGAAATTCAAAGGCTTTCATTGCAGACTGGATTAACGGGCAGGAGCCACCGTGAAACTCACGGCGGAGAGGTGTGAAGCCCGATCAGAACTACTTCACCTTAGTATGCTGCTGCAATTGTTTGATTCCAGGCTGCCTTGCCCAGCCGGTTGCGTGGCGGTGGGATTGTCTCTACGTTTGTGAGCGGATGAGCTGATCGGGCTCGTTGTTGAAAGGCCCGCAGATGACCCGCTACCATCCCGCCCTCGTCACGCTCCACTGGCTGTTGGCGGCAATGATCGTACTCGGACTCGTCATGGGGGGCGTGTTCCTTGCATCAATGCCGAACGATGATCCATTCAAGATCATGGGATTGAGGGGACACATGACAGCTGGTGTCGCAATTCTGGCACTGATGTTGATCCGGCTTGTAGTGAGGATGGGTTCGGAGAGACCGTCCCGCGCCGATTCAGGCAGCCGGGTGCTGAACGCGGCCGCCATCGTCGTTCATTGGGGACTTTATCTAACAGTGATCGCAATGGCCGCCTCGGGCCTTGCCCTTGCAATGGCTTCCGGTTTGCCAGCCATTGTTTTCGGCGGTTCCGGAGAACCGCTTCCTGCTGATTTCCATGCGTTTCCGCCTCGCATCGTTCACGGGATTCTGGCGAATGTGCTGACAGCTCTCATTCTCGCCCATATTGCGGGCTTTCTCTATCACCAGTTCATTCTCGGTGACGGACTGATCAAGCGCATGTGGTTCGGCAGCCGAAGAACCTGACGATGGACTGGAAGGTGTTTGATGCAGTTGGCCTGCAAGGAGAGTTGCACGAGACGTGAGAACACCTCGGCGGTATGCCGTGGATGCGAAGTACCGAAGCGCAAGAGCCTGATCGAACTCCTGTCCAGAAACAGCTGCTGACAAACGCAACAGGCTGTGCCGGAGGCAACTGCAGAAATTTCGATCAATGGCTTCGGGGACGAATGCCTTATCGACTGGATTGAGATCGAACAGGAAGGACATCGGTTCCAGACGCCAATGGTTACGGGTGAACGGCCGGAAAGCCGGCCAGGCCCACGTTCTTTCCTTGTCAATGGTCTTGCTGCATGGGTTTCTCCTGCAGTGATCGTATGGTTTTCAGGTGCATTTTCACAACTGTAGAGGCGTATTTTGATTCGCTGGGACGCATTTGTCGGAGGGTGAAAGTTCGGCGCTGCAAATCGGGCAGGTTAAGGCTGGAACCCACTCGGGTGCCAAGGAATGATGCATCGCTGTGCGGATCCGAAGGGAAACGCTGTCAGTGCCGCAGCCGTTTCCGAAGTTCGCTGACCATTTCGGCATGGTTTCTGTCGGCGTCGATTGCCAAACGCCGCAGTCCGAAATGGACATGTGCGATCCTACGGTAGTGGCTGGCATTGGCGACGTTGATCGCGGCTCCGGCGGCGGCGCCAAGAATCGGCGCCATCTGGGCAGCGAGCTTTTGTCCCAGCACAGCCCCAAGCCGCGGTGCCACCCGTGCAATCAATGCCTGAAGTGCGGTACCGGTCACTGCGGTTCGAATCGAGAGAAATGCCATATCCCGGCCGCTGTCAGGCTCTAGCGGTCCCGATGATGAGAAGGTCTGAATGCATTCGAACCGTATGCCGTCTTCGGTGGGGTCGAATCCATGATCAATGGCAGCTCCCTGAATTCCGTGCAGCAGAACAGTAGTGGTCAGCGGCAGCTCAGCCAGCGTTCCAGGAATGCCACCGAATCCACCAGCGGCGCCTAGGGTGGCACTTGCGGCCGTCGTGAACCAACTTGGACTTTCGCCGATTACGGATCGGGACTTCCCAGCTGCGTCAAGCGCGAAATGCAGCGCATGTTCAGTGCCCCTTTCAAGATTGTCACGCATGGCGGACGGAAGCCTGTCAAGCAGGCCATCCATTTGCCCGCCCATCAAGTTGATGATCCGTACCGTTCTTTCGCTGCCTCCTCGATAGTGCCGTGCCAGGTCATCAAGGCGGTCATGGACGGATTTGTCTTCTATGGGTCTGTCAAGAACTTCCATCGCCGGCGCCGATTGTTACAGCTATTAACATTGGTGCTTAGAACTGTGGTTTCAACAGACAGGAGCCTCTGTTCCACAAAAAAAAGGGATCATGGACACTGCTTTGCGGCGCGGCGCTCTTCCGACACAGCAATCTGGCTGCGGGAAATAATCAACAGCGTTCGTTCCCATCCCTTGGCTGTCTTCACCTCGATCAGGCGTGATCGCCCGTCGGGCTCGAAGCAGGATAAAGTCATGGCCTGCGCAGCTCCGATCCTCCCCAAGACCCATCGCGTTTGCGGGCAAAGCCATCCTGGTCGGCACCATGCGATGTGGCTTGTTCGTGCGCTGGATCCCGCTATTCTCCGGCTCGACCCTATCAATCTAAAACACTTAAGTCCGTTTCTTACTCTCCTTCCGATTGGTTCTCGTCCCAGTCTTGCATGGCCCGAATGGCGATAACGGCATGAGAAGTTCCGTCGATCGAGGAAAAGTTGTCAGAGGTCCTTTGCAGTCGCCCAGACGAAGGTTCCGGAATGGGCGACCGCGAAGGCTGCATTGCCCACCCTTTACCTAGAATGCATCCATCTAGGATCAGCAAAGGTGAGAGAGACAAGGTCTTCCCTTGAGTGGAATTCCGTCCTTGCGTGAGACTTTCTGGACCGCGAGCAATTGTCGTTGACACAGAGCTACCGGACGGATTTATTGACGATCCGTAAGGACATTCGCGCTGTTCGAGGCCCTGATGGGGACTCAAGTGAGCCACAAGCTGCCAACATTCCTGAGCCAGGGCGAGGCCGCCCGCCTGTTTCCGGTACTCTCGACCACATCAAAGGAAGGAAGGACGACGGCGATCCTTCTGGCCTGCATGGCGAGGATCGACGAGCTTGCAAGGGATCTTCTGGCCAGCGCCGGCCAGCGGGTCGGCACCCGCTCTAGGATCGAGTGCTACACCGAGATCGTGCCCGCCCGCAATTCTGAGGACACGCGCGATCGGCCTGATGGCCTGATCGTTCTGCGCGCCGGCAAACGTGAATGGAAGGCCTTCGTCGAGGCCAAGATAGGCAGCAGCGAACTCGACGTCGACCAGATAGAAAGATACCGGAATCTGGCAAGGGAAAACGGCATAGATTGCGTCATCACCATTTCCAACCAGTTCGCGACGGCCCCGACCGAACATCCGCTGGAAGCGGTTCGGAAGAGCCGTTCGCGAATCCCGGTTATCCATTGGTCCTGGATGCACGTTCTCACTACCGCCGACCTGCTGATCAGCCGGCAGTCCGTCGCCAATCATGACCAACTCGTCCTCTTGAACGAGTTCCGGCGCTTTCTGGCACACGAAAGTGCGGGCGTGCGTGGCTTTGATCGCATGCCAAGGGAATGGACAGATCTGAACAGGCTGATTTCCGCGGGCGGTGACGTGTCGGCGAATTCGCATGAGGCGGCGAAGGTGATCGAGGCGTGGCACCAGGAAACGCGCGACCTTTCTCTGGCATTGAGTCGCCTTACCGAAACCCGTGTCACCCAGCGGTTGCCGAGGAGCCAGCAGCGCAGCGTGGCCCAGCGGCAGAAGGACGATCTTGCTAACTTGCGGGACAACAGGCAGCTTGCCGTTTCCCTGGAGATTCCCGATGCTGCGGCTCCGCTCGACGTCGTGGTCGATCTGGCGCGCCGCTGCATCGATGTCGGGATGACCTTGGGTGTGCCGGAAGACAGGAAGTCAAGCAAGGCGCGCGTCAACTGGCTCCTTCGCCAGATCAGGCAGGCCAACGTGACCGATCTGTACCTGCGGGTCTCCTGGAGCAGGCGAACCGCATCGACCCAGCATTCGGTATCGGATCCGCGCGATGACCCAGGAATCGTCGACGACGGCACAGAGCACCTGGAAGCCAGATCTTTTCATCTCTTCGAATCGAAGCGTCTGGGTGCCCGCTTCACCCAGCAGTCGAACTTCATTGCAGATCTGGAGCGGGTCGTTCCAGAGTTCTACGGCAGGTACGGGGCCGGGCTTGTCGCATGGCAGAGACCGGCACCCAAGATCAGGGCAGACAAAACCGGTTCTGCCGACGTTTCCCCGGAATCGATTTCCGAAGAGGCGGATTCCTTCATGCCAGAAACCTAAGTCCTTGCCCGTGACTGGGGCTCGCGCACGCCTGTACGGACACTCGCGTAGTGATGGTCTGCGACCGCGAGAGCAACTTCCGGGAGCTGATCTCGCGCGCCGGGGAGACCGGGGCGGCGCTTCCTGGTCCGGGAGGCCCGAACCGCAAAAGCTCAGGGAAGGCGTCAGGTTCCTGTCGCAGTCCGTCATCGCCATTCGGCCATGCAGGACTGGGAAGGGAACCAATCGGAAGGAAAGGAAGACACGGACTTAAGTGTGTTAGAGTGATTGGGCTCGACCGAGCGCCTGACTGCGTTCGCTGCGGCGGGTGACGTTGAGCTTCTGTCGGGAACCGAAGGCGTTCGGATTTCGCCAGCCGCTTGCTGCCCATATGTCGCTGACAACAATGGTGTTCCACGCGAACTTCCGAAATGGGCGCACCTCACAAGTTCAGGAGGCGCTGCAGGATCCGGATTTCGAAACTGACACGGTGATCGATTGCCTGTCGCGGCATCTCGATGAATACGTGGCCGCGCACTCCAAGGCTCAGGCCGCCGACATATTGCCTTTACGAACGAGTTGACCTATTTTCCCGACTGCCTGCAGCGATGGCGTCGCTGCCCCGGCGGTGGTCCGGGTCCGGGAGATCGTGGCCTTGTACGCCGGGGCGATGGTCAGAGGAGAGACTGCCATGGTGGGAATGCGCCCCGACTTCTTTGTTCTCGAAAACGGCGAAAAGGCCAAACTGCCCTTTGCTTCCGAAGAGTATGCCGGACGTCTGGAAAGACTTCGTGCGGTCATGGATCAAAGGGACATTCCGATCGTTCTGCTTACGTCGATGCACAACATCGCTTACTACTCCGGATTTCTTCATTGCGCCTTTGGTCGTCCCTACGGCTGCGTTGTAACCAAAGATCGCTGCACGACAATTTCGGCAAACATCGATGCCGGCCAGCCCTGGCGTCGCTCGATCGAGGACAACATCATCTACACGGACTGGAAGCGCGACAACTTCTGGCGTGCGGTGAAGTCCCTCATTGGCACACCCGGGCAGCTCGGAATCGAGGCAGATCACCTGACTCTTTCTGCCGAACGGAAATGCCGCGAAGTGCTGGGCATCGACAGGCTTGCAGACATCGCGCCGGACGCGATGCGGCTCCGGATGGTCAAGTCGCCTGCGGAAATCGCGCTCATCAGGGAAGGGGCCCGCATCGCGGACATCGGAGGATGGGCGATTAAGGAGGCGATCAGCGTGGGCGTCCGCGAAATCGATGTCGCGATGGCAGGGCGCGACGCGATGGAAACCGCGATCGCTGACGCCTGCCCGGATGCGGAGTATCGTGATACCTGGGTGTGGTTTCAGTCAGGAATCAACACTGACGGTGCACATAACCCTGTTACCGGCCGGCGGCTTGAAGCCGGCGATCTCCTGAGTCTCAATGCATTTCCGATGATCAACGGATACTACACCGCTCTCGAACGCTCGCTCTTTCTCGGTGAGCCCGATGCCGAAACGCTCAGGATCTGGCAAGCGAACGTTGCGGCGCACGAACTTGGCATCTCGCTCATCAGACCGGGGGCGGCATGTTCGGGAATCTGCGCGGAGCTCAACAGATTCTTCGATGACGAAGGACTCCTTCAATACCGGTCCTTCGGATATGGCCATTCTTTTGGAATCCTCGGCCACTACTATGGACGCGAGGCCGGGCTGGAGCTTCGCGAGGACATCGATACGGTTCTGGAACCGGGCATGGTGATCTCCATGGAACCCATGCTGCTGATTCCCGAAAACCAGCCAGGTGCGGGAGGGTATCGCGAACATGACATCCTTGTAGTTGACGAGGACAGCGCGACCAACATCACTGGCTTTCCATACGGGCCGGACCACAACGTAATCGGAACCTGACGCCACGTTTGGGTTGAGGCTGCTCAAGAAGGAATAGCTGATACAGGTGGTTTGGCAGCTGAAATCGAATCCGGCCGACTGATTGAACTTCTGGGCGTCGGCATGAACTTCTGTCAGATCGCCGATAGCGACGGGGAGATCCATCACATTCATGCCATGCGATGGCTGGAGGGGACTGCCTTCGGCATGCCGTCCGGAATTTGCCCAGCCAAGCCGGAACGATCTTGGTCGAGGGCCTCAATCACGACGGGCTCCCCGACAAGCCAAGCTGCAACCGGTTGAAGAAAAAGCGGCTCGATGGCGCTATTTCCCGGGCATTGGCTGGACGTCACTGAGACGGAAGATTAAGTCCGACGCCGCGAACGCGATCGCCTTTGTCGCAGTGCGTGTGCCATCCGCAACGGAGCTTGACTTGCTATGCCCCGATGCGGAAGTGGATTCAGGGAACTGTAGAGGCAAGGCACCCAGGCGAATTTGATGGCAGACGAGAGCGGGAGACGTACATGCAGCACGAGGTTTGGAAATTCGTGACATTCAGCAAGGGCGGCCTCGTCGAATTATCTCGTGAGATGCTTCCGCTCTGGAGCGGCTCTGAAGCAGCTGCAGATCCCGCGATTTTCCGCGCGGGCCGGTTCGCTGCGAAACTCAAGCCTCAAATCCGCGCCTGTGGCCGGATCCTTGGCGGGCTGTGGACAGGCGGCATGATTGAGCCTGCCAGCAATGGCGATGCGTTCGAGACATGTGTAATGGCGGCAGAGGGCAGGCCGGATGGAGAGGTCAAGCACGCTCCGAACCCGATCCAAACCATTCGGATTGGCAGCGTCATCCGCATGGCCACGGTGCCAAAGCCTTGTTCGACGTCAATAAGAACGCGTGGTTTCGCCAAAGTGGCAGCTTCGGTTTCGTCGATATACGAAAAAGACGTTGGGCGGCGGTCGCATGATCTTTCCGTGCGGTTCTCGACTCCTGCGGTGCCTCGCGCCGACAGATCGGTCGTCGTGCCGGGAACTGCAGTGTCCGACCGACCCAATACTGCGTTGAAGACAGATATGAGGATTTGAAGGATCTGGGCCATGATATGGACAACTCAGCCGCGGTCTGAGGTTGGAGGCATCAGCTTCATTCGTGCCGGCACGGGCCCCAGGCTGTATTTTATACACGGGGTGGGCCTAAGAGCGGAGGCGTGGATGGCCCAGGTCAGCGAACTTTCGGCGACACAGGACTGCCGCGCCTTTGACCTTCCGGGCCACGGCGCCAGCCGCGCCCTCCGGTGCCCCGCGACGCTTGCGCAGTATACGGATCGCCTCGCGGCTGTGATCGATGCAACGGGTATTGTGGCCGGGCATTCGATGGGTGCGATGATCGCCCTCGACCTGGCATGCCGTCATCCACATCTGGTCAGGGGCGTTGCCGCGCTGAACGCAATCCATCGCCGCAGTCCAAAGGCTGCGGAGGCAGTGCGGCGACGCGCGGCGGACCTGTCTGCCACCGAACCAGCCGATCCGGAACCCACCTTAAGGCGCTGGTTCGCCGATCAGGACACTGCCGAGCGGCGTGCATGCAGGGAGTGGCTGATCGGGTTGGCCACTGAGCACTACAAAACGGCCTATGAGGTGTTTGCGGCGGAGGATGGACCTGCCGATGCGGACTTGGCGCGTCTGTCCTGCCCGGCGCTGTTCATGACCGGTGGAGACGACGCCAATTCAACGCCGGACATGAGCGAGGCGATGGCGCGGGTCGCACCGCATGGCCGTGCTGCCATCATTGATGGCGCCGCACACATGATGCCCATGACGCATGCAGGCCCGGTAAATGCCGAGCTTGCCGCCCTGATCCGTCAGGCGTCCAGATGACTTCGACCGGCAACAACGTCTTTCGTGATGCCTTTCACGGGGTCATGACCGTCGTGACAGCGCGAGAGATCAACCCGGCGCCCCTTCGGTTCACAGCCAATTTCCATTCCTCGGATTCGCTCGATCCTGCAATGTTCTTGGTCTGCCTGGGTCGTTGGCTGTCAGGCTACGAAGTATTCGCGGCCTGCACCCATTTCGAGGCATCGGTATTGGCCAAGGGGCAGGAAGGCGTGTCGAACGTCTTTTCCGGCTTCACGGAGAACCGGCTCGGCTGGATAGCTCATAGCTCCCTTGCCAACGGGATGCCCGGGATGGACGGCGCCTCGGTCCATTTTTCGTGCCGACGGACGCGATCGATCCCTGCGGCCGATCAAACAGTGCTTCTGGGACAGATCACTGAGTGGATCTTCGAGACACCGGCAATTGCCGCTCTGTGCAGGCGTTTTGCCCTCGTATACAGCGCCGGGGAGTTCCCCTTTATGTCGGCGATGACGCGTTCGGAGACCGGCACGAGTTAAAATAGGAGTCTTGACCATGGAATTCTCGCTGTTTGCCCATATGGAGCGTCTGACGCCTGACCAGTCACATTCCGAGCTTTACGAGGATTTCATTTCGCTGTGCAAAATGGCTGACGAAGGCGGAATGCGGGCGATCTGGACTGGTGAACATCACGGAATGGAGTTCACCATTGCGCCCAACCCCTTCCTTTCGCTTATGGATCTGGCGCATCGCACGAGGAATGTCCGGTTGGGCACCGGTACCGTCGTTGCGCCGTTCTGGCACCCGATCAAGCTGGCGGGCGAGGCTGCCGCAACCGATCTGATGACGGGCGGCAGGCTGGAACTTGGCATCGCCCGCGGCGCCTATTCCTATGAATACGAGCGTCTTATGCCGGGGCTGGATGCCTGGGATGCCGGACAGAGGATGCGGGAAACCGCACCCCTGCTTCGCCAGCTGTGGCAAGGTGACTGCGCCCATGACAGCAAGTACTACAGCTTCCCCGCGACTACGTCCTCTCCCAAACCGGTGCAGTCAGGCGGCCCGCCCATCTGGATCGCCGCGCGCGACCCGAACAGTTTTGAGTTTGCGGCGCAAAACGGTTTCAACGTGCAGGTCACGCCGCTTTGGAAGGGCGACGAGGAAATCGAAACGCTGATGGGTCGTTTCAATGATGCCTGCTCCGGCCATGACGGGCCGCGCCCCAAAATCCTGCTGCTGCATCACACCTATGTCGGGACCGATGCTGGTGACCTCGATCAGGCTGTGCTGGATCTGACACGTTATTTCGCCTATTTCGGAGCGTGGTTCCAGAACAGGCGCCCCGTGTCGCAGGGGCTTATCCAGGCACTTAGCGCGGAAGAGATCGCCGCCAACAGGATGATCTCTCCCGAGGCGATCAGGAACGATCTGACCGTCGGAACCGCTCAGCAAGTGATCGACCGGCTGAAACGCTACGAGGATCTGGGTTATGACGAGTTTGCGTTTTGGATCGACAGCGGAATGACGATAGATCGCAAGCGCGGGTCGCTGGCGCGATTCATCGACGACGTGACGCCTGCATTTGCGTGAGGATGCCATGACGACCGAAAGACGACACTTTCAGCTCTACGTCGACGGACTCTGGACCGAAGGTGCTGATGCCCAGACGATGGTTTCGCAGAATCCGGCTGATGGAAAGGACTGGGCGACCTTTGCGTGTGCAGCGGCCGAAGATGTCGACCACGCGGTAGCTGCGGCTCGTCGGGCGCTTATGGATCCGGCGTGGCGCGATTTGAACCAGACAGCACGAGGGCATCTCCTGTACAGGCTTGCCGACTTGGTGGAACAGAATGCCGAACGGCTCGCGCGGCTGGAGACCGCTGACAGCGGAAAGCTTTTGGCCGAGACCTCGGCCCAGACAGCCTATGTCGGCGGCTATTACCGGTACTTCGCCGGGCTGGCTGACAAGATCGAAGGCGCCGTGCTGCCGATTGACAAGCCGGATATGCACGTCTTTACGCGTCGTGAACCGATCGGTGTGGTTGCGGCCGTCGTGCCGTGGAACGCGCAGATGTTCCTGGCGGCAACCAAGCTTGGCCCGGCGCTTGCCGCCGGGTGCAGCGTTGTCCTGAAGGCGTCAGAGGTCGCGCCCGCCCCGATGCTGGAATTTGCCCGGCTCATTGACGAGGCTGGCTTTCCTCCCGGCGTTGTCTCGGTCATCACAGGGGACGCTGAAAACTGCGCCATTCCACTTACGCGCCATCCGGATGTGGCGCGCATCGCCTTCACTGGCGGGCCGGAGACCGCACGTCACGTGATACGGAATTCAGCCGAAAATTTTGCCGTAACGACGCTGGAACTCGGGGGCAAGTCCCCCATTCTTGTGTTCGATGACGCCGATCTGGACAGTGCGGTTAACGGATTGATCGCGGGAAATTTCGGCGCTTCCGGCCAAAGCTGCGTCGCTGGATCGCGCGGGCTTGTGCAAAGGGGTATCCTTGGGATCCTCGTCGAAAAGATTTCCGAAAGGGCAAACAGCATCACTATAGGGGATCCGCGTGATCCTGCGACCCATGTCGGACCGCTCTGCACAAGAGCTCAGATCGAAAAAATCGAGGCGACACTGGCACGCGCCGTCGAACAGGGAGCGACCATCCACTTTGGCGGTGAGCCGCTTGACCGGCCCGGAAACTACATGCAGCCGACGCTGGTGGAATGTGCCGGACCCGACATCAGAACTCTTGAAGTGGAAATGTTCGGTCCGGTCATGTCGCTCTTGCCCTTCGACACCGAAGAAGACGCGATCCGTCTGGCGAATGACACGGATTTCGGCCTTGGATCAGGTGTCTTCACGAACAGCCTGGCCCGTGCCCATCGCGTGTCTTCCCGCCTGAAGGCGGGAATTTGCTGGGTGAACACGTACCGCGCGATTTCCCCAATTGCGCCCTTTGGCGGATACGGTCACTCGGGATACGGGCGCGAAGCCGGCATTGAGGCGGTCCTTGATTACACCCGCACCAAGACAACCTGGATCAACACCGCCGATACGCCGATGGCCAACCCGTTCACCATGCGTTGAATGGCAGGAAAGGGTCAGGACCTGTATCCGATTCTTCGATGCGGGAAGTATTGCAGGAGAACATGCAAGCCATTCCACCCTGGAGCCAGGACGATTTTGTTCTCAGCCGCGTGACCGAGGCGCAGTGATTTCAATGCTGGCCGTTCCGTTTTCGATGCGGCAGCGTGCCGTCCATGGTGATTCATCCGACGCTGGGTTCGTCCATCGACCCGAGCGCTGTCAGGGTGCGCCCGACCCGTGGCGCAGCTCGCGCTCGCCGCGTGATTCGCAGGTGGAACATCATGGAATCAAGAGGTGAACCATATGAGAATCGCGCCCTTCCGCGTTTTAAATATTGAACCGATGAATTAAATGATGCATAGTTCTGTCGATAACGTCAAGGTGCGTTGCTTCGAAGATGACGCAAATGTACGAAAACCAAAGGTGGCAATTACGTGCCCACAGGCCCAAGCACAGTTCACAAAGCTTTGGCGTTGCTTGATTTTTTCACCGTGCGTCGGCCAATCATCGGGTTGAGCGAGTTCGCAAATCTCTCTGGTTACAACAAGGCCACAACCCTGCGGTTCTTGTCGGCTCTTGAAGAAAAGGGATTCGTCGAACAAGACACTGAGACCCGCGCTTACAAGCTGGGTCCGGCCTTTTTGCGCTTTTCTCAGCTACGGGAAGCGAGCTCTCCACTATCTGAAGCAGTCAAGATCGTTCTCCGCGATCTCAATGCGGCGACGGATGAAACGGCGCTCGCTTCGGTCATTTCTGGCGAATGTCTTGCCAATATCGGCGTTGTCGAAAGTCAAAAACGGAACCGGGTCATCATTGAACCCGGGATCTCGCTCCCGTTTCACGCGACGGCATCGGGGCTGGCATATCTGGCCTTTGCAGCGCCCGACATTGTGTCGACCGCACTCGAAAGTGCCCTGCAATCGCACGCGAGCAAAACCGTGACCGATCCGAAGGCCCTGGCTCAAATGCTGGAAAGCATCCGCGCAACCGGGATCGCCTTTACTGACGGTTCCTTTGAGGAAGATGTGATGGGCATCGCTGCCCCCTATTTCGGGCCCAGCGGCAAGGTTTGTGGATCGGTCGCGAGCGCGCTGCCTGCTGTCAGGGGAACACCGGATCATACGACACGAATTGAGCGCAATGTCAGAAAAGCGGCCCAAAAACTCACGGACTTGAGGGGAGGCTTCTACCCGGAGGGCTTTCCGGAATGGGAGGACGGAGCATAGGAAATTGCGCCGAAAGAAAGGGCGTATTCACAACCAATAAACTGCAACTGGGAAAGAAAGGTTCAAAATGAACAACTTCAAGAAAATCGGCTACACAGTCGCGCTTGCCATGATGGCGGCGGCTTCACCAGCGCTGGCGGAATACCCAGAGCGCCCGGTCGAATTTGTGGTGCCATGGCCTCCGGGCGACATCGAGGACACATTGACTCGGATGATCGCAGACGCTGTGCGCAACGAAACGGGGGTCCCGACCACTACAGTGAACATCGCTGGAGGCGGTGGCCTCGTTGGTGCAACACATGTGTTCAGCCAGCCAGCTGACGGCTACACAATTGGCGTCTTTACCGCCAACATCATCTCGACACATATCATTCGCGGTAACGCATCCTATGACCGGACCGAGTTTGAGCCGCTGGCAGGTGTTATCGGCTATGGGCAGGTTTTGGCTGCCGGCGCAGACGCACCGTTCAACAATCTGGCGGAACTGGCTGAATATGCGAAGTCAAACGATGTCGCGCTCGGCGTTGTCGGCTTGAACGCGCCGCCGGCGCTGCAAACGCTCAAGATGGCCGAAACGCTTGGGTTTGAATTCGCTTCGGTCGCAGGCTACGACGAAGCATCGTGCCTGTTGTTGTTCAACGGCGAAGTTGATGTGCTTCTGGGCGGCGCCACCATGCGGCCATGCATGGTCAGCGGTGAGGCCAAAGGCCTTACAGCACTGACAACGGCTCGCATTCCGATCTACGAAGATGTGCCCACGCTCGAAGAACAGGTGCCAGGCATCGCGACCCCGGGTTGGGCAGGTATCTTCGTGCGTAAAGACACGCCACAAGAGGCCAGGGACGTAATTTCTCGGATTGCCAAGGAAGTTGTTGAAAGCGACGAGGCTCAGGAACTGGCTGCCCGGACGGGATCGGTTGTCCAATGGACAACGGCAGAGGACGCCGCAGCCTATGCCGAAGTCTTCTATGATCGTGTCGTAAATCTGCTTGGCAACTAAAGCCAATGTCAGGAGATAACGATATCGATGAGTCTCCGTTCAAGGAAGACCGGCACGGTGGAAAATACCTGCTGGGTGGGATGGCGGCTGCGGCCGCCATCCTTCTTGCCCTGCACGGCAGTCAAACCGTTCCAGGCAGTGAAGTCAGCGGACGACTTGAGGTCGGCTGGTGGGCTGAACCGGGGCTGAGCTCTGCTGTCTTTCTGGTTCTGACAGTCCTGACAAGCGTGGCGGCGTTCATTGTGGCCAAGCGCGAGTCGATCGATTGGGCGCAGACCGCGGGCGAATACGGACGTGTCGCGCTTGTTTCCGCCTGCATGATAGCAACTGTCTTTTTGCTTAAGATCATCGGATTCGCCCTCTCGATCCTTGTGTTTGCTGGCGTCGTTGCCTTAATCGCTGGATTTCGAGGCACCAGGTTGATCGCCATCGCCGTTGCGGCCTGTGTCGCCATGGTCTTGATCTTTCGGATCGGTTTCGCGGTCTGGTTCCCAAGACCGGAACTTTTCAAACTGATGGACCTCCCATTCTGGTTGCAAGGAGTGCTTTAGTTGATCGGCACTATCATTCTCGGCCTTCAGCAGTTGGGCGATCCGATGGTTTGGGTCGCGCTCGTCGGCGGGAGCATACTGGGCATTATCCTTGGGGCTATTCCCGGCATCGGCCCAGGCGTAGGCATCGCGCTTTTGCTGCCGGTGACCTATACAATGGAGCCACTCGCGGGCATCACGCTGCTGATGGGACTCTACGCCGCGGGTTGGTATGGCGGGGCGATCCCGGCGATCACCATTAACACGCCCGGCACAGGGGTGAACGTGCTGACAACCTATGACGGCTATCCGATGGCGAAGGGCGGGGAACCGCAGCGCGCTCTGTCGCTGGCCTATGCATCCAGCTTCGTGGGCGGTGTCGTTGCGGTCATCGTTCTGATGGTCGCAGCCTGGCCGATTGCCTCTTTGTCGCGCCACCTGACCTCAATTGATCTTGGCATGGCGGCCTTGCTGGCCATGGTTCTTGTCGTTGTCGCACATCGTGGAAGCGAACTGGCCTCTTTTGCGCTGCTGGGTTCGGGACTGTTCATCTCGACCATTGGACTTGAGACCGCCTATGGCTCCGCCCGCTATACCTTTGACACAACTTGGATGCTGGCCGGCGTGCCGCTGATTGCGGTGATCCTTGGCCTCTTTGCGATCGGGCAGGCCTTCACGCTGATCTTCTCGAACCGACAAATCGAAGGTGGCGATGCCGAAATGAAACGCGGGCTGCTGGGCGGTTTTGTGGAGGTTTTCAAATACCCTAAGACGCTGTTCCGATCTGCTGGATTCGGCGTCGGTATGGGCGTCCTTCCAGGGGTTGGTGAATTTCTGGCTCAGTTCTTTGCCTATACAACAGCGCGTGCGTCGTCGAAGACGCCAGAGAAATTCGGCAAGGGCGCGCCCGAGGGGATCATCGCGTCGGAAACCGCAAACAACGCTGTCCCGCCTTCCGCTCTTGTGCCGCTCCTGTCGCTCGGCATCCCGGGCGAGTCCTTCACGGCCATGATGCTGACGGTGTTCATCATTCACGGAATTGACCCGGGTCCGACGCTCTTCCAGGACAATCGCGAATTCGTGGCGGGTCTCTATATGACGCTTCTGGCGATGAACGTGGTAATCGTCGTTTTGCTTCTGGGCGGTACCCGCTGGATAGCCAAGCTGTCTTCGATACCGGATCGCCTGTTGGGTGTCATCATTCTTTGTTTGGCGCTGGTGGGGTCTTACTCGACCAATTATCGCCTGACTGACACGATCATTGCGATTGCCTTCGGCGTGCTGGGCTTTTCCCTGCGTCGGGCGAATATCCCGATGGTACCGATCATTCTCGGCCTTGTTCTTGGTCCGATCATGGAACGGTATTTTCGCCAAGGTTTCGGAGCGGCCGGTGGTGACCTCAGTGTTTTTGTCAGTCGACCCGCAAGCCTGGTGTTCCTGATCGTCATCGTCACACTGATCGCTTTGGCCATCCGAAACGCCATCGTTGGCCGCAGGAGGGATCCGGCCGGTGTCAGCTGATGATAGGACTCAGATCACGCGCGTGATCACGCAATATGTTGAAGCCTATATGCGCGCCGATGTGGACGCCTTGCGTGAGGTGTTCGCGAATGACGCAGTGATGAATGGTCACGTCGGTGACCGTCTCGTCCAAGGCTCGCCCTGTATTTTTATCGAAAACGTAGGCAAGAACCCGTCGATTGAGTCCTTAGGCGGAACACCCGCCTACGAGATCGGAGACATCGAAATCCAGGGTAAGGCGGCGGCGGTTACGGTGCAGGAACGGGGTTTCGGCGAGATGAATTTCACGGATTTCTTGCATCTTCTCAAACGCGAAGGGGCCTGGAAGATCGTGTCAAAAACATTCTCGACGTTCTGAGGGAAGGCGAGGAATGGCCGAGACGGCCTCTGAAGTTTGGATCGCGCGGGATGTAGCGGTCGTCCAGCACCCCGGCGGCGGGGGCGGCGAACACACACTCGTCCTGTCGCACGGGAAAGGCGCGCGACTCTGGGATGTGGATGGCAATAGCTACCTTGATGCCCAAGGTGGGGCGTGGCTCAACAAAGTGGGTTACGGGCGCAAGGACCTCGCCGATGTCGCCGCAAAACAGATGGAGCAGCTTGCCTGTTTTTCGATCGGTTTTGACTACGCCAACACACCCTCCATCGCGTTCGCCGAAGCCATGGTTGCGCGTGCGCCGGACAATATCACCAGGGTGAGGTTTGAAACGGGTGGCGGCGAGGCAGACGACCACGCGCTGCAACTGGCCCGGATCTATCAGGCAAAAAAGGGGCAGCGGAGCCGCAGGAAGATCCTCATTCACCGTGACGCCTATCACGGCGGCACCTTGGCAGGGATCGAACTTACGGGCGGCAGGCCGGGAGTTCCACCCACGTCTGAGGACTCGATCGTTCTGACCCCGCCCAGACCATATCACACAGAGCTTTACGATGGCCGGGACATGGTCGAATTCTGCGTTGATGAGTTGCGCGCGGCCATTGCCGAACACGGGGCTGAAAACATCGCGGCGATGTTCGGCGAGGTCATGATTGGACCCGGCGGCATGATCCCGCTGCCGGACACTTATTGGCCCGCCATGACCGCAGTATTGAAAGAACACGGCATCCTTTTTGTCGCTGACGAAGTCGTCACCGGTTTTGGGCGGGCAGGAGCCTGGTTCATGTCGCGCGAATATGGCCTTTCACCTGACATGATCGTGCTCGCCAAAGGCATTTGCAGCGGCTACGTGCCGATGGCGGCCGTGATGATGAGCGAGGAGGTTGCCGAAACGGTGAACGGTCTCGGGCCCGGGAATTCCTACGCAGGGCATGCGGTTGGTGCGGCTGTAGGCTTGGCCCATATCGACATCATAGAGCGCGAAGAGCTGCTGAATAATTGCATGGCCCGCGGTGCCCAGTTTTTTGAGGAACTCGCATCGCTGGAAGACCATCCGCTTGTCGGCAATATCCGGGGCAGAGGGCTGATGATGGGGATTGAACTCGTCTCTGACAAAGACACACGCGCGCCGCTGATCAAAGACGCACCTTGGCTGGTCGCAGACATGCCGCGATATTTGCGCCGTAGACACGGGATCCTTCTGGGCATGCGGGGCAGTGTGGTCCTGCTTACACCGCCGTTGGTCATTGATGCCGGTGAGGTCACTCAGACTTGTCAGGCGCTTCGCGATACCATTGCTCAGATTGATCTTAAGACCTTTCGATTGCCAGAAGCATAGATCCCGTCAAGTGAACCCAACCGATCCTGCACCTACAACCGATGTGCCACCATCAAGGTCGAGCGTCGTGCCCTTGGCCAAGGCAACTTTGCCGTCGAAACGCCGATTCATGCCACGTGCTCTCTGATTTGCTTTGCTGACTTGGTTCTTTGGGCAAATGCCGGGCAAGCGCGTTGGCCTGAAGAAGACAGAATGCGAAACCACGCCAGCCTTTCGTTGGCGACAAACGACAAAACAGCAGGAAATCAACATGCCGAAATGCGTCCTCAACCTCAACTTGCATAGCGATGGCTACCCGCCCACAGACAAACTTGCCGGTCGTGCTGTTCGGTTGGACTACGCGTCGGGTCATACGCTTGAGCAGCATTGGCAAACCGAGAACCGTGCGCGCTGCGTACGCGATTTCACCTACGATGAGGACCGGTGCAGGGCACATGTGCGCCATCTGCCGCGCAACCTCTCCTGCCTGACGAACGCCGCGATCGCCATCGTGCGCTGCGGCAGACGCTTCAGCTGCATGCCCGAGGCCAGCGGGCACTACGCGGCCCGCGCACAAGAGGCCCTCGACCTGATCCAGGACCCGCCCGGCGCATGATCCTTCGATCCTGACTGCGTGAAGGACACGCGACACGCGCCGTCCGACGGAGCGACGGAACAGCCGTGCACGCAAACCCCGGAAACCGAATTCAGACAGCTCAGGACGGCAGGCGACGACCGTCAAAACCCGTGCGAAGACCGCTCGGATCGCCTCGGCCATGTCCGTTCACCGTCACGTCGGCCTCGCGGAGGCGAAAGTAAAATGTTCCTGATCTTGGAGCTGAATGCATCGCCCGAAAGACCCCAGACCTTCCACGAAGCTACATTGCTGACGCATCAGGTTGAGGACGCGCCGTCCAGATTCTCCAGCGGACGTTCGACGCCAAGGTCGAAGGAACCTGTGGCGCTTCCGCACATCGCGGTCTGCGGGGGCTCTCCGCATCTATCCTCGCCAGACATCCACGCCAGGGTAGGTGACGGATCCCTGCGGTCCCGAATGCGCGCCGGCAGCATCTCAAGCTCCGCACAGGACGCCGCCCGGTCATAAGCCGCCCTGCAGCCGCCACGAACGTGACAAATCCCATGTGCCTTCAAATTACGCCACTCTCCGGATGCCTGGACGCTCGTGGAACCGGCCTCAGCAATGTCTCTGCGATGCTTGGTCCGGTATTGCGAAGGCTCCCTCGTTCTGTCTGCTGTCTTTCCGCCTCAATTGCCCCTGTTGTCGGCGGATCCGACGCGGCCACCGGGCGCCATTGACGACAGCTGGCGAATCGCCGATCATGGCGCGATCCGGGATTCAGTGAAAAATCCTGATGCACACACATAATCTTGTTGAAATTGCGATAAAGTCGGTGTTGGGTATAAGTTGACAAAACCTCGGGGGAGCAACATGGACGCATCGCGGACCACAGACAACTTCGTGGTGTTCGATAAGGTGCAGAAGAGCTACGATGGCGAAACGCTCGTCGTCAAGGATCTGAACCTGTCCATCGAAAAGGGCGAGTTTCTTACCATGCTGGGTCCGTCCGGTTCAGGAAAGACCACCTGCCTGATGATGCTGGCGGGCTTCGAAACCGCGACCCACGGCGAAATCCTCCTCGACGGCAAGCCCATCAACAACATCCCTCCGCACAAGCGCGGAATTGGAATGGTCTTCCAGAACTACGCGCTGTTTCCGCACATGACGGTGGCAGAGAATCTCGCTTTCCCGCTTGAGGTTCGCAAGATCGGCAAGGCCGAGCGCGAGGAAAAGGTGCAGCGCGCGCTTGGCATGGTGCAGATGGGCGACTTCGGCGGTCGCCGTCCGTCCCAGCTGTCCGGAGGCCAGCAGCAGCGAATCGCGCTCGCCCGCGCACTGGTCTTCGAACCTGAACTCGTGCTGATGGACGAACCTCTTGGGGCGCTCGACAAGCAGCTTCGCGAGCACATGCAGTTCGAAATCACCAACCTTGCCCACAATCTCGGCATAACCACGGTGTATGTGACCCACGACCAGACCGAGGCACTGACCATGTCGGACCGCGTCGCGGTGTTCGACGACGGCCGGATCCAGCAGCTCGCAGCGCCCGACGTTTTGTACGAGGAACCCGAAAACAGTTTCGTGGCGCAGTTCATCGGCGAGAACAACACGCTCTTGGGCAAGGTGGAATCGATCGGGGACGGAATCTGCACCGTCAGCCTCGATTCCGGCGAAATAATCGATGCGAAGGCCGTAAACGTGTCGTCGGTCGGCGAACGTACGCTGGTTTCGATTCGTCCCGAGCGCGTCGAGTGCAACAGGAACCGCCTGATGGAAGGCGCGCACACGCTCAAGGCCGAAGTGCTTGAGTGCATTTACATGGGAGACGTGTTTCGCACCCGGCTTCGGGTCGCAGGAAAGGACGACTTTGTCGTCAAGACCAGGAATGCCCCCGACCAGGTTCGCCTGGAAGCCGGAAAAGTTATCGAATTGGGGTGGTTGCCAGATGACTGCCGCGCACTTGATGCCTGATCGATGCGCGCGCAGTTCAGTCCGGCACTCCAAACGAGGAGCTCCAGCACTGTTCCCGAGGCCGGATTTCCTGCAACGAGGTCGGGAAACTGAAGGAAGACTGAGATGACACTCAAGAAAACAGTACTTACGGCGGCTGCCCTGAGCCTGACGGTGGGTCCGGCCGCTGTGTCGGCCCAGATGGCTGACGAAATGACCCTCGTGTCATGGGGCGGTGCGTATCAGAAGTCGCAGCATCGCGCCTATGTAGAGCCTTATATCGCAGACCATCCTGAAGTGGCGGCGGTGTGGGACGAAAGCTCTGCGGAAGCGGTGGCAAAGCTGCGCGCGATGAACGAGGCTGGCAATGTCACGTGGGACCTCGTCGATGTCGTCGCGTCAGACGCCATTCGCCTTTGCGACGAAGGCCTCGCAATGGAAATCGACCATGACGAACTGCTTGCTCCGGCACCAGACGGCACGTCGGCATCCGAAGATTTCGGCGATTTGATCGTTTCCGACTGCTTCATCCCGCAAATCGTCTATTCGACTACATTCGGCTACCGGACCGACATGGTCGGTGATACGCCGCCGACCGACGTTTGCGCACTCTTCGACATGGAAATGTATCCGGGCAAGCGTTCCCTTGAGAAGCGCCCGATCAACAACATGGAGTGGGCCCTTATCTGCGACGGCGTTCCCAAGGCCGACGTCTACGACGTACTTGAGACGGAAGAGGGCCAGGCTCGCGCCTTTGCCAAGCTCGACACGATCAAGGACGACGTTATCTGGTGGAGTGCCGGGGCCGACACGCCGCAACTCCTCGCCGACGGTGAGGTCGTGATTGGCTCGACTTACAACGGCCGTTTCTTCTCGCTGATTGAAGAGCAGGGTCAGCCGGTCGGAATGCTTTGGGATGCACAGGTATTCGACCTTGACGGCTGGATCATTCCGGTCGGTCTGCCTGCGGACCGTCTTGCGCGTGCCCAGGACTTCGTGAGGTTCGCCACGGACACGCAGCGCCTTGCGGATCAGGCGAAATACATCAGCTACGGCCCCGCACGCGCGTCCTCTGCACCGCTTGTCGGCCAGCACGCCGACCTTGGCATCGACATGGCGCCGCACATGCCGACGGATCCGGACAACGCCAAGAACACTTTCCTCTACAACTACGAGTGGTGGGCGGACTACCGGGACGATCTGGACGCAAAGTTCCAGGTCTGGCTGTCTCGGTAACACGAACTCGGGAAACAGGCCGGATTCCGGTCCGGCCTGCTTCAATGGTGGGGGCATGATGCCAACGGGTCACAGAACTGCACCGATCAGCATCCGCGGTCCGGGCGCCGACACGGAGAGCGTGGAAAAGGACACGCCGCTTCTGGAGCGCATGGGTGCGGGATTCATCTTCCGTGGCGGAGAATCCTGCCAGATCCAAGGCAAACATAACGAGCGACATCGCGTGATGGAGCACCCATCCTGCGAGCGTGCGCTTGCCGCCTATCGTGACCCTGAATGCCAGGCCGTCGCGGTGATTCGCCGCCGCAAGGCGGTGGGCAGCACTATGGTAGCCCAGGGCCGCGACGCATGAACGCCATCGACTCTCCTGTCCTGACTGCCGACGGCACACCTCTCAAGGCGAGCCTCAGGCGGGCGCTCCGGCGCGAGAAGGCCCGCGCCTTCCTGCTGGTTGCTCCACTGCTCATCTTCGTTCTGATAACCTTTATCTCCCCGATCGCGGACATGCTGTTTCGCTCAGTCGAAAACGGGATCGTCCATGACACGATCCCGCGCACGGTCCTAGCGCTCCGAAACTGGAATTCAGGGGAAAGCGAGGTGCCGGGCGACGACGTGTTCGAGGCGTTCTACACGGACATGGTCTTCGCGGTCGAGCGTAAGAGCCATACCCGGCTCGGATCCCGACTCAACTATGAACAGACAGGGCTTGCCTCGCTGTTCCGAAAGTCGGGACGTCGCGTGGGCCGGTTTGACACCAATCGCTACGCGGACGCGTTCAACGCGCTCGATCCGGCGTGGGAAGACCCGGCAACCTGGGAGATGCTTGCAGCGAACGAAGGCATTGGTCTTCCGCGCACTGTCTCCGCCTATGCGACGTGGCTGGAACAGGTTCAGGCCGATGGCGACGATCCGCTCCAGGAGGAGCCTTGGGACGTCCTTTACGCAGCGCTCTACTCGGACCTGATGCAGGCTCCTGCGGGCGGATTCGACAATCCGCTCCTGAATGCGGCGCAGTCCGCCGCGGCCGGGTTCGAGCCAGTCAGCCTCCGCGGGCAGTTCGAGGAAATTGACGAAGACTGGCTGGATCCAAAGGTGTGGCGGACCATACAGACATATGCGGCCCGCTACACGCCGGGCTATTTCCTCAATTCGGTTGACCTGCAGTTGACCGCTGACGGCGTGCAACGCCGCGACGAGGGTGACCGCATCTACATCGTGCTCTTCTGGCGCACGCTCTACATGTCGCTGGCGATCACGATTTCCTGTATCCTGCTTGGCTACCCGGTCGCGTTTCTCCTCGCCAATCTGCCGCTGCGCGCAGCCAACATGTTGATGATACTCGTGCTCCTGCCCTTCTGGACCTCGCTGCTGGTGCGCACGAGTTCGTGGAAAGTGCTGCTGCAGCAGCAAGGCGTCATCAACGACATTCTCGTGGCGCTCCGGATCGTGGACGATGCGAGCCGGCTCGTCCTTATCAACAACCAGACCGGCACGATCATCGCCATGACGCATATCCTGCTCCCGTTCATGATTCTGCCGCTCTACTCGGTGATGAAGACAATTCCGCCAACCTATGTCCGCGCCGCGAAGTCGCTCGGCGCGACGGACTGGACGGCTTTTTGGCGCGTCTACTTTCCGAATTCGGTACCGGGAATCGGCGCGGGTTCGGTGCTGGTGTTCATTCTGGCAATCGGGTACTACATCACGCCGGAACTTGTTGGAGGAACGCGCGGCGTCTTTATCTCCAACCGGATCGCATACCACATCTCGTCATCGCTCAATTGGGGACTCGCGGCTGCGCTTGGAACGCTTCTGCTCTTTGCGGTCCTGATTCTCTACTGGACCTACGACAGGATCGTCGGCATCGACAACGTGAAGCTCGGAGGCTGAAATGTCCGGCCTTCCCCCATATGCATCCTTCCCCCAGAAGCTTTGGCATTACACATTCCGCGTGATCTGCGGCCTTGTCTTTTTCTTCCTGATCGCCCCGATCATCGTGATCGTTCCCCTCAGCTTCAACGCCGAAGACTTCTTCACGTTCACGCCCGAGATGCTTGCCCTCGACCCCGAAGGATATTCGCTCAAGCACTATAATGACTTCTTCACGAATGCGGACTGGCAGCAGGCGATGTGGAACTCGATCCGAATAGCGCCGATGGCGACGATCCTGTCTGTGTCCTTCGGCACGTTGGCCGCGATCGGCCTGAGTCAGCCGCACGTACCGTTCCGGAGAGCAATCATGGCGATCCTAATCTCGCCCATGATCGTACCGTTGATCATTTCTGCCGCTGGCATGTATTTCTTCTACAGCCGGGTCGGGCTTCAGGGCACGTATTGGGGCGTTGTGCTAGCCCATGCGGCGCTTGGAATCCCTTTTGTCATCATTACGGTGACGGCAACGCTCGTCGGCTTTGACCGAAGCCTTACGCGCGCCGCGGCCAGTTTGGGAGCGAATCCGGTCACGACCTTTGCCAGGGTTCAGATGCCGCTCATCCTGCCAGGCGTGATTTCCGGCGGGCTCTTCGCCTTCATCACGTCTTTTGACGAGGTCGTTGTCGTGCTCTTCGTCGGTTCGGCGGGCCAGAAGACTCTGCCCTGGCAGATGTTCACCGGCCTTCGCGAGCAGATCAGCCCCACGATCCTTGCGGTTGCGACGATCCTTGTGACGATCTCGGCCATCCTGCTTGCCACGATTGAGATTCTCCGTCGCCGCTCGGAGCGGCTGCGAGGCATGTCGCCCGGCTGAATACGATCCACGCTGCACTGACCCGTGCTGATGCGGTCAGGAAATTCCGGCAATATCCAGACGGATTCATGTTCTAGGGCAGTCGCCTGTACGATCTGCGGAGCGCGTTCGTTTTTCGTCAGGACATAACCCGATGCCGATGCCGGCCAAGCTTGGCGGATTCATGGGATCACCGATCGGAAGAATCCGATGTTTCCACATGTAAGCGGCTAAAGCGCGACGTTTGCCATTTGTCTTGATCCGTTCCGTCCTCGCGCGCGAGGTTCTTCCGATCCATTCACGTTGACCGGAGGATTTTTCATGGTGAATGACAGCATGTCGGAGACGGTCCCTGGCGGGTCCGTCCGCAG
>JAJEAY010000232.1 GCA_022824145.1 Rhodobacter sp. | reverse complement strand
CCTGGACCGGATCCCCGCCGCCGCGCACCTGCGTGTCGAACTGCAGAAGCGACGGAATCTTGAGGGAGAACACCGCGAGGCCCGACATGAGGCAGTCGGAAAGGGTGATCCCGCAGGACCTGAGCGGGTCGGGAACGCGGTCGAAGCACTCGCGCACCGCCCGGAGCATGCCGGGCATCGAGAGATGCCGGCGGAAGGAGTCTCTGGACATTCCGCTGCTCGGTCTTTGCCTGTTTTGCCACAGGACAGCATATCCGGCACAAAAAGTCTACGAAAAAAAACTCGTGGCAATTCCGCAACCAACTGATAATGAACAAAAAGAAAATTTACCGGGAATTGCTGAGAGAGCAGAGAGCGTGTCGAAAGTTGCGGGTCACTCAGAAACATGACGGTCGTTCCGAGCGGCTTGCGCCGTCAAAGGACCCGCGTGAGCCGGTCCCACTGGCTGAGCGCTGGCGGGGTCGCGCGAGCATCGGCTGGTACCGAACGGGGATCCATCACGCCAACCTCTTCAAGCGTCCAGTTCCCCCGTCCGCAATTGCATGGTGCGCACGAAGTGAAAAGGTTCTCCGCCGTGTTCCGACCGCCGCGGCCGCGCGGAACGATGTGATCGAAGTCCAGATCCATCGCCTGGAAAGCCGTATGCTTGTCGACATTTCTTGCGCCCCATCTGACAGAATCCGGATACGCGTCACGCACGGCCTTTTGCGCCTTCTGCCAGATGACCGGAATCCCGCAGAAACGGCAAAAGCAGCCGTCCCTCTCGAGTACCTTGCGCTGAACTACGGTCGGGATGCCGGGGCCGTCCAGAACCTCCCTTGCTGGGATGTCGGACACGTCCCGGAACCTGTGCACAGGGCTTCGACGGTATGCGTCAAGGTTGCCACGACCTCCCCAAAGCTGCTCGCACCAGTCCAGGATTGCGGGAATGTCAGCCGTCCGCAGGGCTTTCCGTGCCTCATCCGCCAATCCGGCTGCGTGAAAATCGGCGGCGGCGTCCAGAAGCACGGCCGCCCCGAAGATCTCGGGAACGGGTTCGAGCATGCAGCGGCGCGCATTCCAGAATTTCGCGTCCATGGCGGCAATCCTCCAGAGCTTTCCGGATTCTGACCAAGAGCCTGTCCCCTCGCCTGGGGCTGTGCTAGATGCCGAGTTCAGATTGTCAAGATTCCGGGCTCTGGCCACCAGTCCCGGGAGTTGGAAGACACCTCGCCGGTTCCCGCCTTGCTCCTGAACGCCCGCGTCTGGCGGACCGCTTCAAACCGACCCGCTTCCGCTCGCTGCATCAGCGCAGTGTCCCGCTCCCCGCCGCTTCTCCCCTTTGCATTGACCCCCAGGGTTTTGGTGCATCCCTTCATCAATCCCTACGGCCGTTTCGATCTGAATCTCGACGAGCGCATCTACTTTGAACGGAAGGCCGCATGAGCGTTACTTTGAGCAGGCTCTTGATGACGGACTGGATGAACGCCCGATCACCGCATTCCGGTGTTCACTCGGGGTCGTTTCCGACATGATGAACACCAAGCGCCAGAGGCATGCCCAAAGCGGACACTTCGACGGCCCGGATAGGCTACGCCAGAGTCTCGACATCGGACCTGAACCCGCGGCCTAGGTCGCGGCGCTCGAGGCCGCGGCTGCACCATGATCCGGACCAAGACCGGCAGCGGTACCACCCTCGAGACCCGGCCCGAACTCGGGATCATCCTCGACTTCATCCATCCGGGGCGAGATACTGGTGGTCACGCGCATCGACCGTCTGGCGCGCTCAATGAAGGATCTTCAAGTCATTGGCGCCAAGCTTCGGGAGAGGGGTGCCAACATCGCCGCGACCGAGCAGCCCGTGGATACTTCGACCGCTGCCGGCAAGGCGTTTTTCGACATGCTTGGCGTCTTTGCCGAATTCGAAACGAACCTGCGCCGCGAGCGGCAGGCCGAAGGAATCGCCGCGGCGAAGCGGAGGGGTGTCTATCGCGGACGGCCTCCGACGATCGACATGGAAGAAGTCAGGGCCAGAATTGCCGAGGGGCAGTCACCGACCAAGATTGCGCGCGAGATGGGGATCTCGCGCGGGACCGTTTGCAAGGCCAGGGCTGGAGAACCCGGCAAGGCCGTTCAAGGTCCCTTGGCAATCCGGGAAGATCCCGCTCCATAGGCGTCACGAACACCGCGATTTGTTCGCCGTGTGTTCTTTGAGATGTCCATATGTGCAGCTTCGGCCCGTTTAGGCCAACTCCTTCAGCGACCGGCCTAGGCGGTCGAGGCGCGCGACGCAGAGGCTGTCGACGGGCAGGGCATGATCGAGCAGCTCGGTTAGGCCCGTCATCGGCAGTGCAATTTACAAAATCTTTTTGTTTCAACGGCTTGCCATGCACGAAAGAATCCTTGTCACTACACTCCGCCGGCAGGGCCGGGTGACTTCAGGCGGGGATTCGATGCGGCTCAGGTTGATGTCCGGGCATTTTCCTCCTCAAGCCGGCGCACAGCTTTCGGCAGCCTGACGCCGACGCACTGGGCAATCCTGCCGACGACGCCGGCGGCGGCGCTGCGCACGGCGAACCGTTTTCCGTCATGGCATAAACCCAACATAGGTACCGAATCCGCCATAGGGAATTCCATTTCGCCCAGCAATGGTTGGCGTATCATCGATCTGGCGGCTCCCAGTCTTCCGGGATGATCCTGCGCGCGGTTTTGGAAGGCAGGACGCCAGTATTGTCCTGCAGCCGGTCCTGCGTGAGATCGTACTCGCCAAGCAGGTTGACGTATCCCCATGCCATGGGCGAATGGAGCGCGACCATTTTCAGGATTCAGTCTCGCTCTTCCGGCGTCCTGGCGGCTTCCACCAGGCGGCTCAGGTAGAGGTAGTTCCAGCAGATGATGCTGTTCTTGATCAAGCGGTTGCAGCCCTCGACGATCTCCTGGTCCTCCTTGTCGGCATGTTCGAGACCGCGTGGGTTTCCGACCGCGACAGCCCGGGTGAAGCTGTTCGCGAGCTCGACCTTGTTGAGCTGCTTCTCGATCGCCTGCCGAAGTTCGACCTGATCGATGTAGCGCAGGATGAACATCGACTTGATGATCTGGCCGAGGGCTTTCATCGCCGCGTAGAGCCTGTGCTGCCGGGAATACGAGTTCAGGCGTCGGAAGATCTCTGAGGCTGTCGCTTCCTTCAGCCTGATGGTGGTCACAA
>JAJEAY010000018.1 GCA_022824145.1 Rhodobacter sp. | reverse complement strand
CCGTGGCGGGTGGAACCGCCCGACCGGAGCGCGTCGGCCAGCCAGTCAAGCGTCTTCGAATCAAAAAAGCGGAGTCCTATCTGCATGCCCCGCTGCATACACCGGACGAATCACATAGACAAGTGTGGATCGTTGAAAGCCCACGGACCCCGGGATCCGGCGAGAACGGCCATGCCGTCCTCGATCTCCTGCAGGGAGCCCGGGCGGCGGGCCGCGGCGAAATCCGGAAGAAGGCTGAACGTCGTCCGGCAGCCGGGGCAGCAGCACCGGTCGACGGGCATCACGACCGGCGTCTTCCGCTCGTAGGTCCCGTGCCGGGCCATCCCACAGGCGCGCCCGCAGCCGTCCCCCAAGGTCGGGCTGGCGGCACCATCGGCTGCGGGACCGACCATTCTCTGTCCGCAAGATCACTTGGACCACGATGTGTTTCGCGTTTGTACATTGTGCGGGCGGTATCAGCCCAAGGCACAGTCGGCCCTCCGTTCTGTGGGTTTCAAAAGAACAGAGAACCACAACCGGCTGGTATCGCTCAGAAACTCTTCGGTCAGGCTCTAAACGCGAATCCGCATCGTGACGCCTTGATGGGCCAATGACACCGGCTATTGGAACGCGACCCGGTCCGCGAGCCAGGCAAGAACAAGTGAGACGGTGAGGATCGATCCCGCGGTGGACACCAGAATCGTTGCGGAAACCCTCTGTGGCGCAACCCGGTAATGCGAGGCGACCATGAAAATGTTTCCCGCTGTGGGCAGCGCGGAGGACGCGATCATCACGGCAGCCGCAAACGGTTCGACAGGCCAGACCAGCACCGCCGCTGCAACCGCCGCCGGATGGAGAACCAGTTTCGAGAAGCTGAGCCAGCTGGCGACGGCAATCCGCTCGGTGGATCTTCCTGCAAGCGAGGCGCCGATAGCGAACAGAGCACCGGGCGTGGCCGCCGCGCCGAGATAGCCGAGGAATTCGTTCACCGGCCGCGGGATCGGCCAGCCCATGGCTGACCACGTGAATCCCAAAAAGATCGAGACCAGCATCGGGTTGGCCACAATCCCCTTCAGCACTGCCGGCAGCGCTTTCAGCGCACTGGCGCCGCCGCGGCTTCCTGTGATCAGGACGACAATGAGCGTGCCAAATACAAGCAGGTCGACCGCAAGCATCATCATGATGTATCCGACCGCTGCCTCGCCCATAATGAGCGCAAGCATCGGAATGCCAAGGAATCCGATGTTGCCAATCACAGCGCACTGCGCCTCGACCGCACCTTCCGCTATCGGCAGGCCCCGCCAGTGCGCGACGGCGTTCGCAATCAGATAGACCAGTGCAGTCGCACAAAGGTAGACGAGCATGAACCGTGCGTCATACACATCTCCGAAGTTAAGGTTGGCGGAGAATCTGAACAGCATTGCGGAAAGCGCGAAGTAAAAAACGAAGCGCGTCAACGCTGCCGAGGCCTCTTCGGAAAAGAACCCGGATGCCGCCGCCAGGTAACCGACACCGATCAGGAGAAAGAACGGAAGGGTCTGAATGAATATTTCGGCCATTTCCGTTCCATAGCACCTTGACCGCGGATCGGAAGCGACCCGGGCGTAGCGTTATCCACCCACGTCAGCCGAAGCCGATCAGTGCCCCGGCGCCAAAGACAAGGGCGCCTCCGAGCACCACCTGGACAGTCGCCCGCAGAAACGGCGTTTCCATGAATCGGTTCTGGATCCAGACAATCGCCCAGAGTTCGAAGAACACGACGACGATCGCGGTTACCGTCGCCGTCCAGAAATCGGGAATCAGGTAGGGCAGAGCATGGCCAAGCCCGCCAAGTGCCGTCATCACACCACTTGCCAGCCCGCGCTTGACCGGTGAGCCGCGGCCGGAGATCTGGCCGTCATCCGAAGCCGCTTCAGTGAATCCCATGGAGATTCCGGCGCCTATCGAAGCCGCGAGTCCGACAATGAATGTCGTGTGCGTATCCTGGGTGGCGAACGCTGTTGCGAATACTGGCGCCAGCGTGCTGACCGAACCGTCCATCAGCCCGGCGAGGCCGGGCTGCACCCAGGTCAATATGAATTTTCGCCGAGCCGTGCGGTCCTCGCCCTGGCGAACCTCGTTTGCAAGGTGCCGCTCCGCAAGGGTGCCTGCGCTTTCGATGTGACGCGCCTCTGCGGCCGCAAGATCGCCGAGCAGCCTGCGGGTGTCCGCGTCGGATGTGCGCTTGGCGGCATTGCGGTAGAATTCCTCGGCTGCGCGCTCCATTCCCTCCGCCTCGCCACGCATCCGCTCAAGACCGAGGTTTTCCACCAGCCATACCGGGTGCCGGGCATAGTAGCCTGAAACATGCTCGCGTCGGATCAGCGGAATGACTTCGCCGAACCGTTTCCGGTGAAGCTCGATCAACTGGCGTCTGTGTCCGTCCTCGTCCTGCGCCATTCCCTCGAACACGGCTGCGCTGCCGGGATAGTCTTCCCGTACCCGTTGCGCAAAGGTTCGGTAGATTCGGGCGTCGTCCTCTTCTGACGAGATCGCAAGAGCCAGGATTTCCTGCTCGCTCAGGTCGGAGAAGCGACGTCGGCTGCTTAATCCGGGGATCATTGACCACCTCGATTCTGGAACAATGCGGGTCCGTTTCCGGACGGGCTGGATTCAGCCTCGACAGATATAGGTATCGCCATCCCCGAACGCAGCAAGGAACACGCCATCAATTCACTTGAGGAATTCTTCCGTAGAACACCAATCTGCTGAGGCTATCGTCACGCAGGCGAAACCACATCGATGCGGCGCGGGAACGTCCCGTCCGCTACTGAAGCCGCTCAGCCTCTGTCAGTATACCACCACAGACCGGATCGACTTGCCTTCGTGCATCAGGTCAAAGCCGTCGTTGATGTCGTCCAGCGACAGCGTGTGGGTGATCATCGGATCGATTTCGATCTTTCCGTCCATGTACCAGTCCACGATTCTTGGAACTTCGGTGCGTCCCCTCGCACCTCCGAAGGCGGTGCCGCGCCAGACCCTCCCGGTTACCAGCTGGAACGGACGGGTCCGGATCTCGGCTCCCGCAGGGGCAACTCCGATTATGACGCTTTCGCCCCATCCTTTGTGGGCGCATTCCAGCGCAGTCCGCATGACGTCCACATTGCCTGTGGCGTCAAACGAATAGTCCGCTCCGCCGCCGGTCAGTTCGACCAAATGAGCGACAAGGTCATCCTCTACATCATTCGAATTCACAAAGTCCGTCATGCCGAACCTTTCGGCCATGTCTTTCCGGCCGGGATTGATGTCGACACCGACAATCTGGTCAGCGCCGGCAAGCCTCAGTCCCTGAATCACGTTCAGGCCAATGCCTCCCAGCCCGAACACCACGCATCGTGATCCGATCTCAACGTTGGCCGTGTTCATCACCGCTCCGAGGCCCGTAGTAACACCGCAGCCGATGTAACAGATCTTGTCGAATGGAGCGTCCTTGCGGACCTTGGCAACGGCGATCTCCGGCAAGACCGTGTGATTCGAGAATGTAGAGCATCCCATGTAATGCAGAATCGGATCACCGCCCAACGTCGAAAACCGGCTTGTGCCGTCCGGCATCAAACCCTGGCCCTGAGTGACGCGAATCGCTTGGCAGAGGTTGGTTTTGGGATTCAGGCAATAGTCGCATTCCCGACATTCGGGCGTGTAGAGAGGAATCACGTGATCGCCCGGCTGCACACTGGTCACGCCCTCTCCTACCTCCATCACCACTCCAGCGCCCTCATGGCCGAGGATCGCCGGAAAGATCCCTTCCGGATCCGCTCCGCTGAGCGTGAACTCGTCAGTGTGGCAGATGCCGGTCGCCTTGATTTCGACCATGACTTCGCCGGCACGCGGTCCTTCGAGGTTCACGTCCATGACCTCAAGCGGCTTGCCTGCGGCTGTTGCGATAGCGGCGCGTGTTCTCATGACTCAGCTCCCCTGTGGCATCATTTCAGCAAAGTCTGTGCGAAACAGAAACAAGTTGCAACAGTGCAGCGTCGGACAGTGAAGGCAGTGGCTGGACGAAGACCGCGGCCAATAGGAATTGGTCAGCAGAACGTCCGGAAACCCGAACGTGGACCTTCGGGGAGCGGACCACTCATTTAGGCAGACTTTCCGGTGCAGGTCATCAACGGGAAAGCATGCAATGATCTAGGCCAGCGAGCGGAAGCCTGGTTATGCCGCCACGTGCTGACGGAAAAAAGCGGCTGTATGAGAAGCGAACAGCGCCCTGTCCACCTCACCGTCCCGGAAGGACTCCAGTGCCGAATCAACGGCTTCGGCCGAAATGAACCTGTCACGACCGCGCGCGAACAGCTCTTCCAGCCTTGGTCTGGTGTATTCAGGGTGAAACTGAACCGAAAGCCCGGGGAACTCGTATTCCAGCACGCCGATCGGACAGTAGTCGGCCGTTCCGGTCACCGTCGCTCCAGGTGGAACCCGGGTTACCTGGTCCTGATGCCAGACATGGGTCGGGAACGTGACGCCCGCGGACTCATAGATCCGCCGCCCCACGACATAGCCGCATGCCGCCTTTTCGGCGCGTCCGCCGAAGGTGTCGGCCATGATCTGGTGGCCGAAGCATATGCCGAAGATCGGCTTTCGCGCCTCGCGGGCCGCGAGCAGAAAGCGCCGCAACGGCGCCATCCACGGCGATTCGTCATATACGCCCAGTTCTGACCCGCTGACCACGACCCCGTCGAAGGAGTCAGGTTTCGGCAAGGCCGCCCCGTAGGCAATCCCGACCGCAGCAATTGTTGCTTCCGGGAGTTCAGGTGACAGCCACTCGGCAATGGTCTCTCCAACGCGCGGCACTCCGTCGAGCAGCGGACTTGGCTGGTGTGTCAGGTCGAGAACCGCGATTCTCATCTTCACCAACCGAATTCGCGGTCGATGCCCGCCATCTTGACGCCTGTGAAGGCACTGGCCTCGAAACTCAGTGCCCGCAGATCCTCAGTCTCAAGATTGTGAACGCAGGATTTGCCGCAAGCCTTCGCCAATGCGGTGACTTCCATGGTCATCGCGGTGAGAAACCGCGCGACGCGTTCGGCGCCGGCCTTGGGATTCATGCGCTTCTCCAGTTCCGGATCCTGCGTGGCGACACCGACCGGACACAGACCGGTATGGCAGTGATGGCAGGCTCCGGGAGAGGTTCCGAGCTTCTCGTAGTCCTCAACATACCTCGGGGAGTTGCATCCCATCGCTATCATCGCGGCGTTTCCGATCATCACCGCATCTGCGCCGAGCGCCAGGCACTTCGCAGCGTCCACGCCCGACCGGATCCCGCCAGCGGCGACCAGGCTGACCTTTCCGGTCATTCCGCATTCGTCGAGCGCCTCGCGAGCCGCTCGGATCGCGCTCATGGTCGGAATGCCTGTGTGGTTCAGCAGCAGTTCCGGCGAAGCTCCGGTGCCGCCCTCGGCACCATCCACCACCACTACGTCGGCTCCCGCCTTGGCAGCGATCGCGACGTCGTACCGCGGCCGGGTCGCACCCATCTTGACAAAGATCGGTACCTTGTAACCGGTCGCGATCCTGAGCTCTTCGATCTTGACGGCCAGATCGTCGGCCCCGAGGAAATCCGGATGCCGGATGGTTGACCGTTGGTCGACGCCTTCCGGCAGGGTCCGCATCCTGCTGACTCTCGGACTCACCTTCATGCCCAGCAGGAGGCCGCCGGTTCCAGGCTTTGCGCCCTGGCCAACCACTATTTCCAGCCCGTCGGCGCGGCGCAGGTGATCGAGGTCAACGCCGTAACGTGCCGGACTCATCTGGTAGACAAGCCTGGCTGACGCCTCCCGTTCCTCTTCCAGCATGCCGCCTTCGCCGGTGCAGGTCATCGTACCCGCTTTGGAGGCGCCATATCCCAGCGAAGCCTTTGCCGGCGCGGAAAGCGCGCCGAACGACATCGACGCGATGTAAATCGGAATCCGGAGTTCCAGCGGACATTCAACGATGCCGCGTCCGCCACCAAGTACGGTCTTTGTATCGCAGCTCTCCCGGTAACCCTCCAGCGGCAACCGGGTCATCGTAGCGGGTACGAAAACAAGGTCGTCGAATGTCGGCATCCGCTTGTTGAACGTGTTGTAGCCACGCACCTGATAGCGCCCGAGCTGCGCCAGCGCGTGCACTTCGGAAATCGCTTCGGGCGTCCAGCGGGTCGAGCCGCCTTCTTCATAGCTCGAAATCACGCCGGCCGGGCGACCTTCAACTGCACCTGCGTCGTGAAACCGGATCTCGTCTTCGGTCGGTGGCTCGAACGGAAATTCGTAGGTCTGTGTCAGATCATCAGCCATGCGCCTGCATCCCTCGATTCAAAAAACCAGAGCCGCTGGCCCGAAACCATCTTTCGCCAGTCGCGCGAACTGTCGGCAAGACCAAGTGGCTCAAGGATTGCGTTCACTTCCTCGACCTGCTCGGCGGTCGGCTCAACGACCTTCACGTCCACGCCCAGGCTGTCAACATCGCTGGCGACCCAGACCTCGCCTTCCCAGAGCGCGTCCGCGCAGCTGTCACCGGCGCCTCCAAGTGCGATGATCTTTCCGGAATGGGCCATGAATCCGGACTGGTACCCGATCCGGCCCTCGACAACGATGTTCCCGCCCTTCATCGCGACCCCGCAGCGAGGACCGGCATCGCCCTTAACGTGAATCGTGCCTCCGATCATCGCGGCGCCGCATGACATGCCGCTGTAGCCGCCGACCGTGATCGTTCCCTTCGCCATCCCTTCGCCCAGCGCCCAGCCAGCATTCCGTTCGATTTCCAGAGTCGCGCCGGTGTTGAGCCCGCCGCAGTAATAGCCCACCGAGCCTTCGAACTGAATTTCGGCCCCGTCAGGCAACCCGATGCCCAGATTGTGGCGGGACAGTGTGTTGACCACCCGAATCCTGTCCCCTCGGGCACAGGCTTCCTGAATCTCTTCATTGATTTCCCTGATGTGGCGCTGGCCCACATCGACAACGTATTCGTTCATGCCGCCATAGCCCGGTTGCCGACGCCCCAAAGCCCGGTAAGGGAAGGTCCGTCGTAGTTGATGACATCGCATTCGCCAACGAAGATGCGGCGCACCGCCTGTTCCTCCGTTGCCATTGCAAGCTCGCCCTTCTGATCTATCGCAACAAGCGGCTTCATCGCGAAGCGGTCCTTCGCAAACCCGATTCCGTCAGCATTTGCAATCATGTATGTGAACACGCCGTCAATGGAACCGATCGAGAGTTTCAGGGCCTGTCCCATTGTCAGCCCCGCCTTCATCCGGTCACTGACCCAAACGGCTATCAGTTCGCTGTCATTGCCGGTCAGGAACCTGTAGCCCTGCCGTTCCAGCCTGTCCCGCCATGTGAAATAGTCCGTGATCTGTCCGTTGTGGACGATGGCCACATCCGGAAACGGACGTGCCCAAAAAGGGTGGCTTGCGTTGGGGCGCACGTCGCTTTCCGTTGCGAGCCTTGCATGTCCCAGGCCATGGGTGCCGACCAGATCCCGCACGCCATGCTTGTCAGCCACGGTCTTCGCACCGCCGATGTCCTTGATGATTTCGAGGCTGCGGCCGCAGGACTGCACCTCGATCCGGTCAGTGAGCGTGTCGGCATCGGCAACCCACGCAGCCATGTTGTCCGGATCGCTGATCTCGATGCGAAAGCAGTAGTGCCGCTGCCGGTCGGCGATGATGTCGGGCTCTCCCAGGAGATCGGAGCCGTGGTCGCGCAGGCAGTGCAAAAGATCCTCCATTGCGGACTCCATGTCCTTCCGGTCGAATCCCATGCCTCGCACCACGTATCCGGTGTCGCGCGGCGGGCCGTAGATCGCGAATCCAGTGCTGTCGGCGCCTCGGTGTTCCTGCGCATCCATAAGCTCGACGAGGTCGTGCCCTACGCTTCCGGTGCCGGCAAGGATGCGCCCAGCGATTCCACACATTGCAAGTCTCCTCAATTTTCTGTATACAGTATACTGTATTCAGTGGATGGCAAGATTGAATCCGGTGGTCGCAGCCCGGGATTCTGTATACAGTATCCATAAACGCAGAGCACATTGGCATTCCGAGGCAGCGCATGGCCCTGAAATCCATTCGGCCAGCCCGTCGCCGGCTGGCGGACGAGGTTTACGATGAACTGATCGACGCGATCATGCGCCGGGAAATCGGCCCGGACGACCGGCTTGTGCAGGAAAAGCTCGCGGATGAGATGGACATCAGCAGAACACCCATCCGCGAGGCGCTGATGCGTTTGGAACAGGAAGGGGTGCTGGAGGTCTCTAACAGGGGAAGCTTCAGGCTCTACCGCATGAATGACCAGGAGGTCAGGGAACTCTATCAGGCCCGCGCTGGCATCGAAGGACAGTGCGCGCGCATCCTGGCCGTCCGGAAGTCCGCGGACGACGTCGCCTGGCTGAGCCAGGTCGTCGAGCGGGAGGAGGATCTGGAAGACCGGTCGGCGCGGGGGTACTTCGAGGCCAACCGCAACATTCACCGTGCGTTCGTCGAGCGGGCGGGAAACCGGTTCCTTCTCGAAATGTTCGACATCATCTGGGCCAAAGCGATGGCCTTTCCGCTGTTCGCCGCCATTGAGAACGTTGACCTCGCGAAATCGCTTGGCGATCACATGGATCTTGTCCGGGTGATCGAGCGCGGAGACAGGACTGAGGCGCTGGAGACGTTCACCGAGCATATCCAGAACGGATTCGATCTGCAGATGCGCGGCCTTCATCCAGAGCGCTTCGCATAATCAGCCAGCGCCATCTGCGTCCCGGAATTACCCGGTTTCCGGCCAGAACTGCAGGAGGCGACTGAACCGTCAAAGGCGATGGAAACGGCTCCGGCGCCACAACAGACAATCCAGGCATTCAGCATTGGAACAGTCACAGAGACGGGAAGCCGATTCGTCGGTCGGGACGGTTTGGCCCAAGGCGACCAAACCCGGTGTCAACGAAGCAGGTCTATGCTGTAAGCCTTTCCGGCTCTTCCAGCCCGTTTACCCGGCAGCAGGCAGTGAGCGTATTGGCCAGGAGACACGCGATGGTCATCGGGCCGACGCCGCCGGGTACAGGCGTAATGGCGCCAGCGACCCTGGAGCAGTCTTCGAAATCCACGTCGCCGACCAGCCGCGTTTTTCCTTCTCCCATCTCCGGCGCCGCGATTCGGTTGATGCCGACATCGACCACGGTAGCGCCCGGCTTGATCCAGTCACCGCGAACCATTCGCGCGCGGCCGACCGCGGCGACGACGATGTCGGCCTGGCGCACTACGTCGGGAAGCTGTCTGGTTCGCGAATGGGCAACAGTCACGGTGCAGCTGTCCAGGAGCAGCAGCTGCGCCATTGGTTTTCCCACGATGTTGGACCGCCCGATAACCACGGCGTTCATGCCGGACAGGCATTCGTGGCGGTCGCGCAGGAGCATCAGGCATCCAAGCGGTGTGCAGGGAACCATGGACTTCTGGCCGGTGCCAAGCAGTCCGACATTCGAAACATGGAATCCGTCCACATCCTTTGCCGGATCGATGGCGTTGATCACCAATGCTTCGTCGATGTGATCCGGGAGCGGCAGCTGAACCAGAATGCCGTGCACCGCAGGGTCAGCGTTAAGGTTGTTGACCAGCGCCAGCAGGTCTTCCTCGGAGGTCGATGCAGCCAGCCGATGCTCGAAACCGTTCATTCCAGCCTCGGCTGTCTGCCTGCCTTTTGAACGCACGTAGACTTGGCTGGCAGGATCCTCTCCCACAAGAACCACCGCCAGTCCGGGTGTGATCCCGTGATCCGTCCGGAGTCTGGTGACATGCCCAGCCACCTCCGTACGAACCCTTGCGGCAAAAGCCTTCCCATCAATGACATCAGCGCTCATTTTGCTTTCCTCTATCTGCACGTCCTGCCCATGACACCGGTCTTTGCTGTGGCTGCCGCCGAAAATAGGCCGAGTGCCACCTGCTGCAACGACCAACACACAACACAGTCAACATCAACTGCCCCTTCCCACGCTCCTGCGGCAATCTATGAAACAGGTCCGACGGAATACCGGCATCGGACTCCGGGAATGCCGGACCTGTGCCGAACAGTCCAGAACCGATGCACCGATCCGACCTGGCCGTTCTGCCAAATCCAGTGTTTCCCGAAGTGGCAAGGATCGCTGTCGCTCGATACGGAAGGCCCGCCATCCTCGGCAGTTGAGCGGAGTCCGGAACGCCTGCTGCCATGCCGGTACTCGGATCACGGTCACGTATTTCGGTCACCTGCCAGCCGCAGCGCTTTCTGGTAGACCTGCCGCCTGGGAAGCCCCATGGCTCTGGCGACGGATTCCGACGCGTCCCTTACCGACATTCCGGCAAGCGCCGATTCAAGAGCCGCCTCCAGATCTGCGGCCAGCGGACTGTCCTGGCCGCGGCCCACGACGACCGCCATCTCGCCCTTCAGCGTTCGGTTCGCCGTGTGAACGGCCAGCTCTCCGAGACTTCCGGAAATGACCTCTTCGAAGCGCTTGGTCAGTTCCCGGCAGACTGCTGCTTCGCGCTCCCCGAACGCTTCCGCCATTTCCAACAGAAGCCGATGCACCCGTCGGGGTGATTCGAAGACAACCAAGGTGGCCGGTACCGGTTTCAGATCCTGAAGCCATGTCTTCCTGGCGCCTTTCGCCGCCGGAGGAAACCCGGCGAACAGAAACCGGTCAGTCGAAAGCCCCGATACCGTCAGAGCGGCCAGGACAGCCGATGGTCCCGGCACTGCGGTCACCGCCAAACCTTCGGCCCTAACCGACTGTACAAGACGGAATCCGGGATCCGATACCAGAGGCGTTCCGGCGTCGGACGCATAGGCCACCGATCTGCCGGCACCGATCATTTCCAGAAGCCTGGGCCGCGCTGCCGCCCCGTTGCGGTCATGGTAGGCCAGGAGCGGACGTCCACCGAGGGGAATTCCGTGAATCTGCATCAGATGCCTCAACGTCCGGGTGTCCTCGGCCGCGAGAACATCGGCGGATGCGAGGACGTCCAGCGCCCGCAGGGTTATGTCACGGGCGGCTCCGATGGGCGTCGCGACAAGATAGAGTCCGGGCGCCAGCGGGGAGATTTCGAGTCCCACGAACCATTCCACCATTCAATGCGTTTACTCCATCCATTCTAGCGCATAATCTGTCGGTGCCCGCAAGTCAGCACAGGAGCTTACGAACCGCCATGACTATGTCCGCCACCATGACCCGCCGCCGGTCCGTTCAGGCCCTGGCCGCCTTGAGCTGCGCCGCGTTCGCCGCCTGCGGCCCGATGACGGACACTCAGGTGAGGATTGGGGATGGTGCGCCGGTGGAAGTCGCGCTTCTGGTTCCGGCGGAATCAGGCAGGGCCGAAAACGATCTTCTGGCAGAGGAGATCGAAAACGCCGCGCGTCTGGCGATGCACGACCTGCAGGGCGTCATGATCGACCTGCGTGTATACGCGACCGCCGCCAGCCCTGAACGCGCCGCCGAAGCGGCGGTGCAGGCGGTGAATGACGGCGCAAAGGTAATCCTTGGCCCGGTATACGCCGGCTCCGCCAGTGCCGCAGGCGCTGCTGTCTCCGCGCACGGAGTCAACATTCTGAGCCTCTCCAACAACACCGACATTGCGGGTGGAAACGTTTTCGTGCTCGGGAATACATTCGAGAATACCGCGGATCGCCTTGTGAAATACGCAGTGGAGAACGGTCGGTCCAGAATCATGGCTGTCTATGGCCAGGGGCCAACCGAAGAAAAAGGTTTCGCTGCGATTTCCGCAGCGATCGAGCGCCACGGCGCCGAACTCGTCGGTGTCGCTTCCTTCAGGATGACGCAGAACGCGGTTGTTGAGGTCGCGCCCGAAATCGCGGCCGCAGCGGAAAGCGAGGGGGCCGAGGCGATTTTCCTGACCTCCGGAAACGCTGGCGCATTGCCGATTCTAACCCAGCTGATGGTTGAGAACGGAGTGGATCCTGCGAAGACCCAGCTGATCGGCCTGCAGCGCTGGGACATTCCGTCAAGCGCACTGGAACTGGCCCCGCTTCAGGGTGGATGGTTCGCGCTTCCGTCACCCTCGCGGATCCGGCAGTTCAACGACCGGTACGACGCGGTCTATGGCAGACAGCCGCATCCTGTCTCGAGCCTCGCCTATGACGGCATCGCCATGATCGGCGCACTGGCCAGCGTCGGCAGATCGAGTTCCCTTTCTGTCCGAACGCTGACGGAACCTACCGGATTTGCGGGGGTCAACGGTGTGTTCAGGCTGCGGCCGGACGGCACGAACGAACGCGGTCTGGCAGTCGCGACGATCTTCGAAAAGCGGGTGGCTGTCATTGACGCTGCACCAACCAGATTCCGCGGCGCAGGTTCCTGAACCAGCCGCCAGGTTCCCTTCTGTGAAGGAACCGGACGGACTGATCTGTCCGGCGCACCGGATATTTGACCTGAACGGGGTCAGCGCCGCGCTCGATGCCGCTTACCGGAGAGCAGATGGCCCGAATTCAGTTCGCGCCGCTGCCGTCGAAGTCCTTCAGGAAGCGCTGGCCGAGGGCCGAAGAGCGATAGCCGACGCGTTTCTCGCTGATCCCGGAAACGCTCGGCCCGTGGTTCGGTCATACGCATGGCTAGCGGATCAAATCGTCGCCACGACACTCAAAATGGCGACCAGCCGACTGCATCCGATCGCGGCGCCGACACGGTCCGAACGCATCGCTGTGCTGGCGGTCGGCGGGTACGGACGCGCGGAAATGGCGCCCTATTCCGATATCGACCTCCTGTTCCTGACGCCCTACAAGATCACCCCGTGGGCGGAGAGTGTCATCGAATCGATGCTCTACGCACTGTGGGATCTGCACCTGAAAGTTGGCCATGCAAGCCGGACCGTGGCGGAGTGCATCCGGCTTGGGCGAGAGGACTACACGATCCGCACAGCCTTGCTGGAGCACCGCTTCATCGACGGTCACAAGCCACTCGAAGACGACCTGCGCGGAAGGCTCTGGTCGGATCTGTTCCGCAACACAGCGACGGAATTCATCGAAGCCAAGCTGGCCGAGCGCGCCGAGCGGCATGCCAGGAAGCGTGGCCAGCGATACATGGTCGAACCCAACGTCAAGGAAGGCAAAGGCGGACTGCGCGATCTGCACTCGCTGTTCTGGATCGACAAATATATTCACGCGATTCAGGATACTGCTGAACTGGTGCGCATGGACGTTTTCCGTCAGGAAGAGTTCGACGCCTTTGTTCGGGCGGAAAACTTCCTGCTGGCGGTGCGCTGCCATCTGCATCTCATCGCTGGCAGGGCGCAGGACAAACTGACCTTTGAACGGCAGGTCGAAGTCGCCAGCCGCATGGGTTACAGTGAGCGGGGAGGACGGCGGGCAGTCGAGCATTTCATGCAGGACTATTTCCGACATGCCACGCGTGTCGGCGAGCTCACCCGCATCTTTCTGACCGCCCTGGAAGAGCGTCACGTAAAACGTAAACCGATGCTTGCGGGCCTGTTTCGCCGCAAACGGGTCGCAAAGGGCTACAGCATCGAATTCAACCGGCTCAACATTGCCAATGAGACCGAATTCTTCAGCGACAAGGTCAATATCCTCCGCATCTTCGAGGAGGCCCTTCGTACAGGGCATCTGATCCACCCGGACGCAATGCGGATGATCAGCGCCAACCTGCACATCATCGATGACGACATGCGGAAAGACAAGGAAGCCGTAAGGATCTTCCTGGACCTGCTCCTGAAACACGGCAATCCGGAACGCGCGCTTCGGCGCATGAACGAGCTGGGCGTCCTGCCAGCCTTCCTTCCGGAATTCGAACCGGTTGTCGCGATGATGCAGTTCAACATGTACCACAGCTACACAGTCGATGAGCACACCATCCAGACGATCTCGATCCTGGCCCAGATCGAGCGCGGCGAACTGATCGAGGAACTTCCTGTCGCGAGCCGGATACTGGAGGAAGGCGTAAACCGCAGGGTTCTGTACATCGCACTGCTCTGCCATGACCTTGGAAAGGGCCGTGACGAGGATCACTCCGTTCTTGGGTCCAGAATCGCCCGCGGCCTGGCGCCGCGCCTTGGCCTCACGCCAAAAGAGTCCGAAACGGTTGAATGGCTGGTCCGGCATCACCTTCTCATGGCCGACATGGCTCAGAAGCGGGACATCGCCGATCCCCGAACGGTACGCGAATTCGCCAAGGCGGTGCAGACCCGGGAACGGCTGGACCTTCTGACCGTGCTAACTGTCTGCGATATCCGCGGGGTTGGCCCGAACACCTGGAACAACTGGCTGGCGTCGCTGCTGCGCGCCCTCTACCGGCAGACCCGCCGCGGACTTGAGAACGGACTTGAGGCACTGAACCGCACAGCGCGCGGCGCCGAGGCCAAGCGCAACCTCAAAGCGAAGCTCGAAGGCTGGGCCTCCTCGGATCTGCGTCGGGAAATCAGCCGCCACTACGAACCCTACTGGCAGGGCCTGCACGTGACCGCGCATCTGGACTTCGCCAATCTCCTGCGGGGAATCGGCAACGACGATCTGCGTTTCCTGCTCACTCCGGATCCAAGCCGCGACGCCACGCGGGTCTGTTTCGCCATGCAGGACCATCCGGGCATTTTCTCGAGAATGTGCGGTGCGCTTGCCCTGGTGGGCGCGAACATAAAGGACGCCCGGACCTTCACCACCAAAGACGGATTCGCGGCCGCCGCGTTCTGGATCCAGGATTCCAGCAACGCGCCCTATGAAGCCTCCAGGCTGCCACGGCTGCGCGGAATGATCGAGAACACCTTCATGGGAAAGGTCGTTGCCACGGAGGCCATCCGATCGCGGGACGTGATCGGAAAGCGTGAAAGCGCGTTCAACGTTCCCACCTCGATCACCTTCGACAATGACGGATCCGAGATTTACACAATCATCGAGGTTGACACGCGCGACCGGCCCGGTCTGCTGTTCGACCTGACCCGAACGCTTGCCGCCAGCAACATTTACATTTCCAGCGCTGTGATCGCGACCTATGGCGCACAGGTGGTCGACAGCTTCTACGTGAAAGACATGTTCGGCTTGAAGTTCCACTCAGTGGGGAAACAGCGGGCGCTGGAAAAGAGACTCAGGGAAGCAATAGTACGCGGCGCGAAACGGGCACGCTCCGCATGAGCGTGCGAACCGGCCTTCTTCGATCGAAACCTTATGGCGTCTGCGGCGCCAGAAGAGGCCCTTCCGTTCGCAAAACCCCGCCTGGATTCCTTCTGCGGCGGCGCGATTCCTTCCGGCGTCGCCGGACTCACTCTTCCGATCCTGGCCCGTGAAACCGTTTCGCCTTATGGCCAGCATGTTCACGGTCGGCGCCTGGACGCTGGCAAGCCGGGTTCTGGGATTCCTGCGCGACGTCCTGATTGTCGCATTCCTTGGCTCCGGGCCGATCGCAGAAGCATTCCTGATCGCTTTCGCCCTTCCGAACATGTTCAGGCGGTTCTTCGCCGAAGGTGCGTTCAACACTGCCTTCGTCCCCATGTTCGCGAAAAAACTGGAAGGTGACGAGGATCCCAAGGGATTTGCCCAGGATGCTTTTTCGGGTCTGGCGGCAGTTCTTGTCGCGTTTACAGTCGTCGCGCTCTTCGCGATGCCGTGGCTCGTGATTGCGATGGCCGGCGGCTTCCTGGCCGACGGACGGTTCGATCTGGCAGTGAGCTACGGGCGGATCGTCTTTCCCTACATACTGTTCATCTCTCTTGCCGCTCTGCTTTCGGGACTTCTGAACGCCACCCACCGTTTTGCCGCCGCTGCCGCCGCGCCGACGCTGCTCAACCTGCTTTTCATTGCCGCTTTGTCGATGGGCGCCTGGCTTGGATGGCCGCTGGGTTCCGCGCTGGCTTGGACAGTTCCGGTTGCGGGCTTGGCGCAGCTCGCGCTTGTCTGGACGGCCGCCTCGCGGGCGGGCTTCACTCTGTTTTTCAGGCGTCCGCGCCTTTCACCCGACCTCCGGCGCCTTGCCATCATCGCGGCCCCCGCTGCGCTGGCTGGCGGCGTCGTGCAGGTAAACCTCTTGGTCGGTCGTCAGGTGGCGAGCTTTTTCGATGGAGCCATCGCTTGGCTCAACGTCGCTGACCGACTTTACCAGCTTCCGCTCGGCGTCGTCGCCATCGCGATCGGAGTGGTTCTTCTTCCGGATCTGTCGCGCCGCCTGCGCGCGGAAGACACCGAAGGCGGTCGCGAAGCGTTCAACAGGGCAGCCGGGATCGGCCTTGCGCTCACGGTTCCTGCGGCGGTCGCCCTGACAGTGATTCCGCTTCCACTCGTCAGCGTTCTGTTCCAGCGCGGAGCGTTCGTCGCATCCGACAGCGCCGCGACCGCCGCTGCGCTTGCCGTTTACGGCCTGGGCCTGCCGGCATTCGTGCTTCAGAAAGTACTGCAGCCGCTTTATTTCGCGCGTGAGGACACGGGCACGCCTCTTCGTCACGCGGTCATCGCGATGTGCGTGAACGCGGCCATCGCAGTCGGCCTTGCGCCGCTGATTGGCTATCTCGCCGCCGCGATCGGCACTTCAGCCGCGGCCTGGGCCATGGTCGTGCTGCTATGGCGTGGATCGAGAGGCATGGGAGAAGCCGTCAGGCTTGACGCCCGTTTCCTCCGGCTTCTTCCGCGGGTTATCCTGGCCAGCGCGCTGATGGGCGTTGTCCTTCATGTCGCGTCTTTGGCGCTTGATTCCGCGCTCGTCCTTGCCGGATGGCGTTACGCGGCCCTCGCCGGGCTTGTTGCGATCGGCGCCACCGTTTATTTCACTTCCGTCCACCTAATGGGCGAGCCGCCCTTCGGGGATCTTCGCCGGATTCTGCGAAAAAAGGACGGGTAGCTGGCGAACCGGTCTGCCGCGCCGCAACCGGCCCGGACCTACTCAATCGGGTTCTACCGTATAGCTGCGTAGTAGCTCACTTTTCGTTCCAGACAGGCGCGGAGCTTGGTGATCGTGAACGCAAGCGCGAACAGCACCACAAGTACGGTCCAGAAACGCGCCATCAGGAAGTTGGCCGAATAAAGCTCGAACAGCACCCGAAAGCCGACCATCGAGATCAACAGCTGGCCGATGATCACCCTTTGGCCGCCCGTATCACGCCGCCAAGGATTTCCGGCAGCGCATCCCGAAAACAGGCCTTCATGAGCGCATCCCATGGATACGCGCCGAAGCTTCTGGCCATGTCGGTCATGGAACGGTTGATCTGCAGTGCGCCAGCGCGCGCGTTCAGGATTATGATCCCGAATCCGAACGGCACCATTTGCATCGGGACCAGCGCGGTAAGGGGTGGGCTCAGAAAGACTTTGATCCATGGAAGGAGCAGTTCGTCAACCAGCCGGATCTTGCCCATTAGGAAGCCCGTGGGAATGTCGATCACGACGGCGGCCACGATTCCGGAAATGAAGGCGTACGCCGTCTCGTTCAATGCCTTCTGGAGGGGGCGACCCGATGATTTCGAACAGCGTTACAATGACCACAGACAGCGGAGGAATGAAGAACGTAAGGCCTGAGCGGCCGAAGAGCTCCGACACCCGGCTGGGGCGGGAAAGCGGATTCGCGATCTGGTCCGAAACGTGAACGGCTTCCTTGAACGAGCGCGTCATTAAAGTGAACGTCTTGTTCCGCGCGGCCACCAGCCCCCAGCAGGTCTTCCTTAAACTTGTGGCGGGTCTGTTCGTCCACGGCCGAGAACGGCTCGTCCATGAGCGGAACCTCGCTGTCGACTGCAAGGGCGCGGGCGAGGCTGGCACGCTGGCCCATTCCTCCAGACAGTTCATGCGGATAGCTGCGCTCAAACCAGGACAACCCGATCTGGGCGACACAGCTTTCAGCAATAGCCTCTCGTTCGGACCGGCTTGCGCCGTGCAGTTCCAGTCCAATAGCCACGTTGCGCAGGACGTTCGCCCATGGAAGCAACGCGAAGTCCTGGAACACGAATGCACTGCCCGGCCCCGTTACGGTCCTGTCATTGACTTTGACGTTTCCGGCAGTCGGTTCCAGAAGCCCAGCGATGACTTTCAGCAGTGTTGTCTTTCCACGGCCGGACGGTCCCAGAAGCGACGTAAGCTATACACGCGGAATCTCCAGATCGGATGGGTTGACCGCGACTTCACGGGCGAGCGCTGCCTGAAGCGAGAGCCGCGCGCGCATCACGTGAACAGGCGTCGCCTTCTGGACGACTGCCGCCAGGCCGTCCTGGCCATCAGAGCCACCCGATGTGGCAAAGAACGTTCCCCTGCCAGCGTGGCGCCAGATCGCACTGTTCCGCTTCAGCACGTCGAGTGCCTTCCGCAGCGCGGTTCGGTTGAGGCCAAGCCTTACGGTCAGCTCGTGCTCAGGTGGAAGCGGGTCGCCGGGTTTGAAGGCACCGTCGCCGGTGAATTCATGGACCGCAGTGACCGCGCGGTCCTTGATCGGAGCTTTCCGGTTCGCCAGCGCACAGCCAACCTCGATTTTGGTTGAACAATTTCGCCTTCTTGGTTCATCTTTGCGTGGGATGAAGGAATAAAGCAATGGATATTCACTGAATTTCAGTGATCTTTTGTATTGGTTTCGATTGGTTGGATGTCGGTGCGCCTCTCGGTCAAAGCGACTCGGTTCCCTGATTCAGGATATCAAGATATCCGCCATATACGAACATCCGGCCACGCTGCTTTCCAGTGACTTCCCGAACGATCCCAAGGTCTTCCAGATGCTGAATCGAGTTCGCGACCGTCGGAGTTGAGATTCCCAGCCGCTGCGCCGCTGCTGGAATTCCGGCAATCGGCTTCTGCTGAAGAAGCTGGTGGACACGAAGCGCCGACGCTGCTGGCCGCCCGAGGTTTTCGATGCGCTGCCGATCAGCTTCGAACAGCGCAAGGATCTCGCGCGCCGCCTCGGTCGCCTGCCTGGAGGTCTCAGCGATTCCGTCGAGAAAGAACTCCAGCCAGGTTTCCCAGTCACCTCGTTCCCTGACCTGTTGAAGCAGGTCGTAGTACTGGCGGCGGCGCGTCTTGAAATAGAGACTGAGATAGAGAATCGGTTCCTTTAATATGCCTTCGGTACAGAGCAGGAACGTGATCAGGAGCCGCCCAAGGCGGCCGTTGCCTTCGAGGAACGGATGAATTGTCTCGAACTGGACATGGATGAGCCCAGCCTTGATGAGGGTCGGCATTTCCGGTTCATCCATATGGATGAACTCCTCAAGGTCCGACATGAGATCGACGACGCGGTCCGGAGGGGGCGGCACGAAGAGGGCATTGCCCGGTCGCGTTCCTCCTATCCAGTTCTGCGAACGCCGGAATTCGCCAGGCTGTTTTCTGCTTCCGCGGCCTCTCGCCAGAAGAACGGCATGGATTTCCCGGATCAGGCGCAGGGAAAGCGGGAAGCCACCACGGATTCTTTCCAAGCCATGGTTCATGGCCGCCACATAGTTCGAAACTTCCTGAACGTCGTCAAGGGGGATGCCAGGCGCTGCATCGCTCTCAAACAGCAGCAAGTCTGAGAGTGACGACTGCGTGCCCTCGATCTGGGATGACAGCAGCGCTTCCTTGCGCACGTACATATAGAGAAAGAGTGGCATATCGGGCAGGATGGATGTCACACCGTCAAGCCGGCCAATCGCGCGATTCGCCCGTTCGAGAGGGCGGTAGAGCCGATCCATCCTGATAGGAGGATTTGGAGGCAGCGCTGGCGGCATGAATGCTGTGGCCCGCTCACCCGCTGTCGAGATCGTTACGTGATTGCTCAAGCGTGACGGATCCAATGATGGCGCCATAGTTGATAAAGGATCCTTTCCTTAGCGGATCGTTAAAGAAAGAATAATGCCTTGTAACTGCTCACCCCTTCCCGGGGGAGGATTGGGTGCTGTGCAGCCTGATCATGTCGGCGGCGTTTCCCGCAAGCGCGATCTGGATGGCGACGAGGGGATTGTAGCCGAGCGCCGCCATGGAGCTGAGGTAGCTTGAGA
>JAJEAY010000012.1 GCA_022824145.1 Rhodobacter sp. | reverse complement strand
CGGGGGCGGCTTCCTCGCCTTCGAGCTGGCCAGTCCAGTCGAACCAGATCATCGAACAGTAAGCGAAGAGCCCGAAAACCGATATGACCAGCACCGTTCCCCTTACCGGCCAGGTCGGAACCCTCAGAGCGCCTTCGCCCTCGTATTCGCCGATCCGGTATGCATCCATAAAGGACGGCCAGGTGCTCCACAGGAGGCCAAGAAAGAAAACGAGTCCGAGAACCGAGGCGACTGTTCGGAGAGCCCGTCGGCCTGCGGGAGGGAGCGCATCGGAGAAGATTGACGTTCTGAGCATCGAACCGGAGTAAACCGCCAGCGGGATCTGCAGGAAAGTCACGGCGACGACGGAGTTCTGGATGATCTCCTTGGTGCCGGGAATCGGGTAGCTGATGAATTCGCGTCCCATGACATCGAAAAAGATCAGGATCGCGAGCGCCAGCGTCCAGAAGGCTGAAAAGATATGGATGGCCCGTGCAAGCCTGATCGCGGCGGTCATTTCTCCTCCGGGCCGTTTGCGCAGTCAGCCACACGCTAACGGATGAATCCTGACGGTCAAGGCAGAAGTTTAGCGAACGATAATCGATGTTCGGCCCGTTCCCTGAATTTTGGTTTGGTGCATCCGCTGGAGCGCTTGCGCGCCCGCCAGCGCCGATGAGTCGCTTCCTGCGGAGTGTGACCGGGTTGCTCCACTAGTCTGATTTGGGTTTGCGCAGTGAGTCGCTTTCGCCCTGATTCCGCATAGTGGCGCACCGGTGGGTATTGAACTGCGCCACCGGCATCGTGGCACTGAGGAGCCGCCCGATTAAGAGCCGGATGGCTGGCCTGTCTGGCTGGAGGCAGGCAGCCTGCGCGGGTGAAATCCCGATACGCCCTGTCCCTCGCGGGAACCTGCGGACCTCTGACGAGGCAGGTATGGACGGCTGCTGAGTCAGCGGCGTTCCGGTGTTCGCGGAACCGCGCCGAACGGACGGCGGCACCGCTGTTCTTCCGGTCTCACATCCTCTCCGAGACCAAATGGCGGATGGTTCTTAATTTCTTCACAATGCGGACTCTTGACTCCGGTTTGGGGCCAAGACTAGGTTAGCGAACGATAACTCTGGGTCGCCGGATGGCGGCCCGATCATCAGGGGGAAACGACCATGAAGAGACTCACCTCGGCGGCGCTCTCGCTGGCGGTTGCCGGCAGCATGGCTTCGGCGGACAGCTTTACTTTCCGGATCGGTTCGGGACATCCGAACGGGCCGGCAGTTTATGTGACCGACATGGCCGAGTTCTTCGTTCCTGAGGTCAGGCGCCGCGTGGCTGAGGAAACGGAGCATTCGGTTGACTTCGTCGAGGGTTACGGGGGAGCGATCGCCGGCGTTGCGGAAACGCTTGAAGCTGTCCAGAACGGCATTCTGGACATCGGCGCCTACTGCATCTGCTTCGAGCCGGCCAAGCTGTTCCTGCACAACTTCCCGTACTACGCTCCGTTCGGTCCTCAGGATTCCGCCCAGGCGATGGTTTCCGTGCGCGCCACCTATGACGCGCAGCCCTGGCTTACGGAGCAGTTCACTGCCGAGTACGACCAAGTGCTTCTGGGACTGCATGGCTGGGACAACTATCATTTGGGCACGACGGATCCCTGGGACACCGTCGAGGATCTCAAGGGCGTCAAGGTCGGCGGTGCCGGCCCGAACCTCCCATGGCTGGAATACGCCGGAGCCATTCCCGTGCAGTCGACCCTTCCGGACGGTTATCTTTCGCTTTCGACCGGCGTCTACAACGGCTGGCTGATGTTTCCGTCGGCCTATCTCGGCTTCAAATTCTACGAGCCTGCGCCGAACTACACGCTCATAGGGTTCGGGGCAATGGGCGTGAATGCGCTGACCATGAATGAACGGAAGTTCAACAGCCTGCCTGCGGATCTCCAGAAGATACTCATGGAAGTGGGCCGGGCATATGAGGACCAGGCCGGCGCCTCGCTGAACGTGCGGCAGGAGTCGGGTCTGAAGGGCCTCGCGGAGGTTGGCGCCAGCATCAAGGAACTCAGCGCCGAGGCGCGGGCGGGCTGGGCCGCGTCGCTTGCGGAGTTCCCGGGCATCCAGGCGGCGGAAGCCGACAGCCGCGGCATGCCTGGATCGGATGTCCTGAAGACGTATCTGTCTGCAGTTTCGGAAACCGGCTACGAGTGGCCGGTCGCCTACGCGATCAAGTAGGAAAATTCATGCCGGTCAGGACGGCTTCAGCGATTGGGGCCGTCCTCTGGTGTGATGTCGGCGGATATTCCGGAACCTGGAGCCACCTGCGGAACTCTGCATTGCGTGGACATTTTCGCCCAGTCCTTGAGATTCCGGGCCGGGGGCGGCCGCAGCCCTATTGAATCCGGAGCGCAACCGGGACGTTCGGACGGCGCGGTGCGGTTCACGAGCTTCGGCGTCGGCCTCCGCGGCGACGGCGAGGCGGGATTCGGGGTGGAGCCCGACGCCTCCCATGCCGCCGACATGGCCGTGGACTTTTGGATCCAGCCCGAGATTTCCGAATTCGGCCGCAGCAGCGAAGGAGGGGAGCCGTCGGCGGCAGCCTGACATGGAACAGGTAGCGGCTCCGCAACGGACGGCCGGGTTCACTCCCGGCGGCGATCGTGGGCCGCGGAAAAGCTGGTAACAGCGGCCAGTCGGCTTCAGAAATCAGGTGTGGCGGAAACGTTCCCGCATGCGCATGGCGTCCGGCGACATTTCCCTCAGACGCGCGAATGCCGGTTCGCGGCGTTTCTTTCCTGGATGTCATTTTCCGTAAGACCGTAAAGAAAGGCAGAAGCGGGCGAGGCATGAGCGGCTGTCTCGGACAGGATCCTGACAATTTCCGATCTGTCTCCCTCGGAAAGGTCATCAAAAAGAGCATCGACGAGGCCGGGAATCCCGTCGTCCGGCATTCTGTCACGGAACACCTGGCCCAGCGCACCCGCGAGTCGATCCCGCTCCCGGATCTCGATGGCGCGCGGAATCCGCTGGCCGGACATGGCATGAACGTAATCATGCACGGTCGTTTCGTAGGAGAAGGAAACCGCTTCTCCCAGAAGGCCGGTTGCTCCCGTCTCGTAGAACTCGATGAGTCCCAGAACGTAGGGTGTCCGATCCATTCCGACGAAGGTGAGCGGGGGCAGTCCAGCGCGCAGCAGCGGCTCGCTTGCCAGAAGCCGGCCCATCCGTTTGTTTCCGTCTCCGAATGCCTGCAGGTAGGATATCCCTGCAAGCAGGAGGAAAGACGCCTCAAACGGATCCTCTACCAGCCGGGCCTTGGCCAGGAGGTCGCCGAGGCCCAAAGAGAGAAGGACATGATCGGACGTGGGACGGTAGCTGCTTGCCGAGATACGGATCGCGTTGCGCCGGACGGTGCCCAGATCAGACGGATCCATTAGGTCGCGCATCATAAGGACATGGCGACGGCGCGCGGTCTCGGCATTCGGGAAAACGTCATCGATTCCGTCGATCATGGCGGAGATGGCGGCCTTGTGGTTCAGGATCATGGCCGTCTCAAGCAGATCCCGGCCTGAAGCTCTCTCACCGTACTTGATCAGGATCTCCGTCGAAAGATGGTCATAGGTGTTCCCCTCCAGATTCGAGGAGGCCCAGGACAGGTCGATCAGGAACCGTTCCGCGATCGCTCGAACCCAAGTCGAGGCTGTAGGACACCGCGCGTCCGTCCGGTCGACCGCCGCCTGCATCCGTCCAGCCGACTCCTCCGGCAGCCAGCGGGTTCCGTTCGGGACATAGCTGGCGATGCGGGCCTCATCGTAAGGGATTGGAGCGCGAAGCCGCGGATCCGCCGCCACGCGTCGCGCGTCGGGTGTGAGAAAGAACCGTGCGCCGCGGGTCTGCCCCGTCTTGGTGATGAGGCCCCGACCGATCAGGCCGCTCATGATTCTGGACATCGTGGACTGGCTGGGCGCCGTGCGCATGCGGGACATCAGCCCGCGCTGGCTGACAGGGTCGGGACTGCGCAGGAACGCCTCTATAACGGCGCGTTCCTGCGGACTCAGGTTCTGTATTTCAATGATGGCGTGCATGTGACGTCTGTTTTATTCACGATTTACCCATTATGGCGCAGATCCGCTCCCTAGGCAAGCTGCATGGATGAATGTGAAACAGAAGACACTGATGTCATTGAATGAAACCAGCGCATCGATATCGTGAATGAAAAATGAATAAATACACGGGAGGTCCTGCTTCCGTTCAGGAGATGAGGACAGTACGTGTGCGCGGGCCGGTGGGCGCCTCTCAGGCCGCGTTCGCAGGCGATCAAGCGGACAAACGGCGCTCAGTGCTGTGTGGGAGTCCGTTTTGAGACTCGGTTCTTTCAGCAGGAACAGGAAAACCGGTCTGACAGACTCGGATTCACGGAATTCAAGCCGCTTGTGGAATTGAGGAACTGACTGGCAGATATCCGCAACCAACCCCAAGCGCTGGCCGGCCCGGCGCCGGACGGGACGGATCACGGTCGACGGAAAGCTCGTTACGGATCAGTTCATGATCGAGACGAGACGGAGAATCCCTGATCGGCTGCTGGTGCTGCACGAATGGACTGACATGGCTCTGATCAGGGACTCATTCTGGTACGGGCATTGAATGAATGCCGAAATGCCTCGTTCTTCCAGGCCATCGCCATGGGACTGTTCGGATAGGTCTGACAGGTACTGACTCCGTCTAGAAGTCATGGCGTTGGTTGGCGGGAGCCGGTGCGAAATCCGTTTTTTCAGGCCGCTAACGGCAGAGGAACGGCATGCTGGAAGGGGAAACCTTCCGTAGCTGCCGCTTTCAGGATCATGGGCAGAACGAAGCGGATGTTACTTTCCGACACTGTTGTCCCATCAATAACTGATCAAATTCAGTAACTGCTCACCCCTTCCCGGGGGAGGATTGGGTGCTGTGCAGCCTGATCATGTCGGCGGCGTTTCCCGCAAGCGCGATCTGGATGGCGACGAGGGGATTGTAGCCGAGCGCCGCCATGGAGCTGAGGTAGCTTGAGA
>JAJEAY010000092.1 GCA_022824145.1 Rhodobacter sp. | reverse complement strand
GCGTTAACCGTCCACTGCTTGTGTGGAGGCCGGGAATGAGCAGGAGCCTGAATCGGGTTCGAGACGCCCTGGAGGCGGCGGGACTTGAAGCCGACATACGTGAAATGCCGGGCAATACCCGTACCGCAGCGCAGGCAGCGGCCGCAGCCGGCTGCCAACTCGACCAGATCATGAAGTCCATTGTGTTCAAAGGAGAGCGGAGCGGCAAAATCGTTCTGTTCCTGACGGCTGGCGGAAACCAGATCGATCCTGTCAAGGCGGAAGCGGTAGTGGGCGAGCGACCGGCCAAGGCAGATGCCAGCCTGATTCGGTCGCAGACCGGATTCGCCATTGGAGGAGTCGCGCCTGTGGGCCATACGAACCCCGTCCGAACCTATCTCGATGCGCGTCTTCTGGAGTTTGATCAAGTCTGGGCCGCGGGCGGCACCCCGCGGCACATATTCTGTATTGATCCAAGGGAAATCCAGCGGATCACGGGAGCGGAAGTTGCGGACTTCCTTGTGGAACAGGCAAGTGGCTGAAACCGCGTCGCGACAGCCGCGGGAACCGCACACATAGTTCCCTTGCGATGACCGAGATTCCGCGATCCCGCCAAGGAAGCGGAACACCCAGATCTGATGCCGGAAAACTGATTCGGAAAAATGTAAAAAATTTTAACATTGAGTCTTGACGTTGCGGAGACCAATATCCATCTTCCACAATGTGAATGCGAGTCACATTGCAACGTCCGCAAAATGAGGAGATACAAAGATGAGTTCGGTTGCGACATGGCCCACACAGGCCGAAGCCTGGCTCGACGAGCGTGGCAAGGGTGCCTGGATCGCCTTAATGGTACTGGGTTTCGTCATCTTCTGGCCGATCGGCCTTGCCATTCTTGCCTACATGATCTGGAGCAAACGCATGTTCAACGGAGCCTGTTCAAAAAGCCGCAGCTACGCAAGGCAGATGCGCGGCAACCGTTTCAAGGAAACCGGAAACGCTGCCTTTGATGCCTACAAAGCCGAGACGCTTCGGCGCCTGGAAGACGAGCAGGAGGCGTTTGAAGCGTTTCTTCAGCGTCTTCGCGAAGCCAAGGACAAGGTTGAGTTCGACCAGTTCATGGACGAGCGCGCGAAAGCCGCCATGGCGGAACCGACCAACGGCTAGAACGCTTCCGTCACCGAAACAGAGTCTGCAAGGCCCCCGGATTGGGGGCCTTCCAATGTTTAGCGAACTGCACTTCCATGAACTCGAACAGCTATGCGCACTGGGATCTGCCCGATCCGGAGTCGTGTCCAGAACTTTATTCGAACGTGCTGCCGAAGCGATTTTTCGCATGGCTGGCGGACAGCGTTCTGATCAGTGTGTTCACTTTGTTGAGCCTGCCGTTTACCGCATTTTCCGCATTGTTTTTTCTGACGGCGATGTATCTGATCATCGGATTCGCATACCGTACGTTCACGCTTGCATCGGGATCCGCAACCTGGGGCATGCGGCTGACGGGCATCGAACTGCGAACGCATGAAGGACGGGAATTCGATCTCCGAACGGCGCTGCTTCACACGCTTGGATATTCGGTTTCAATGTCTGTTGTGATTCTGCAGATCCTGTCCGTCGGATTGATGCTGACCACGTCGCGTGGTCAAGGACTATCGGATCTGGTACTTCGAACCGCCGCGGTAAACAGATTGGACGTTGGCTGACTCCCGCATATTCCATTCAGTCGGGCGGTCTGTGCCTGTCCTGCAAGGCACCGAGGTCGGCACGAATAGTTCCGGCGATTCAGGCCCCGCCACGACCGCATGAGTCCACCCTAGATACTTTCTTGTCGGTTGCCCGCCAGCTTGCGGTCCCTCCGGTTCGCAGGCGGTGATTCACCCGATAACCTGCGGAATTACTGCAGGCGGCAGAATTCGCAGTCCGCAGTGATTTCAGCCAGAACGAGCCATCGGTTGGACTGCTGCTCTGCGCTAAAGCATCGGTCCCCTACCCTGTTGTATTGAGGTTCCGGTGCTTGTCCCGGTGGCATGCCGCTAAGGTCGCCGGAAGGGTGAGGCTGTGCAACGGAACGAAGCCAAGAGAACAGCGTTGCGTCCGGTCCGATCAGCTGCGCGTTGATGCCCTGGTTGGCAAACCATTCACGTTTGCGGAAGGAAGCACGGCATAGGACAGGCGCTCGCCCCAAAATATGCCCGCACCCGTCCCGCCAATCACAAAATACGCGCATATGTGCCGGAAGAATTTTTCGAAATTCGAAGGGCTTGGCAGATTGTGCGAGCGCTGTTAGCAATTGATGCAACCAACTTGCTGCAAGCTGATGCTTCACTCGCTCCCGATTGCGCCCAGATTCTACGTGACCGCGCCTCAGACCTGCCCTTATCTCGAAGGAAGACGGGAGAGGAAGCTGTTCACCTCCCTGCATGGCGCTCATGCAGCAAAGTTGAACAACGTGCTCTCCAAACAGGGGTTCAGGCGGTCGCAGAACGTTCTGTACCGGCCATCCTGTCCGACATGCGCAGCCTGCATCTCAACACGTGTTGTGGTCAACGACTTCGTGCCTTCCAAAAGCCAGCGCAGGATCATGAAACGCAATGCGGATCTGGAACGGTGCGCGGCCTCTCCCTGGGCAACCGAGGAACAGTATGCGCTGTTCCGTGACTATATTGAATGCCGCCACCCTGAAGGCGGAATGACGGACATGGACATATTTGAGTTCGCGTCGATGGTTGAGGACATTCCGGTCGACAACCAAGTCACTGAATATGTCGCAACCGGCCCGGACGGGAAAAGACGACTGACCGCAGTCTGCCTGACCGACATTCATGATGACGGTCTCAGCATGGTTTACAGCTTTTTCGATCCTGCCCGGCTGCGGGACAGCCTGGGCACTTATGTGATACTGGACCACATCTCCCTCGCTCGGGAGGCCGGCCTGAAATACATCTATCTCGGTTACTGGGTGCCGGGCAGCAAAAAGATGGACTACAAGGTCAGGTTCAACGCAATGGAAATATATCGAAACGGCCGCTGGAAAAGTTTGGGGAAACCATCCAGCCATTGCGCCGCGCAGTTCACGCCAACCACCTCGGTAGAGGAACAGGTAGCAGGAATCAGACTGCCGGATTCCCGTCCCGTATTGTGAGAGTCGGCGGTCGGGTCATGTCATTGGGATCGCGTCTCGAAGTGGCGAGACGGAGAGAGGCTGACGCCATACGCCCCGGTTCTGCCGTTCAGCGAACAGGCCTGGTCCCAAATCCCGGCGGAAGCCATTCGTTCATACCCTCTGCCTCGAAATCAAAGGGAATTATATACGAAAGTGCCATCAGGGCGCCTCGGCGCTGGTTTCACGGGTCGCAGGGGTTGCCGATGAGCCTGTGCCCGCTGTCCGCGGCGGGAAAGTCCGCGTCCGCTTCTGTCACGTGCCGTCCGACGTTTGTCCAACTGATTCGCGGCCGGGCGCCCGGCTCCCCGGCCGTGTCCGGCGCAGCCGAGAGGGAGACGGCCATGAAGACCGTCCGACGCGGGGAAGACGCCCGAACGGCTCCTGTCCCCGCCCACAGGCAGATCGCCTGCCGGCTCCTGCGGCGGAAGCGCGCGGCGTGGCGGCGTCTGGAGGCCATCCTTGAAGACCAGCGGCAGCTGTACAACGCGGCGCTTGAAGAGCGCATCGGCTGCCATCGGAAAACCGGAAAGGGCCTGTCGTATTTCGACCGGTGCAGGGCGCTGACGGAATGCCGCCGCGACATCCCCGGAATGGCGGCGTGTCCCGTGGCCGTGCAGCGCGGCACACTTAAGCGGCTGGACGAGGCGTTCAGGGCGTTCTTCCGGCGGGTGAAGGCAGGCGGCGCGCCGGGCTTCCCCAGATTCCGGGGCAGGCGCTCGTTCGACAGCTTCAGCGCCGTGTCCGGCGTCAGGATAGGCGGCGGCAGGCTCCATATCCCCGGGCTGGGCGGCATGGCAGTCCGCAGGAAGGGCGGGAACCCGTATCCGGACGGCAGGCCGCTGTCGGCCGTGCTGAAGCGCAGGAACGACGGGAAACGGTTCGTCACCGTTTGCCATTCCGTGCAGGCAGACGAGCCAGCGGACAACGGCCATGCCGTCGGGATCGACCGGAACGCCGGGCAGGTGGCTGACAGCGACGGCGTGATCCACGCCATGCCGGACATGGCGCGCCTTGAGGCGAAATGCAGGCGGCTGGCCAGGAGGGTCTCCCGCCGCAGGAAGGGCAGCCGGAGAAGGGAGCGGGCGAGGCGCCGGCTTGCGAAGGCGAGGCGGAAAGCCGCGAACCGCCGCCGCGACTGGCAGCATCACGTCAGCCGCAGTATCGCGGAGAGGGCCGGAACGGTCGTTCTGGAGAGGCTGAACGTCAGGGGCATGACCCGTTCGGCGAAGGGAACGGCTGATGAGCCGGGAAGGAACGTGAGACAGAAGGCCGGCCTGAACCGGGCGATCGCCGGGACGGGCTGGACGGCCTTCGCCGCGATGCTGGAATACAGGGCCGCGAACGTCGTCTACGTTCCGGCGGCCTATACCTCACAGACATGCCATGAGTGCGGGGCGGTCGACGCCGCCAGCCGCGGATCTCAGGCGGAGTTCATCTGCGTGGCCTGCGGCCATGCGGCCAACGCCGACGTCAACGCGGCGAG
>JAJEAY010000190.1 GCA_022824145.1 Rhodobacter sp. | reverse complement strand
CTCGAATGCTGGCCTGAAACCTGCCAGGGCACGGCAGGCAATCGAGGAAGTCGCGGCTTCCGTCGAGAAGTGGAGATCGCATGCGGAAAAAGCGGACGTTGAGCCGTCGGATGTTACCCGCATCCAGAAAACGTTTCGCATAGGCCTGCGCGTGCGCGGCGGGTAGTGCTCAATACCAGCAATCGCCGTGCAAGCGGAAATCCAGGAATTCATGCTGGTATGACCAAGCCCAACCCAGTTTCAGCCGGTTGACCGGTGCTTCTTGTTCTCGGATTCGAGCGAAGACCGCATTCATGTTTCGGGTCAGGCAGGGATCCAGTCTTTTGTGGCTTCATTGGCGGTCCCAATCGAGGTTATCCACACTTCCTTCCACAGGCGGGCACCATGCGACCATGCCAAGTCAGTCCGGCCACGGTGCCGTGACCGGACTGCCCTTTCCTCTGATCGGGTTCGCATACGGGCGGACACTATGCGCTTCGGCATCCCGCGGCAGCAGATCGTGCTGACCGCTTTCCTGATGAATGCTGTGAAGTCCAATTCAAAACGGACCCACCTGCCAGCTTCTCTTTTTCCAGCCGAGCGATGCACCTCGGTAGCCTGGTTCCGCTCGGGGACAGGAGAAAAAAGACAGGAATGTCTGACCGAACTGACTGGGCCGGGCTGGTATCGCCGGAAAGCGCAAAGCACGGCCGCATCAATGGATCCGACAGCACCTCCGCAGAAATCCAGCCAGTTCAGGATGGGCCGCGCTCCAAGCCGGCGTGAGGAGATCTGGCTCGCGGAGCAGCCTTCCGCACGCGGGAATTCGAAGGAGGCGCCAAGGATGCAAGTTGGCAGGCCAGGGCCATTTTCGGAAAGCGTTTTCGGGACAGTTGGATGGCTCATGGCCGTTCTCGCTCCAGTCGCACCAAGTGGACGGACAAGCATATAGAATTGTTGAGCGCTTCCGGCGATGCCGCCCGTCAATGTCGGTTCGGAGCCATGAAACTCAACTTTTTCCATGAATCGCCCCTTCTGCAGCCAGCCGGAGAGACAGCTGTTGGGCCGGTTTCGCACTCACCAGGAAAACGTCCCTTTCCAGGGGCACTGAGATATCCGGGTTAATTCCTGGAATCCTGCGTTCCTTGCGGTCGTTCGGTCAGAAATTGTTCAAAGGAAGCCGTTTCAACCGCGCGGGCATTGGCGTCGCGTTCTGCGGTGACATTGTTCTTGATCAGGGCACACAGGCCAAAAACTGCCGTTCCCGGCAAAACCCAAAGCCATGTTGTAAGCGGCAAGTGTCCGGCGTTCAGGAGAACTTGACGAAGTGGCCAGACAAGACATTGCGATCAAGCTGGCCCATCTTGCCGGCTTCATCCTTTCTTCGACTTTCGCAGCCAAACGGTCGCGGGTTTCGACCAGATAACGCACCCACACCAGAAATTCGTAGGTCGCCCAGCCTGCAAGACATTGGCCGCACCGAAAGTGATCGCTCGTGATGTACTCGTCCTGTCCGCAGGCTGCACAGGGTATCGCGTTGATGCTATCGGCAATTGGACCTGGGCGGCTTTTCTGGCTCGCGCCGCAAAGGACTTCATCGGTTCCGCAGACATCTTCAACCAAGAGTTCCACATCCCGGCCCAGCCGCAGGTCGCACGGATCAGATTGGCCATCCTTCCGGACGCGCTGTGCGGATGCGCCGGAACGAATTCTCCGGTCATGCCTCGCGTGGCGCGACTTCCCGGTCGATTCTTGGTCGCACATTCAGTTCAGCCATGTCCAGATCGTAACGGGTCTGCAGATTGATCCAGAACTCCGCCGTCGTTCCGAAATAGCGCGCCAGTCGCAGCGCTGTGTCGACCGTGACGGCGCGGCGTCCAAGCACGATTTCGTTCAGTCGCGGGCGCGGGGCCTTGATGTCCCGGGCCAGCCGATAGACGCTGAGGCCCATCGGTTCCAGAAACTCGTCGTGCAGTATCTGGCCGGGATGCACAGGCGGAAGCCGACGTCCCGAAGCGACGTCAGCGAAATCAACGCCCTGTCGGTCCAGTTCTTCTCGGGCAACGGTCATGTTCAAATCAGCTCCTAATGACAGTCCACGATCCCGACATCCCACGCATCGCCGTCGCGCCAGACGAAGCAGATGCGCCACTGAACGTTGACGCGAACGCTGTGTTGCCCGGTCCGGTCGCCACGAAGGGCTTCCAGCCGGTTGCCGGGCGGGACTCCCAGATCCTCAAGGTGGCCAGCGGCGTCGACTGCAACCAGCTTCGCCCGTGCCCGGTTCTGCATCTGCCCAGGCAGCCCGCGAACGGCAAGCCCTGCAAAGATGGCCGCGGTGGCTTTGCTGGCGAAACTCTTTGTCGCAGGCATACGTAACGTTCGGCGTTACGTCGTGTCAAGAGCCTGGGCGGCCACGGAAACGGAATCAATGCAGTGAGCAGGAAATGCCGTGTTGCCAACGAAAGCGCATATGACAGAGCTTCCCGTGCCTGCTGAGGAAACAGGTCACGAGAGCGCGTTCCGGGTGCAGCCGTTCGCATATCGGTCTCGACGTTGGCCGGGATTCTCGCCTGCGCGGAGCGCGTGCGGCAACGAGCATCAAACCCGAGAGCGGCAGCAAACTTCAAGTCCGTTATCCGCTCCGCCCCGGGATTGGAACGGAAAATGCGCTTCCGATCATGCGTGAAGTGGAATTTGGAATACCATCGCCAATCCACGGAGTTGAAAGTGCAGAAACTTCCTCAGCGCCGCCGAATTTCCGAAAGACGGCCAAACTACGAATTTACTCGGATGCGGAAGTCGGTAAATGCAGAGCCTCTTGCAAAATTCCGCGTTCGAGCCGTTTTTCTCCTGAAAACGGGTGTTTTTTCAAGGGATCGCCTGGACCGGGGGCTGTCCCGCTGGTATGAAGGAGTCGCTAAAACAACAACATACAGGGAGACAGCCCCATGTCCTTGGGCGGATTCATAGCAGAGAGATGGCAGCGGTTTCAAGGGGAGCTTTTCCC
>JAJEAY010000243.1 GCA_022824145.1 Rhodobacter sp. | reverse complement strand
GTCGGAATCAGGAAAGAGTTCGACGTCGCGATCGCTACGGTCAGCGCGAAAACAGCTGGGTCGCCTCCTGCGGCCACCGCGACCGAAACCGCCAACGGAACAAGCAGAACGGTAGCGCCAACATTGGACATAACCAGCGTGAAGAGAGTCGCCAGAACGGCTAGCCCGGTCTGAAGCCCCCAGATCGGCCAGCCTTCGAGCAGACCAAGAAGCTGTTGCGCGATCCAGGTCGCGGTGCCGGTGTTCTGGACCGCCTGCCCAAGCGGAATCAGCGAAGCAAGCAGGAAGACGGTATTCCAGCCGACTGCGTCATATGCCTCGTCTATCGAAAGGACTCTGGAAAGGATCATCCCGACCGCTCCGACCAGAAGGCAAAGCGAAAGGCGTATGTCGCTGAACATGATCAGCCCGAGAGCGATCACGAAGAACAGCAGTGCCCATCCAACCTTTCTCGGTCGCAGCTCTTCCTCCGGGAAATCGGATGTCACCACAACGAAATCCCGGTCCGACCTCAGCCTGCTGAGCAGTTGCCAGGGCGTATGCACGACCAGCGTGTCGCCGGCCTGCAGCGGCACGTCACCGATTCGGGTCGCTTCGTGTTCCTGGGTCTCGACGCGGCTCATGGTCTCCGCGCCGCGGTGGATTGCGAGAAGGCTCATTCCATATGCCTGTCGGAACCGGAGCTCCCGACCGGTTTTGCCAATGATGCCTGCATTTGGACGGACGACCAGTTCCGCGACGCCCGCCTTGGTGGCCGCGAATTCCTCGGTGAACTCCTGAAGCTCGGAGAGAACCGTCAATCCGTAGATGTCGCATATCTCCTGGATGACCTTTGCCCGGCCCAGGATTGCCAGCCTGCACGGTGTATGGATTTCCATCGTGCTCTGGGGTGCGATGACCTTCTGTCCTCCATAGGATTGGCCCACGATGTAGAGGTGGTGAGCGTCCATAATGTCCTGGAGCGTGTGGCCGAGGAGGATGTTGCCGTCGGGAACGATCACCTCAACAATATCCGACTTCAGTCCATAGGTGGATTTGAGGTATTCCGCCATTGTCTGGCCGGACGTGGCGTCACGGATTTCTGGAACCGGAAGGACCCAGCGACCGAGCGTCACGAAATAGAGTATTCCTGCCAAGACCAGCGCGATGCCGATCGGGGTGACCGCGAAGAGGCCAAAGGTGGCCATCTTCCGCCCTTCCGGAAGGTCTTCGTTCGCTGAGATGATCAGGTCGTTCAGCAGGATCAGCGGTGAGGAACCCACCATAGTGATCGTTCCGCCTAGAATTGCGCAGAACCCCATGGGCATCAGAAGCCTGGCGAGCGGAAGGTCGGTTCGGACTGAAATCCGGCTGACGACCGGCAGGAACAGTGCCGCGGCGCCGACATTCTGCATGAAGGATGAGATGACTCCGACCGTACCGGAAATGAACGGGATGATACGCGCTTCGGTTTTGCCGCCGTACTTCAGGATCAACGCCGCAACCCTGTGCATTATTCCCGTTTTGTCCAGTCCGGCCCCGATGATCATGACAGCAATGATCGAAATCACTGCGTTCGACGAAAAGCCCGTGAACAGCTGGCTTATATCGGCAAGATTCCCCAGCCCGGGAAGGTAGCTCAGCGCACCGACCATCACCATGACCGATACAGCGGCAAGATCCACGCGGACGATCTCGCTGACAAAAAGAAAGATCGTAAAGGCCAGAAGACCTAGCACGACCATCATCTCAGTTGTCAGCGTGATGGGGTCCATCGCTGCTGCCTCCCATAATTCCTTCGACAGCGCGTGTCTGCTTGCCTTAGGAATCCAGTAGTCCAGCAACCATTGAGACTCAACGCGATACCGGGATTTCCGTGAGCGGGCATACAATTTGCCGCAGCGCGGGAAAGATTCCGCCGGTCCAGACCTTTAAACTGCGGGAAACGGCGACTAACTGAATGTTAACGGAATACACTTTGCCGGAAGGGAAGGGCTTCATGGCCGATTTGGATGCACAGCTGAAGGAGAGTCAGGCGCAGGTCGCAAAGGCGCAGGAGAAAATTGCTGAACTGACTGGCCGTGTTGAGGACATGGGTGCTCGCGTGAAGGACGGCGCGGACATCTCTGTCGATATAGAGAACGCAACGCTGGATGACGTGCATGCCCATACAGAGTTCATGAATGCCAACATCGCCGAACTGATCATGGGGCTCGACGATGTAACCTCCGGGTTCTCGAAGGACTTCGATGAGATGCGGTCGAAGACCGGATGGGAGAAGTTCATCGGCATCTTTTCCCGTGCCAAGTCGGACTCGATTCGGCAGGAGCGGATGCGCACCACAAGCATCGACAGCAAGCTACAGGATCTGATCGGCAAGTCTGACGCGATCGTAAAGCTGCTCGAAGGCCAGCTCGCGGCGCTCAACGAACACATGGAGAGGGTAGGGGCAAACCTGAGCGCCACTCTGGAAGAACGTGAAACAGCGGTGGCCGAGCTTGAGCAGCTGCGAACCGACATCACCGCGATGGATCTCGTAATCATTGATCTGGAGAACCGTATCAGTGTCGAACAGGACGCCGCTGCGCGCACGAAGCTGGAATCCGAGCTGGCAGCGCTGAATGCAAAGCACAATGGGCTTGTTCAGCAGGAACAGGTAACGGTCGCGAGATCCCAGACCCTTGAGCGTTATATCGAGAAAGGCAAATCGTGGATTGATTCACTCCAGAACCAGACAGCAACCCAGACGGTGCTGATCAACAAGCTAAAGACGGATACGAAGCAGCGGGTCGTACTCTATGATGCGCTGGGCAAGTCACTGAAGACTGCTCAGCAGCAGGACGTTGCGCATCGGATAAACGTGATCGGGACCGAGACCGACAAAGAGGCTCAGGCGGCGATGGCGGCGATCGGGACCGCTACAAACCAGCAAATGGCCGAAATGATGGAAGAGCACGAGGGGCATATGGTCTATGCCCGTAAGGTCCTTGAGCAGAAGGCAAAGGCGGACGAGCGCTTCGCGAGGCGCTTTGCCGCGATCGTGGAGAAACACGACAGCAATCTCTACGGAGGGTAGGATAGAGGTGTTCCGGGCCGCTCAAGGCAATGACCGGAGATTCGACGGCGGATCTACTGGACAGGCTTCCGGAAGAGGTGTTCCGCGACCTGTGCCGGTCCGCTCGGATATGAATCGAGCGCGGCTGGGTTCGCAACGGGAGCGGCTCCAGTGACTGGCAAGGCGCTGAGTATACGGGGAACGACATGACCGCGACAGATCTCGCCAGCGACCATGTCAGTGTGTCCGACACTTTTGCGGTGCGCCGCTACTTCCGGAAGTTCGAGGCGATCACCGGACATCTGGGGCGCGTGGCGACCGTCATGGAACGCGAGGGGACGCTTTCCAGGATGGACGTCAAGGCCGTTGCGCAGTTTGTGAGGGCGATAACCGGGACATTCCGCGCCTTGAGCCTCAAGTACCTCATGACTGGACGTAGCACGGGCGTGTTTTCCGGAGCGCTTGAGATCGACCGGGTCGAGTCGGGGTTTCCCGCGTTCACGGAAATCCTGACGATGGCCAATGACGCGCAGCAGGCCCGGAACCATCTGAACGGAATGATGGATCCGGCACAGCTGAAGGACGCTATGGTCCGTCAGATTGTCGGAAGCCTGGAAGTTCCGACAAAGCTCCAGTTCGCGATGTCCCAGCGTCTTTATTACGAAGCCCTGCTGGGCGAATCCCTGTTCTGGGTCCAGAACGATCCAAGGGCGCAGTGGCTGAATGACCTCCCGAACAGTCGGAGGGCGTATCTGCTCTGGTGGGCTGTCTACGACAGTCAGGTGAATCTGCCGATAGTCTATCTGATGGATGTTGAGGACAGCGGAAAAAAAGCGTTGCCGGCCGATGACCGGCGCTGGCCCGAAGTGCAGCGGCACCTCATGGCGCAGTCCGTGGGCGGACTGAAGCTGATTACGATTGCCAGTGGCTTCGACCGGGATTTTCCGGATCTGCATCCCAAGCGTCTTCGGAGGGTGCGCATCGGGCCGATGTATTCCAATGCGTTCACACTGCAGTCCGGCGCGATGCAGCAGGTGCTTGAGCAGGCAAATGCGCCTGCGGGCGAGGACTGGTCGCTTGCCTGGACCCTGGAATCGCTCAGGAGCGAACGGGTAGAGCGCGTTTCATCCGGATGGTTCTCGACAGTGGACCGTGAGATATTCGCCCTTGATCCGTTTTCCGATCACGTCGAGGAAACCGGTGGTTCGGAGGTCGAACGGGCGATCATCATGCCGACACGCCCCTACCAGATGCTGGCGGAGCTTGCTCCTTCCGGTTTTGGAAATTTCAGAAAATTTGTGGTCGCCCCGTCGGGGCAGGTGGTGAGCTATCGCTAGTTTGCCGGACCGAGCCAACGCCGCCGCAGGCGCCGCCGCTGCACGGCCAACTCGCGTGCGGCGGCGTCCGCGAGCGTTGGAGCGAATTTTGGCATGAGCTTTTCGGGAGACCAGATGGAGCTTCGCGAGACCGACATCCGGACTCACTATCCGGCGGCTCTGGCGATGCTGGAGGGATTTGACCACACGCCCCGAATCGCATCGGCCCGCACCAGGCCGGAACCGGAACGGTCCACCGGACTCGGTTCACGCCGGAAGTTCCGTTCGACAACACCCGGGCTGGTGACCCGCTCAACCGCAAGGCCTGAAGGCGTTCGACTGGTTGAGAGGATTCAGAGTGCAGAAGGCGGCGATGGATTGGTCTCTCCGTTGCAGGCGACCGTCTGCCAGTGCCTTAGGCGCAGCATTTCGATCGCACTGGCGGTCGGTGAAGCGTTTTCCGGGGCAACCGGTCTTGATGCGCTGAAAAGAGAGAATCTCGAAGGTCGTCTTGGGCAGGCGCGTTCGATGGAGTTTTCCGAGCTGCTTACGGCCGAGGCACTTGCAGTGCTTCACACGTTTGCGAACGCGACCACGTATATCCTGTCAACTTCCGCTTCCGAGGCTGCGGTCGAAGTCGGCGGAGTCGACGAGATCCTGACTGACAACGCACATCTGGGGCTGCACGGAGCGCTTTGGGAACTGGACCAGGTTCTTGAGCGGTTCGTGGACAGCGAGGAAGCACTGGTGGCTACCTGCCTCGCCTATGCGGAAATGCTGATGGAAAAGGTTGCCCTCCGCGCCCGGACGGCGCCGCGGCTGGAAGCTTTTGCGGAAGCCACCTACCGGGTTGAGGCGGACAACTTTCTGATTCAGGGGTTTGCGCCTTCCCGCCGTGCAAGGGGCACATCCCTTTCAATGCAGTTCAAGAAGCCTGAAGAGGTGATTGGCAATCACATCGCCAAACATCAGGCGATGAGACTGGCCAGAATGCTCATGGCATATGATTTCGGGCGGAAGCTCAATCCATTCGCGGAGCTTGGAGGATTCATTTTCACGTTCATGGGGGATGGCCAGCCCGGGACGGGAAAGACCACGCTGATCCAGATGATGGCGGGACTGATTCACGGCTACTGTGAAACGGCTGGATATCCGTTTCGTTACAGAAATTTCTCCATTGACCAGATCGACAGTTACCAGGGGAAGTCGGGTCGGAACGCGAGAGCTTTCGTCAACGACATTCTCGATCCCAACGTGATCGGATTCGGAACATTGGACGATATTGACCAGATTGCCGGAAAGCGGAGTGACAGCCGGTCCTCGACAGGACAGCAGGAGGTCACGGCGGTGCTGATGGAAGCGTTCGCGGGCGCGGGAACGGTCGTTCGCGGCAACTGCACCTTTGGCATGTTCTCGAACTACCCCGAAAACGTCGACGACGCCCTTCGCCAGCGAGCTGGAACGAGGTTCCTGGTGGATGGGCCGCAGACGAGGGAAGACTACATTGACATCCTGCATCTGCTGCTTGGGGGAAATCATGGCATTCCGCTTGGCGATCATGACCCTAACAGCACCCAGGAAATCCGAAAGGCCGTGACGCAGTCGTTCCAGCGGCATGAGCGGCCGCAGGAGGATACGCTGAGACGGGTCTGGGAAAGCGTCAAGAGCGAGGGCGGAACGCTTGATACCGTGGCCTCGCTCGGAAGGTACCTCAAGGCCATCCAGCTGGTAGACCAAAGGTTCACTGGCCGTGCGGTCAAGAATATTACGGACGCAGTAAAGGTTCGGGCGATGGATTTCGACATGCCCGATGAATGGGTAGAGGAACCCGAACTGTTCCTGTTCAGACCGTATGGCGAAAAGCTTGCGATGATCGATGAACTGCGGCGGCCGATCACAGTTGAGATGGTTATCCAGGAGATCAACCGTTATGCCGACTCGGAGTTCCGCTATTCGGAAGCGTCGGACGAAGCCGCGATCTCAGCCGCCGTGCGTGAAATGGGAAGGATGGAAGAAGCCCGCCGCAGGCATTCGGAGCGCAGATCGTGACGGACATGCGGAATTGCGGTCGGTGGAACACGATCTCCGTGGTGATCTGTTCTGAGGAACAGGATCCAATGGCTGGTGGACAATGTCAGTGAATCTGTTTGGTTGCCACAACCAGGCCCGTAGTGAAGCCTTAGGCCCGTTGCCCCGCGCTCCCGTCTGCAGGGATAAATTTCGGGCAGGAAGTCACAGGCTGTTCAGGGAATGGATCACTTGGACGCCCAGGTCCGGATTCCCGAGACTGGAAGCGCGTAAATGAAGCGCCTCATCGAAAAAGGCCTGATGTTTGGCAATCTCCTGCCGGTTGACTCGCCTGCGCTGGTGGAGCGTTACCGGCGGGCCCTCCAGCACCTTACTGGCCGGGATACAGAACTGAACGACTTCCATGTGGACATTTCGGGCTATTCCCCGGAGATCGGCGCCGAACTCAATGACCATCTCTATCTGAACCCGAACGGCTGCAACAGGCAGTTCATCCTGCTGACGACAGAGCAGAAGACCGCTCCGCTCCTGAACGCGAAGTTCTCGTTCTCTCGCGGAGTTCTTCGGAAGTTCATCGATGTCAACGAAGCGGAGATCTTCGCACTGACAACCCGGGACGCGGTCGCAGGCGAACTGGTGAATTCAGTCTTTGATCTTCCGACCGCTGACCGCCTGTTTGCCATCCGCCGAATTGCGGTCGAAGCCGACACAACCGCCGGGGATGTGAGCACCGCCCGTGAGCTGACGGGCAGGATTGAACGCTTCAAGACCGAAGAGGACGCGTGGTGGGATGACGTTCTGATCGCGGAGATGATCGAACTGGCCAGCAACACTGGCGACGTAACCCGCAATCCGATCGATCTGAAGCAGGTGACCGTCGAGGCAGGGAGCTTCTGGACCGGTCATTTCGGCGGAATCTATCTGTTCCGGGATGTTGACCACCCGACAATGGTTTCATCGGATCCTGTGCCGGCGAATATGCCTATCGAGAATGTTTGTGGATTAGGCGATCGCAGGAAGGTTGCGAAATTCCTCGACCGCAACCGGCTGGCGGAACCAATCACGAGAGCCGGGAACGCCAATGTGGCGGCAATCCTGAAGCAGAAGATGGACTTCATCCTGGTAGATGTCGCCGCTGCGCAAGGATATGACATTTCGGGAGCGACCCGGCGCGACCTTCGCCAGGTTGCGCGTTCGCTGGCGTCTTCCGTTCCCGAAGAGTTTCACGGTCTCGCCGACCTGTTGCGCTGGTTCGAAGGGGGTGGCGACAGGCCGAGGATCCGGCCGGACCATCCAGCTTATTTCTACACGATACGATCCGGTCAGCACGAGCATCGCGAACTGGTGAACCAGATGCTGGCGGAACTGGCTCCGCTTGACGTGCTCCAGCTGTTCATCTGCCATAAATCATTGTTTTACAGGCTTTACGGTACTTGGCCGGAGGCCAAGAAACGCTATGTCGCTGACTTTCTCGCCAATGAATATCTTGTGGACAAAGCAGGACAGCGCGATGCTCTGTTCGGGTTGGGGCAAGGAATCGGGAAACATGGTCCAGATGGAACGGCAGATCCGGAGCACATGCTTCATCTTGTAGGACCGTGGGGCGCGGTTAGGGAGAGGTAAAGCATCGTGGCGCTTGTTCGGCTGTTTGCTGTCGGTCTGATCGCGCTGACTATCGTGTATTGCTCGGTGGCGTGGTTCGTTCGTTCCATATGCCGGGAGCGGCTGGAACGGGAATGGGACGCAGCCAACCCTGATGGCGACCCAAAGACAAGGAGGGCCGCTGTAGATGAGGGTGTCAGAGCGTTCAGAGCCACGCTGGCGTATCGGGCCCTTTGGCTCATCTATGCGCTTCCCGCGATTTTCGTGACCTCGCTGCTCGTGGTCAATAACTGGAACTGAGGAGTTATCAATGCGATCAATCAGGATTTTCCTACGGGCAGCAATCGTCGCGGTTGTGCTTTTGCTCCTGCATTACGCCCTTCCGCAGCACGATGTGGCACGCATCACGTCAACCGAAGTCATACGGATGGATTTCACGTCGTTGAACAGGGTGTTCTACGCGCAGTCGGACAGCGCCGCAGCCGAGCTGGAAACGCGTGATATTCGGTTGATCAACACCGAACGGAAGAAGTCGTTTCTCCTTGGGTTTATCCGTCGCGATGCTGAGGGGATCATGGTGTACCGAAACGAGGACACGGGCTGGATCTGGCCACCTTACTTCAAGTTCGATTCATCTGACCTTCAGGCGGAGGCATCGGCCAACCTGTCTGGGCCGGGGCAGGAACAATGGGTTATTGTCACGCATTACGGTTGGCGGAACCGGTTCCTGTCGATCTATCCGAATGCTGTTGGCATTCGCCCGGTCGATGGTCCTGACGTCACGGTAATTCCCTGGTTCAACATTTTCTTCTTTGTGTTCCTGGTGTTCGCGTATTTTCTGGTTCGGGCAATGTTGCGCGAGCTCCGTTATCGGACGATCGATCCACTTCTGGGAAACGCAGGGGACGCGATAGGCCGGGCTGGCGACCGGGCGGGCGCGACGAAGGGGAGGCTGAAAAGATGGTTCGGATCCTGGCGGGAAAAACCTCGGTGAATAAGTGTATACCTTTGAGCTGAAGGACCATGTCTGGCCCTCTCCGGTGCGTTGACCGGATGGAGGACGGAGCGGACAATGGCTGCTGCGTCCCGTCGCGTGTGCGGCATGGCGGCGAAAAAGCTGTCGGTGAAGATTTCCACCGCAGCGCGGCCGATACGATGGACTCTCCGCCTGAACTGGATTTGAAGGTCATTCCCGGCCGCACTGCGATTCTGGGAACAGACCGGCCAGTCATTGCCGCTGACGAGGAAGGCCCTCTGCGAAAAAAAAAGGCGGGTCAAACCTATTCGGATGATGGAGACAGCCGTCACAAATGCAATGTTCGAATCATTTGTGAATGAAACGGGTTATCAAACGGAAGCGGAGCGGTTCGGCTGGTCTTTCGTGTTCCATCGCGATCTGTCGCCGGAAGTGCCCGAAACCCAACGCGTCGTCGCTGCCTTGTGGTGGTGCCGGGTTGAGGGCGCAAGCTGGCGTTTGGTGAACGGGCCAGGTTCTGAATCGGATTGGCGTCGTGACTGCCCTGTCGTGCATATCTCCTGGAACGATGCACGGGCGTTTGCCCGATGGGCAGGTGGCAGGTTGCCGACCGAAGTGGAATGGGAACATGCGGCACGCGGTGGATTAGGTGACGTTCCGTTTCCCTGGGGAGAACGGCAGCCCGATGATGAAGGATTTTTTCCCTGTAACATCTGGCAGGGGAGATTCCCGGAAGAAAACACCGGCGCCGACGGCTTTCTCGCCACTGCGCCCGCGAAATCGTTCGAACCAAACGGCTACGGCTTATACAATATGTGCGGGAATGACTGGGAGTGGACATCGGACCCGATGAAACTGCGGTCGCTGTCCAGAAGGGCACGGGACAGGGCGAAGCAAATGCCAGGTGCGAAGCTGATGAAGGGGGGATCCTATCTGTGCCATGGCAGCTACTGTTTTCGCTACCGCATCGCGGCCCGAACGGGAACAACGCCGGACTC
>JAJEAY010000273.1 GCA_022824145.1 Rhodobacter sp. | reverse complement strand
TCTCGAACTCCTGGCGGGAGATCGGGCGGTCTTTTGCGCGCTGGCTGTCCATGAATGGGAACATAATGGCAACAGCACGGCGCGTCAACCCCCTCCGGACACAAAATCTGGACCCACCGGACTTAAAGGAATAAGCCTTTGAGCGAGATTAGGTGTGCAAACAATGATTCGAGACTCAAATTTGTGAGTCTTCACACGAGGAGCCAAAGGATGAATGACGAAACGGATAACCAGACCTCCGGCGCGACATACACCATGGGTTACAGCGACGAGTTCCAAAAGCTGCTCGAACGCCGAAATGCTAACGACTGCGCTGCGCATCTGCTTTCCCACCTGAAGCCCGGAATGCGTATCCTCGACTTCGGATGCGGTCCTGGCTCGATCTCGATGGGGTTGGCGAAGGCTGTTGCCCCCGGAGAACTGCACGGTGTGGACATGGAGGCATCGCAGGTCGAAATGGCCAGGGCGGCTGCCGCGGCCGGCAGACACGGCAACGCCTTTTTTCAAACTGCCGACGTCACTGAACTTCCCTTTGAAGATGGTTCGTTCGATGTCGCCCACTGCCACGCCGTACTCATGCACGTTCCCGATACAAAAGCCGCATTGGCAGAAGTAAAGAGAGTGCTGAAGCCACAGGGACTCATTTCTGCCCGGGAAATGATTGGACGCTCGACCTTCTTTGCGCCTGACGTAGAGGATGTCGCGGGAGCGATGGCAACCTTTCTGAACCTGCTCCAGTCCAACGGCGGCCATCCTGGAATGGGATGTGAGCTAATGCGGGAGTTTCTCGAAGCCGGATTCTCGGATGTTCGGGCAGGTGCTTCCTTTGAAGCATTTACCGCCGCTGAGGACGTACGCTTCTTTCACGGATTCGCGAGTGGCTGGTTTTTCTCCCAAGGAACGATGGACATGATCGTAAAGCTCGGACTGGCGAGCCGCGGGCAGATCGATGACTGGCGACGTATGCTTGATGAATGGAGGGACACTCCCGGTGCGATGGCTGCAATCGCTTGGGGCGATGCATTGGCCCGCAAGCCCTGATCCAAAGCGATTGCGCGCGCACCCGAAACGAACGAGAATTATATACGAAAGTGCCATCAGGCTGCCTCCGTACTGATTTCACAGGTCACAGGTTCCGCCGATGCGCCTGCGCTCTGCGGAGGGAAGGTCCGCGTCCGCTTCCGGCACATTCCGACCTATGGATATCCGACTGACCCGCGGATGTGCGCCTGGCTCCAATGGCATTTCCTTAACGTTTCGACGTCATTTCCTTAAGATGGCGCACCATGTCCGGGGCGGTTTCGCCCCTGTCGGGTCCGGATCGGCTTGAGGCTACGCGGCCTGGTCCTGATTGCGGCTCCACTTCTTGACGGGTTTTCTCAATCGGAGCGGGAATGAGCGCCCGGGCCGGAGGCGTCGCAAAGATTGCCATCGTGATTCCGGACACCGGGCGGTTGATCTCGCTTGCGCGGACCGGACGCCTTGACCTGATCGACAGGTTCAGGAACCAGGATCTGATCTTCGATGCTGTACGCATCAAGCAGATGGACGGCCCCCGAGACGACCCGAACGAGAGAGCCTTGATGGATTTGATTGACCAGAGCGGAAATCGCATGCGAGTGATGGAGACCTCCTGGGGGGAGCTGCTGAAGGAGAACCTGGACCTTCCATGTCGCTGGAGGAGAGTTCCCGGTGAAGTGCCTCAGCCGAAGGAATTACCACATTCGTTCCATGCCGATCAGGAACGACCATGTCGTGATCTTCGCGATACGAGGTCCGAAATCCAATTTCCCGACCTGGCTGTCCTCGAACAGCAGGAGCCCGTGGTCCGAGGTGCCCAAGGCATACATATCGCAATGTGTTGGAAAATTGCCAGATGGACGTTTTCCGGCACACTTGATGCGCTTTCGGACGGCCTGCTGATCCGGGGGCACTGCGTTCCAAGGGAGGGCGATGCTCGTTTCGGTCGTCTGGATCCGGTTGCCGCCTTTCTGAAACCTGCCACGGAAAATCGTGGCGTCGGGGCTCCCGGCATTCCACGGAGTACCTAGCTCGTGTCTGCCAGAAAACCCCTTAATTCCGCGATTCCCGGCCTCGGTTTCCGCCGTGCCTTCCCATCCGCCCGCCAAAGGCATGGCCCGATCCTGGTCTGGCAGCGCTACCAGACCGCAGGACCGCCGCCTCGACGGCGACCATACGGTCGTGGGAGGGCGTTTCTCGAAGTCGACGCAGATGCGATGGTCAAGATCCGGAACGGACCTGACGCTCCAGACCGGAACTCGCGTGCTTGACAGTACACTCAGAACCAAGTTCCAGTCCTGGGATCCCGAGATCTTCCATGCGGCAAACACAGATCAGAAAATCAGCGAAATCGACCTAGCCGCTTGCCCCCCACGTTCTTGATGATTCCCAGGTGGCGCAGGTCGCGCTCGCCGCGTGCTTCCCCGGCAGAACATCAGGGAATCGAATAGTGAACCATACGAGAAGCGCGGGCGCCTGATACCCCGAATCTGTAGACATCCGTTCCTGATACCCCGAATGCGGATGATGATCTGCTGTCAGAGCGCTATCCGCAACAGGACTTGTTCGTCAGCGACGTAGCCGACACGGATCAGATGCTGTTTGTCAACCGAGACACTATGCCGAAAGACCAAGAAGAGGCGGACCAGACCTCGCAATGAGTTTTGCGGCGTCAATCTCCAGATATTTGTGAGGAGGCATGCCAGATGGCGCAAGACCGGAACATCAGTTGCGCCGAACAA
>JAJEAY010000277.1 GCA_022824145.1 Rhodobacter sp. | reverse complement strand
AGCCGGCAGGCGATCTGCCTGTGGGCGGGGACAGGAGCCGTTCGGTCGCCTTCCCCGCATCGGATGGTCTTCATGGCCGCCTCCTTCATGGCTCCACTGGATGCGGCCGGGGAGCCGCCAGGCTTCCTGCCGCGAATCAGTCTGACAGCCATAGGACGGCATGTGCCGGAAGCGGACGCGGGACGTCCAGCCGCGGGCAGCGGGCACAGGCTCACCGGCGGCCCCTGCGACCCGTGAAATCAGCACCGATGCGGCCTGATGGCTAGCCAGGCGTATAATTCCCAATTGTATCCGTGGTCGATTGCGCATCCAACGTCGCGCCGGATGCGGCGCGCGATACCGCCAGGAAGATGTCAGCAGAGGTGCGCGCCTGCTGGCCACCGCACGGATTCAGTCCACCCGAAATGCCTGGCATGCACGGGTGTGACCGAACGGTCTTCTTGCGCCTGTCTCCGCCCCGTCGATCCGGGAACGGGCCCGTGCGCTGAAGAAGTCAGGCGAAAGGCAGATCTGAGACCTCTCCGCCGCGGCTTGTTCCGTCAATACAGTGCACGGCAACTGGCTGGCCCGCGTTCCAGAACGGCCGGTCAACCAGCGACAGACCAACGTTGCGTTTCATCCTGGGCGACCAGGTCGCACTGGTGATCTGTCCGACCGGCAGTGTGCCCACATGAACTGGCCAAGGCTCGGCGCATGTCGGACAAGGACCGCCATCAAAGACAATCCCTCGGATCTGCCGCGAAATTCCGGCCTCGGCGGCACGTTGCAAGGCCTCGCGGCCCAAGCAGTCAAGGCTGCCGTCAAGGCTGCAGAATTTCTCAAGCCCGATCTCGAGCGGTGTGTTTTCCCGTGTCATCTCATTACCGTATGAAAGCAGCCCACCCTCGATCCGGTCGATCAGGTTGGGACAGCCGGGCGCGATTTCAAACGCCTGTCCGGCTTGCCAGACAGCGTCCCAAAGGTTGCCGCCCAAGTGGCCGCCGTCGAGGTAAATCTCGAAACCTCCCTGCTGCGAATAACCGGATCTCGCGATCAGTTGCCGGGTGCCGGAGAATTCGATCCAGCCGAACTTGAAGAAGCCGATGTCACGGATGTGGGAGCCGAAAAGACCAGCCAGAAACGGCTCTGCTTTTGGCCCCTGGATGGCAAGCGGAGAGACGTCGGGCTCGTCGATTGCCACGTCCAAGCCGCGCCCGAGCGCCAATCCCTTGGCGAACAGCAGGAGATCGGAATCCGCCGCTGACAGCCAGAATCGGTCCTCTGCCAGTTTCAGAAGCACGGGATCGTTCACCAGCCCGCCGGTGTCGTCAGTGATCGGCACGTAGAGGCAATCCCCGACCTTGGCGAGGGAAATTTCGCGAGGCGTCATCCATTGCACCAGCCACGCTGCATCAGGGCCTTGGATCTGAACCTGTCGCTGGCAAGCGACATCCCAGATCTGGACGTGCTCGCGCAGGTGCCAGTAATCTTCCTCCACCGGTCGGCCATAGGCCTTGGGCAAGAGCATGTGGTTTACGACTGAAAATCCGGTGACGCCAGCCTGTTCCGCCGAAGCCGTGAAGGGCGTTCGGCGCAGGCGGCGCGAGAAATTAAGGCCTTCAGCCACGCTCGGTCGAACACCAAAGCGAAAAGCCATGGGGAGACAGTATCAGCGGAACATGGTAGCGGCCTGCTGGATCCGGCATGAAGAAGCGGATGACAACCTCCTCCATGATGCGGATTCCATGAGCCTGCGCGACCCGGCCCTCCCAATAGGCTCCTGTCTGAAAAACCATTTCGTAGCGGGCAGTCGACACGGGGTCGACGATTTCCCGAACCAGGCGGCCTCCGTCGTCCATGGCAGCATCGAAGAGGATCTCGCCCGTGTCGAAGTTGATCATCCGCACCGCTATGCCGCCCGCGTGGCTGCCGTCAACGGCGTTAAGCGCATGAGACGAGACGACTGCCATTATTCGATTGATGCCTTGTCGCGCCTGTCCGCTGTTGCCGCGACGATCGGGCTGATCACGCCTCTGCACTTTACGTTGAGGCAGGCCGGTTTTCCACTGGCGATGGCGCGTTCCAGGGCGCCGGGGAGGGCGGCCCGAGTGGTAACCAATTCCCCGAAACCGCCGAGGCCCACGAACATCTTATGAAAGGGGATATCGCGAAAATCGGTGGCATAATGTTGACCGTTGGCAAACAGCCGTTCCTGCTGCTGGCTTATGCAATCCAACCCGCCATTGTTGTCCACCACCACCACGATCGGAATATTCTCCTGAAAACAGGCCTCTATGGACAGGCCACCCGACAGGAAGGCTCCGTCGCCGGTGACCAGAACCGTGGTTCTGTCGCGGTTGAGATTCTTTGCCGCCAGCGCAAAGGACACGCCGACGCCCAGCAGGCTGTAATTTCCAGGGTGCAGGACGCCGCCAAGGACCAGCCCTCGCGCTGCGGCGATATTGGTGGCTATCTCGTTCCAGAAATGCGTATTGCCACCATCGAAGACCAGCCAATCACCGTCTTTCATGCCCGCCTGCACGTCGAGCGCAAGCTGCAGCGGGTGCATCAGCCGACCTGTGGATTCGTCATTGGCAGTCTCGGCCGCAATGTGATCAGTCCATTCCCTAACCCAATCCGCGCGGCGGCACCGTTGCAGTTCAAGCCAGCCGTCCCAGGACTTGTCGACCTCTGCGAGCGCGCGAAGAAACGCACCCGGATCGGACAGAAGCTGCATGTCGGCGCCGAAGTTGTATTCCAGTTCTTCGTGGCTCCCGTTCACGCAGACCAGCTTGGTGTCGGCCCGAATGAACGGCGGGTTGCCGAAGTTCATCTGGTTGTCCAGACGGCAGCCTACCATAAGAACCAGATCGGCCTCGTGGATAGCGGGTTTTGACGGTTGGTACTGGTGGAAATCCGCAAGCCCCATAAAGGCGTCGCAATCCTCGCCCAGCATCTTCGTGTGGTAGGGTACGTTGAAGACCGGCATCCGAAGTTTTGTTCCAGCGGCGGCGAAAGCCTCTTCGCTGCCTGACCACCAGATCCCGTGACCTCCGATCAGCACCGGGCGTTCGGCCGCGCGAACCAACGACAGAATGCTGTCCAGCCGCTCCGGGTCGGGCCAGGCGCGGGGAACCGGCTGGTTGCCGCGGTCGAACGGACGTTCCTCGCGGCCTGCGTCGTCTGGAAAGGACGAAAACATGATGTCAACCGGCAGCGACAGATGAACCGGGCCGGGATAGCCCGTTGTCGCAGCGCGCCAGGCGCGGTCGACAAATTCACCGATCCGTTTGCCGTCGGTGATCTGGACCGAATACTTGGTCAGGGGCGCCGCAATTGCCACATCGTCGATTTCCTTGAAGCCGCCCGCGCCTTGGCGTTTCAGCGTTGACGAGCCGGTTATGAAGATCACAGGGCTGCGTTCGCCCCAGGCTTCCAGCATTGCAGGCACCGCATTGGCAAAGCCTTCCGGCCCCACCAGGCAGACCGAGGGCTTGCGCGTAATCCGCGTATGGCCATCCGCAAGATGCCCGGCCACCTGTTCGTGCGGGCAGTTGATCACCGGCATCTGGCATTCCATGAAGCCTTCCAGCGCAGGATTGCAGAAGCCGCCAGCCAGCGTGAAGGCATGGTCCACGCCCTTTTCCTTCAAGGCTCTGGCCAGAAGCGCGCCACCGCGGATGGATTGGGCATTCGTCATCGTCAGGAAAGACTCCCGTATGGGTCAAGTCGCAGCTGATAAATGCACGGCTCGAGGTGTGGTTTCATGATGCACAGATTGGAAATCGGGAGTGAAGAGGACTTGATCCGTGATGTCTTCGATGCGGTTGACCCCGATCTGCGCCATAGCCAAATCAATGTCGTCGGCGAAACACTGCAGCAATGACTGAAGTCCCGCGCCACCCGCCGCGGCAAGAGCATAGAGCGTGGGGCGTCCCAGCATCACGAAATCGGCCCCAAGTGCGAGAGCCTTCACCACGTCCTCGCCATTGCGAATGCCGCTGTCGAACAACAAGGGGTAGTTCGGGCCAACTGCGTTACGGATGATCGGCAGGAGATCGATCGCGGGCGGCGCGCTGTCCAGCTGGCGGCCTCCATGGTTCGAGACATAGACCGCATCAACCCCTAGGCCCTGCACGCGGACGGCGTCTTCCGGCGAAGTAATGCCTTTGACGATCAGCTTTCCGGGCCAGCGCCCCCTAAGCTCCTGCAGGAATTTCCAGTCCGCGCCTGCGCGGCTGGCCTTCCTGTCGAATCCCTTGCTTTCGGTCGCGAAGTTTCGGGGCGCAGGGACACCATGCGCCAAGGTTGAAATGGACCATCGGGGATGCAGCGCAAAATCAAGGAATGCGCGCGGAGTCAGTCGGAATGGCAGGCTGAAACCATTCTGCTGGTCCCTGATCCGCCGCGACACCTCTGGCACATCGATGGTCAGGATCAAGGTGTCGTAGCCTGCGTCTCGAGCACGCTCGGCCGCACTGAACGAAGCGTCCGCCGTTTGCCCGAAATAAAGCTGAAACCAGGCCAGATCACCGCTCCATCGCCGCATCTCCTCAATGCTGCTCGAAGCAGCGGACGACAGGCATACCGGTACGTTCCTGTCCGTCGCTGATCGCGCGATCAGCGCATCGCCCTTCGGACAGGCCAGATTGCACATGCCCATGGGCGCGATGCCAAGCGGCAATCCGTACTCGCCTCCCAGGAACCGCGTTATCAAAGACCGCTTGCTCACATCCGCCATCGCGCGCGGCTGCAGGGTAATGTCGTCAAACCGGGTTTCGTTCCTCCCGGCGCCCACCTCACGCCCGGCGGCTCCCTCAACGAAATCGAAAATCATCCGTGGCAGGCGTTTCTTGGCGAGACGCTTGGCATCTTCGGTCAAGAATATTCTGGGTTTCTGCCTCACGCTGTCCCGATTCGTCATGGAAGTTCAGTTCAGCCGCAAAAATATCGGCGGTCGAACGGACCGCACCAATCGAAAATCCTCCGGCACCTATTCGCCTGCGCTATGTTAAGGCGGAGCATTGGGGTCGTACTTATAGCAAAGGCGCATAAATGCCGTTTGGAATTCGATTGGTTCACCGAAGGCATCGTGCGATAGCCTTACTGCACCAACTCCGAGGGCGTGTCTCTCGGACGGATCGGCGCATGACCCGCCAACTGTGAGGCTGTGCCAAAACTGTATGGAAGGAATTCGTCAGTGACCTCTCCCTGACGGGAGGGCTTGAGGGACGGATGTCCCGATAGCCCGTGCTGACCGGCACGGGAAAGGAGACCATCATCCAATCCACCCTGAACCATACGCTGAAGACCGACCTTGACGCGCCTCCTCTGCGCCAGGCTCTCGAAAACTGGCTTGCGGACACGCCGGATCAGGCACGAAACGGGGCGAGTCGTGATGCGGGTGGCCAGGTTGTGCGGGGGGAGTCCAGCTTCGGCAGGTGTCACAGGGGAAGCTTCGAATGCGGCGCAGGCGGCGTTTCATTCCTTCCTTGGCGGGGAGGCCCGCCCTTTTGGCAGGCGGCGGCCGCCGCCTGTTCCGTTTCCACGCAAGCAGCAAAGAGGCGCGCTTTCTTCCTCGGCCGGAACGCCAGGGTGTCCAGCGCGAAAGTCATATGAAACTATTGAAACCAATCGCCGCAGGCGCGCTTTTGTCTTCGGCCGTATTGCTGAGCGGCGCCGCACAGGCTCAGGACCATGTGGCGCGACCTGCCCATTGATCACTTAGTTACTAGACAATCGCACCAGTTGGGTTGCTGCCGCGCATTTGCGGCACCGCACGCGGCAGCATTTCAGGCGTTTCTGGCGAGATATGGATGCAAGGCGCTTGCCTCGCCGTTCTCCGCGAT
>JAJEAY010000214.1 GCA_022824145.1 Rhodobacter sp. | reverse complement strand
TCGCTCGGGAAACCCAGCAGCCAGCCAAACAGTAAGCAGTACAGGAAGCGGCTCGTCTGTGCTGGTGCCGCCAATCCCAATTTACAAGAACAGGTTCCCTGTGCTGACGATGGACGCTCGCCTGCGCACCGACCTCCACGGATACGTACGGGTTTATGTTCCGACGACCTGTGACTGGTCCCGGCTTATACAGCGATGAACCGCGTGCGCCGCCGACAACAGGATGCTTGAAACACCCAGGCCGTTCGAGAATGCAGGCCTCCTTGCGACTCGGAAAAAAAGGTTGTTCGGCGGCGCACCGCTTGCTCCGTTTGTCGGCACCCAAACTCCATGCCCTGCCTGACCAAGTATGCGAAATTCCCGGCACGGATCACACAGCTCTGGGGAGCCTCGATTGGGTGACATGTTTCAGTCAGCGAAATCCGACCCTGAAACTTCCCTTGCCCGACCCGGCAGATGTCTCCATCAATCGGTTTGTGCTGCCGTCACATGAAATTTCGCGCTGGCATCCTATATTGATCATCAAAGGGATCGCTCTTTCCGCAAGGATGCATGCATGGCGCTTTGCCACGGACTGGCAGCGTCCGCATCCACGATGCGCTGCACATGTTCAATATGCGCTGACCCAAGATATGCTTCAAAGCGGCCGTGGTACTCTGTAAGGCACATAACAGGCTAGACTTGGAAGGCATTGGACATGCGTCAAGACGTTTCGCTGGCAGACCGTTTCGATCTGGGTAAATCTCCAGTGCTTTTGAACGGCACGCAGGCGCTCGTGCGCCTGATGCTGGCGCAGAAGGCGCGCGACCGGTTGGCCGGGCTGAACACTGCCGGATACGTGTCAGGCTACCGAGGCTCCCCCCTTGGTGCAGTGGACGTGACTATGGAACGGGCACGGGGGATTCTGGAATCCAGCGATATCCTGTTCCAGCCAGGAATCAACGAAGATCTTGCCGCCACGGCCATCTGGGGCACTCAGCAGGCGGAACTCCGCGGCGAGGGACGGTTCGATGGAGTCTTCGGACTCTGGTACGGAAAGGGTCCAGGTGTTGACCGCACCGGCGATGTCATGCGGCACGGTAATTTCGCGGGCACCTCCAGACATGGCGGTGTTCTCATGGCGATGGGCGACGACCACACTGGCGAAAGTTCGACAACTCTGCACCAGTCCGATTGGGCGATGGTCGATGCCTACATGCCGGTACTTTCTCCGGCAGGCGTACAGGAAATTCTCGATTTCGGCCTATATGGATTTGCGCTTGGTCGGTTCGCCGGACTCTGGTGCGGGCTGAAACTGATGAAGGACACCGTGGAATCCACTGCCGTAGTCGATGGCAGGCCCGATCGGATGTCGTTCGTTTCGCCGGAGTTCGAAATGCCTGAAGGCGGGCTGAACATCCGCTTGGTCGACGACCGCATTCCGCAGGAAGCGCGCATGATCGATTACAAGAGGTTTGCCGCCGAAGCATTCGCGCGGGCGAACCGAATTGACCGAAGGGTGTTGGGAAAGCCTGGTGCAAAGATCGGATTCGTCGCTGCCGGCAAAAACTGGCTTGATCTGGTGCATGCCCTGTCGCTTCTTGGCGTTGGGGCGGATGAGGCGGAACGCTTGGGACTCACTGCCTACAAGGTCGCCCAGACCTGGCCAATTGATACCGAGAGTTTCAACGAATGGGCCGAAGGACTGGAACTGATCGTTGTCGTCGAGGAAAAACGCAAGCTGATTGAGGTCCAGATAAAGGAAGCGATCTTTGATGACCGGCGTGGGCGCCGGGTGTTCGGCTGGCACAAGGGAGATGTCTGGCGCGACGGCCAAAGAGTCCAGCTGTTCCCGACACGCTATTGCCTCGATCCCGTATTCATCGCGGAGAGGATCGGTGAGATCCTGATTGAGGAAGGCCGGGGCACGGACAGGATCCGTGGGGGAATGGAAACTCTGTCCGAGGCAAGGAAGGCCGGCAACGCTCCCGACATCGCCGCTCGGCTACCGTATTTCTGTTCAGGCTGCCCGCACAACACCTCAACCAAACTTCCGGAAGGCACACGGGCATATGCGGGAATCGGCTGTCACTTCATGGTGCAGTGGATGGACAGGGAGACGGTCGGGTTTACCCATATGGGTGGCGAGGGCGCCAACTGGGTTGGCGAAGCGCCGTTTTCCACACGTAACCATGTCTTTCAGAATATGGGTGATGGCACCTACAACCATTCCGGTGTCCAGGCGATTCGCTTCGCCCTGGCGGCAGGAACCAACGTAACCTACAAGATTCTCTTCAACGATGCCGTCGCCATGACGGGCGGGCAGGGGAATGACGGTGGTTTGACTGCAGACCGGATCGCCCACGAACTCGTTGCCATGGGTGTGCCGAACGTCGCGTTGGTTTACGACCGGAAAGAGGAAGTGGATCTGTCGCGTTTCCCGACTGAGGTAACCCGCCACGAGCGGGAAGAGCTTCAGACAGTGCAGGAGCGGATGAGCGGCTGCGAAGGTGTTTCCGCGATTATCTACCTTCAGACCTGCGCGGCGGAGAAGCGCCGGCGGCGCAGGCGCGGGCAAATGCAGGATCCGGACAGACGTGTTTTCATCAACACAGATATCTGTGAAGGCTGCGGCGACTGCGGTGCCCAGTCGAACTGCGTCTCTATCGTTCCGGTTGAGACCGACCTTGGCCGCAAGCGAGCCATAGACCAGTCCGCCTGCAACAAGGACTACTCATGTCTCAAAGGATTCTGTCCGAGCTTTGTAACCGTGGAGGGCGCAAGGATTCGCCGTGAGTCGACCGCTTCCGTGGATGTGGGGGAACTGCCGCGGCCAGACCTGCCGAAAATAGACGGCACCCATAACGTAGTCATTACCGGAGTCGGTGGAACCGGCGCCGTCACGATCGGCGCCGTGATGGCCATGGCCGCCCACGTTGACGGCAAGGGCGTCGGAATGATGGAAATGGCCGGCCTGGCGCAGAAGGGTGGGGCCGTCCATGTTCATTGCCGAATTGCCGAAACGCCTGCTGACATCAGCGCGGTCCGCGTCGCCACCGGAGAGTGCGACGCACTGATCGGCGGCGACCTGGTGGTCAGCGCAGGCGCTGCGACTCTCGGGCTTATGAAGGCAGGCGGCGCCGGGGCAGTCGTCAACAGCCACGAAACAATAACTGGTGATTTCACGCGCGACACCGAATTCACACTGCCGTCGGAGCGGCTGAAGCTCGCGCTTGGCTCGAGACTTCAGGACCGCCTTTTGCTCCTTGATGCCTCCGAACTGGCGAAGAAACTGCTTGGTGATGCGATCTATTCCAACATGGTCGTGTTTGGAGCGGCTTGGCAGGGTGGGCTCATCCCGCTGAGCCATGCCGCGATAATGTCTGCGATCGAACTCAACGGAACCGCTGCCGGGCAGAACAGGCTGGCGTTCGACTACGGTCGCTGGGCGTGGCTCAATCCTGATGCGGCGGCCAAGCTCACCGAATCAACTGTTGAACGGCTGCCAAGGTCTCTCGACGAGTGCATCGAGTTCCGGGCGGAGCATCTCACCCGGTATCAGGGCGCTGGCCTTGCGAAGCGCTATCGTAGGCAGGTCGGTCGTTTTGACGACCCGCATATGAAGGAAGCTGTCGCAAAAGGATACCATAAGCTTCTGGCGTACAAGGATGAATATGAAGTCGCCAGACTGCTTCTGCAGACTGAGGAAAAGGTGCGCGGCGACTTCGGTGGCGAGCCGAAACTGACCTACCATCTGGCGCCGCCGATACTCTCCAAGGCCGGCGCGGACGGCAGACCTGCCAAACGGGAATTCGGATCGTGGCTGGTGCCTCTTCTCCGCGTGCTGGCCAGAATGAAATGGCTGCGTGGAACGCCATTGGATCCGTTTGGCTATTCAGCTGAACGCAGAATGGAACGGGAACTTATCCGGCAGTTTGAAGCTGACATGGCGGCTCTTCCTGAACTCACAGGCGATCGGACTGAAGCGGCTGTTGCGCTTGCGGAGCTTCCCCTCAGCATTCGCGGCTTCGGCCCGGTCAAGGCTGGAAACGCAGCCAAAGCCGCAAAGCGGCGCGAAGAACTGCTGGCCATCCTGCATGCCCAGCCCGAGCTGGTCGAAGCGGCTGAATGACTGTCGTCAGATCTGCCTCCATCAAGATGCTGCGTTGGCCGAAGAAACTGAAATCAGTCAATACGCGGTCTGTTTTGCTGCATTGACGGAGCCCGCAGTTGGTTGCCCGGTTCAAATTCTCGCGGGAGTCAGGTCATGCCCGCTCCTTCACGCTCTGGTGGACGGAGCGCAGTAGCTCGAAGTCCTTTGTTCCGGATCGGAAGCCCTGCAGTTCTCATCGGGCAGTGCCGATGATCAACGAATTTCGGGCGCGAGTCGGTGAAGCGGTGCGGATTTCGGTTGAAGGGCCGGTTGACCCGGCCAGGATCGTCGCCGATGAATGCGGTCCGGGGTCTTCGATGACGATTCTGCCTTTATTGACCTGTTCCCTTTCGTCGACGCCTCTTGAATTCATGGCACACGGATTCGAATACGGGGAGCGTCGGAATTCATGAGGTTCGCATGGCGGTCGGCATTTTTGATTCCGGACTCGGTGGTCTTACCGTACTTGACGAGGCTGTCCGCGTGCTGCCCGATGTTCCGTTCGTGTACTTTGCCGATCATGCGCACAATCCGTACGGCGTTCGCGATGCCGAAGACATCTACACCCTTACGACCGCAGCCGTGGCCAGACTGTTTGAGACGGGCTGCGATCTGGTGATTCTGGCCTGCAACACCGCAAGCGCCGCGGCGCTACGTCGAATGCAGGAGAACTGGGTGCCAAAGGACAGGCGCGTGCTTGGAGTGTTCGTTCCCATGATTGAGGCGTTGACCGAGCGTCAGTGGGGAGACAGCTCTCCACCACGCGAGGTTGAAGTGAAGCATGTGGCGCTTTTCGCGACTCCCGCGACCGTTCGCAGCCGTGCCTTCCAGCGGGAACTGGCGTTCCGCGCGATCGGAGTGGATGTCGAGGCCCAGGCCTGCGGGGGGGTTGTCGACGCCATTGAGGAAGGCGATCTTGAACTTGCGGAAGCGCTTGTCCGCAGCCATGTCGACGCGCTGAAGCGAAAAATGCCGGATCCGCAGGCGGCTGTGCTGGGCTGCACGCATTACCCGCTGATGGAGAACGTGTTCCGGGAAGCGCTTGGCCCGGGCGTCGCTGTCTATTCCCAGCCGAAGCTGGTCGCAGCCAGCCTATCTGACTACCTTGTGCGCCACCCGGACATGTTCGGGCCAGGTACGGAGGCGGCTTTTCTCACGACAGGAGACCCCGCAAGAGTGTCCAGCCAGGCAACACGCTTCCTGCGACGCAGAATCGCGTTTTCGTCTGCCTGATTGCGCATTCCGGCGGATCGCCCTAAATGGCCGTTCGGAAAGGACGGGAACTGTTAGCAATGCCACACAACATCGCCATTCTCGGCGCATCCGGCTATACCGGTGCTGAACTGGTCCGGTTGGTTGCCTCCCATCCTTCAATGAGGATAGCGGCTCTCGGCGCCGACCGCCGGGCCGGACTGGCGATGGCCGAAGTGTTTCCGCATCTCCGCCATCTCGACCTGCCGGTTCTGGCGAAGATCGAGGAGATCGATTTCAGCGGCATCGACCTGTGTTTCTGCGCGTTGCCGCATGCAACCAGCCAAACGGTCATCCGAAACCTGCCCAAGACAGTCAGGATCGTCGATCTCTCGGCGGACTTCAGGCTGCGGGATCCAGACGCTTACCGAACCTGGTACGGCAAACGGCATGAGGCTGCAGAGCTTCAGGTCGAGGCGGTCTATGGACTGACCGAATTCAACCGAGATCGGATCAGGACGGCCCGACTGGTTGCAGGCACCGGCTGTAACGCCGCCGCAGGGCAGTTCGCGCTGCGGCCGCTGATCAGGGAAAGGGTGATAGACCTTGACGGGATCATCGTTGACCTCAAGGCCGGGGCGTCCGGAGCCGGCCGGTCACTGAAAGAACATCTGCTGTTTTCGGAACTCTTCGAGAACGCACAGGGATATTCGCTCGGAGGGGTTCACCGGCATCTTGGCGAGTTCGATCAGGAACTGTCCGAAATCGCCGGCCGGCCGGTTCGGATCATGTTCACTCCGCACCTGATTCCGGCGACCCGCGGGATTCTGGTATCCGCATATGTTCAGGGCGATCCCGGAGCCATTCATCGCTGTCTTTCCGACGCATATGCGGACGAGGTGTTCGCATTGGTCCTTCCCTTTGGCCGGACTCCGGCCATGAAGGATGTGCGCGGGTCGAACTTCGTGCATATTGGTGTGGTGGGCGACCGCATTGAGGGACGCGCTACGGTGATCGCGACGCTGGACAACCTGACGAAGGGATCATCCGGCCAAGCAGTTCAGAATGCCAATCTGATGCTTGGCGAGGATGAGACGGCGGGGCTTATGCTTGCCCCGGTATACCCTTGAACAGGGATGCAAAAATCGTTCAGGATGCCGTGTCATTTCTGAATGGATGGTCTGTTCCGGTGGAGCGAGGCCGATGATGGGGCTCCGGAAACGGCGGCGTATCCAGGTGATTCTAATCGCCGCTGTAGCCCTCGCCCTCGCGACCGGGCTGATTGGTTACGCCATGCGCGACGGCATCAATTTCTTCCACTCGCCAACACAGGTAACGGATCGCCCACCTGCGCCTGACGAGATCTTTCGGTTGGGCGGACTTGTCGAGGAAGGCACGCTGGTGCGCGGGCAGGAGGGGGCCGTTACTTTCTCGGTTACGGACGGCGGCGCTACGGTTGCAGTGTCGTTTTCAGGTGTGCTTCCTGACCTGTTCAAGGAAGGTCAGGGCATGATCGGGACCGGCAGGTTGATCGATGGAACCTTCCAGGCCACTGAAATCCTTGCCAAACATGACGAGACCTATATGCCCCGTGAAGTTGTGGACGCGCTGAAGGAGCAGGGAGTCTATAAGGAGCCGGGTGGATAGATCCGCAACGTCAGTTCTTCTGCAACGGATGGAACAGTTAGGGATTCGGGAACAGCGACCGGCTGCCTGGGCTTTCGAGTCGGGCGGGACCGTCGACCCGATGTCACTAGAACCAAAAGAGGGATCATGGATATTGTCAGGCTGCGCAGAGACTGTACGGTCGGGAGGCTTGCCGAAAGTCGAGCGAAGCCGGGAACGTCCGTAACTCGCCGTCCGCCCGGCGATTTGATCTGGCGGAATCCGTTCCACCCCTTATCATCGATGCAATGATCGTTGAACTTGGCCATTTTGCGCTGATTCTCGCCTTTGCCGTCGCCGTGGTTCAGGCTACGGTCCCATTGATTGGCGCTCACAAGGGCTGGCGCGCCTGGATGGCCGTGGCGGAGCCGGCAGCGACGGCCCAGTTCTTCCTAACCTTTGGTGCCTTCGCTGTGCTGACCTACGCATTCGTAGGATCGGACTTCTCGCTCCGGCTGGTTACGCTGAATTCGCACACCGACAAGCCGATGCTTTACAAATTCAGCGGCGTTTGGGGGAACCACGAAGGCTCGATGCTTCTTTGGGTTCTGATCCTTGCGCTCTTCGGTGCCTCCGCAGCGTGGTTCGGCAAGGGACTTCCAGCCGGATTGCGCGCGCGCGCTCTGGCAGTGCAGTCAGCCATAGGCGTCGCGTTCCTCGCGTTCATCCTGTTCACCTCCAATCCCTTCCTGCGACTGGAGTTTCCGCCCCTGAATGGCGAGGACCTCAATCCTTTGCTCCAGGATCCGGGCCTTGCCCTGCATCCTCCCTTTCTCTACCTCGGGTATGTTGGCCTATCGATGACCTTTTCCTTCGCCGTCGCGGCGCTTCTGGAAAGGAGGGTCAGCGCCGCGTGGGGACGCTGGGTCCGTCCGTGGGCACTTGCGGCCTGGATATTCCTCACCATTGGAATCGCACTTGGTTCATGGTGGGCCTACCATGAACTTGGCTGGGGTGGATTCTGGTTCTGGGATCCGGTGGAGAACGCGAGTTTCATGCCATGGCTGGTCGCCACCGCACTCCTGCATTCAGCTGTCGTGGTCGAAAAAAGGGAAGCGCTGAAAAGCTGGACCGTGCTGCTCGCCATTCTTGCTTTCGGGTTTTCCTTGATCGGAACCTTCATTGTTCGATCAGGGGTTCTGACATCGGTCCACGCCTTTGCCAGCGACCCTAGCCGCGGCGTTTTCATTCTGGCAATCCTTGGCGTGTTCATGGGTGGTGCTTTGGCGCTGTATGCAGCTCGCGCCGACACGATGGAGGCAAGAGGGATTTTTTCCGTGGCCAGCCGCGAGGGTGCGTTGGTGCTCAACAACGTTCTTCTGTCCGTTGCATGTTTCGTCGTTTTCGTTGGCACGCTATGGCCGCTGGTTGCGGAAATGGTTTTCGACCGCAAGCTTTCGGTTGGCGCGCCATATTTCAATGCTGCGTTCACTCCGTTCATGGTTGCGCTGGCGCTTGTGCTCCCCGTAGGTTCGGTGCTGCCGTGGAAACGCGCCAGGTTGAAGGTGTCCGTCAGGAATTTCCGGGGAATTGCCGCATTGGCATTTGCGTTCGGTGCGTTGGCTTGGGCCATCCAGACGGGCCGGTCAGCGCTTGGACCCGTCGGGCTTGCTCTCGGAGTCTGGTTGGTTTGCGGCGTGTTGGCTGAGTTGGCGGCTCGTACCGGCCGCGGCAACACAGCCAGCAGGATCAGGCGTCTGGCGATGCTGCCCCGGGCTGACTGGGGAAAGGCCGCCGCGCATGCAGGCCTCGGTGTGACACTCTTCGGAATAGCGGGCTTGATGGCATGGGAAGTGGAGGATATTCGCGCCGTTCAGGTCGGTGAGAGTTACGCTGTCGGAGCCTACGGGATCACTCTCAACGATGTGAGACGGGTTTCGGGGCCGAACTACAGCGCCGTGCAGGCGGAGGTCACGGTTTCCAGAAACGGACGGACTCTGGCCCAACTGCTGCCGGAGAAGCGCAGCTATCCAGTAGCTGGAATGCCGACAACTGAGGCGGCGATCGACAGTGGATCCTTTCGGGACGTATATGTGGTAATCGGCGATGCCCAGATTGGAGGGGGATGGGCCATTCGCACCTATGTCAAGCCGTTTGCCAACTGGATCTGGGCGGGTGCCGCAATTATGGCCTTTGGCGGATGCCTGAGCCTGACAGACCGTCGGCACAGGGTGGCTGCCGGGGCGCGAAGGACGCCCCGAGGCGCCGCGCAGCGCGAATGAAGCCGCTGATTCTGATCCTTTGCCTATTGGCAGCACCCGTGTGGGCCGTGGAGCCTGACGAGATTCTTGAGGATCCTGCGTTGGAGGCGCGGGCCCGAAGTCTCAGCAAAGGACTTCGCTGTATGGTCTGCCGAAACGAATCGATTGACGAGTCAAACGCTGATCTCGCCCGTGATCTCAGGCTTCTTGTGCGCGAGAGGCTGGTTGCGGGCGACAGTGACCGGGAGGTCATTGCCTACGTGGTTGACCGTTACGGCGAATTCGTGCTGCTCCGACCCACTGGCACTGGTTCCAACCTCGCCCTTTGGTTAGCTGGGCCTGCCATGCTGGTCGCCGCGCTCGGCGTTTCGGCTGTCTACCTGCGCCGACGTAGCAACCTCCAAGGGCGTGGGGAGAATCTATCCGAAGACGAAGAAGCTCGACTGAAGGAAATTCTTGAAGAGTGACCGATGGCTCCCTTTCCGCTCGCGGCGGTCAAGGCTATGTTCGCTCCAAAGCAGCTGCGAACTGGAAATGACATGGACTACCAGACAATCCGGCTCGAAATAAGTGACGGCCTCGCGACTCTGACACTGAATCGCCCAGAAGTGATGAATGCGCTGAACGTTCAGATGCGAGCCGAACTCCTGCATGCGGTGCGTGAGGCCGGGCAGGTGGCCCGTGCCTTGGTCCTGACCGGCGAGGGACGGGCTTTCTGTTCGGGACAGGATCTGGGCGACCGGGCCAATTTAGCGAACATTGATCTGGAACGCACGCTGAGGGACGAATACGAGCCGCTCCTGCGCGCGATTTACGATTGCCCGATTCCGTCAATCGCTGCTGTCAACGGCACTGCGGCGGGGGCAGGGGCAAATGTCGCACTGGCGGCGGACGTGGTGATCGCCACGGAATCGGCTGTCTTCCTGCAGGCCTTCGCCCGCATTGGGCTGATTCCCGATGCTGGCGGAACGTATTGGATGCCGAGGAGCATGGGCTTTGCCAAAGCAATGGGGGCCGCCCTGTTCGCTGAGCCGGTCAGCGCCCAGCAGGCAGCTGACTGGGGCATGATCTGGGAAGCGGTTCCGGACGAAAGTTTCGCTGATCACTGGCGCACCCGCGCCAAAAAGCTCGCTTCAGGTCCAACTCTTGCTTACGCGAGCGCCAAGCGGGCCCTGCGGGAGACCTTCCAGAACACCCTCGACGAACAACTCGCGTTTGAAGCCCGGCTGCAGGGCAAGTGCGGAAAGTCCCGGGATTTCCAGGAAGGCGTATTGGCCTTCCTCGAAAAACGGAAGCCGAGTTTCGAGGGACGCTGACATTCTGCTTCACTGCGCCTTGAAAAGCGCGGGCGTCAGACACGCGGTTCTAGCTGGCGATTGCAGGTCGTTCAGGATTCGGTGATCCGGATGCAGTTCAGCGGTCTTCCACGTTGACGTAGTCGCGATGGGTCGCGCCTTGGTATAGCTGGCGCGGGCGGCCGATCCTATGCGCGGGATCTTCCAACTGCTCTTTCCACTGCGAGATCCAGCCGACGGTGCGGCTCAGCGCAAAAATTGGCGTGAACATCGAGGTCGGAAAGCCCATCGCCTCAAGGATGATTCCCGAGTAGAAGTCGACGTTCGGAAACAGTCTCTTCTCGGCGAAATACGGGTCGGACAGCGCCTGTTTCTCAAGTTCCTTCGCGACCTGCAGCTTTGGATTGTCATCGATGCCCAGCAGTTCGAGCACCTCATCGGCCGACTGCTTCATCACTTTGGCCCGCGGATCGAAATTCTTGTAGACCCTATGCCCGAAGCCCATAAGCCTGAACGGATCGTTCCTGTCCTTGGCGCGGCTGATGAATTCCGGGATTCGGTCGGTTGAGCCGATTTCCCCCAGCATCTCCAGGCAAGCCTGATTCGCGCCGCCGTGGGCCGGTCCCCAGAGGCTGGCGATGCCCGCCGCGATACAGGCAAACGGATTGGCTCCGGACGAAGACGCTAGACGAACTGTGGAGGTGGAAGCGTTCTGCTCGTGGTCGGCGTGAAGCGTGAATATCCGGTCCATTGCTCGGGCAAGGATCGGATCGATCACGTAATCCTCAGCGGGAACGGCAAAGCACATCTGCAGGAAGTTCGACGCGTAATCCATGTTGTTGCGGGGGTAAATGAACGGTTGGCCGATGTGGTACTTGTATGCCCATGCAGCAATCGTCGGCATCTTGGCGATCATCCGTATCGATGCGACTTCGCGTTGCCAGGGATCCCTTATGTCAGTCGAGTCATGATAGAACGCACTCATCGCGCCAACGACTCCAACCATGATCGCCATCGGATGCGCATCGCGCCGGAAACCCCGATAGAAATACTGCATCTGTTCGTGCAGCATCGTATGGCTTGTCACGCGGTTCTCGAAATCCTCGAGCTGCGGGCCGGTCGGCAGTTCGCCGTATAGAAGCAGGTAGCAGACTTCGAGATAGTGCGAACGTTCCGCCAGCTGGTCGATCGGATACCCACGGTGCAGCAGGACGCCCTGCTCTCCATCGATGAACGTTATCGTCGAATCGCAGCTTGCCGTCGACGTATATCCAGGATCGTAGGTGAACAGCCCCGCTTCGGAATAAAGTTTACGGATGTCGATTACATCCGGACCTGCGGCTGGAGAGAGCATCGGGAGTTCAAGTTCTGTGTCTCCGATCCGAAGCGTCGCGGTCGTTCTGTCGGTCATCCGGTTTCCTTTCATGGCGAGCTCCTGCCCTTTGGACGGCCGGACCCGCGGGTGCAGGGATCCATTCAAACATTGCTTTCAATGCTCTGTTGCGTCGCTCAGCCGCAGAAGTGTCTCGTCACGGCCGATCACGAGCATCATGTCAAATGCGCTTGGAGACACGCCGCCTCCGGAAAGGGCCACTCGAAGCGGTTGCATTACCTTGCCAGGCTTGATGCTCCGCACCTCTGCCAACTCGGCCACAACCCGGTCTAGCGTGTCACGGTCCCATCTAGCATTTTGCAGGCGCAGCGTCAAATCGGTCAGTATTCCGTTGGAAACCGAATCGATTGACTCGACCGAAAACGGCCGCTCAGAAAGAATGAAATAGGCCTTCTCCAGAAGGTCCGGCAGGGTTCGCGCTCGGTCTTTGAGACAATAAATCGCACTGAGCAGCCCGGCGCGCTGGCGTTCGTTGAGTTCCGGCTCCTCGGAAATGGCCAGAAACTGTTCGATTTCGGACATTAATGCGGCATCATCAGTGGCTGCGATATGGCGGCCAGAAAGGTGCTCCAGCTTCTTGAAATCGATTCTGGCCGGTGACTTTCCGATTCCGTCCAGATCGAACCACTCCATCGCCTGGGCGTCGGTGAAGAACTCGCTGTCTCCGTGGCTCCATCCCAGCCGAGCCAGATAGTTGCGCATCGCCGCCGCTGTGAAGCCCATCGCCTGGTATTCCTGAACCCCAAGCGCACCGTGGCGTTTCGACAGTTTCTTTCCATCCGGTCCGTGAATCAGAGGGATATGCGCCCAGACCGGCATGTCCCAGCCCATCGCATCATACAGCACCGTCTGCCGGGCAGCGTTTGTCAGATGGTCGCTACCGCGGATCACATGAGTCACCCCCATGTCATGGTCATCGACGACGACGGCCAGCATGTAGGTTGGCGTTCCGTCTGACCGGAGGCACACCATATCATCGAGTTCGGAATTCCTCACCTTTACGTCACCCTGCACCCTGTCGCGGATGACGGTCACTCCGTCCAACGGGGCCTTGATCCGGATTGCGAACGGAGCGTCTGGATAAGTTGCGGGATCAGCGTTCCGCCAGGGAGACCGGAAGATGGTAGAATGTCCCTGCTTCCTTGCCCGATCCCGAAATGCCTCGATTTCTTCCTGTGTCGAGAAACACCTGAATGCCCTGCCTTTCCCGAGCAGTTCGTGAGCGACCTGAACGTGGCGGTCCGCACGGGCAAACTGGCTGACCGCGTCTTCGTCCCAGTCAAGGCCGAGCCATGTCATCGCATGGATTATTGCCTGGCTTGCCTCCGGTGTTGACCGCAGGCGGTCTGTGTCCTCGATTCGCAGCAGGAAACGGCCACCGCGCCCACGTGCGTAGAGCCAGTTGAAATATGCCGTGCGCGCTGTTCCTATGTGCATGTTTCCGGTCGGTGACGGCGCGATTCGCGTGACCACGTTGGCATCAGCCATTTTGGATTGACCCTTTGGACAATTGTGGACGGTATCGGTGGTGATCTAAATTCCCGGACGATGCTTATCCCGCCAACGAAGATATGTCCATAATTTGCAGAGGGAAGCCAGAGTTGGCATTGCGCCTATGCCATACCCGTCCGTTGGAACGGTTCTGCGACCTGCAGTGTAGGATTCTGTCTGCGGCGATTGGGATCTGGCCTTCCGGCTGTCTTCCGGAAGGGGCGACACGGGATGCCAAGACCGTCTGGATCCCGGGGGAGATTCCATGTTCTGATTCCTCAACCGGATCGAGAGGCGGAGAAATGTTCGATCCGGGCGCGAGTCAAAAACGGCGCAAAGGGCTTTCATTGCCATGGAACTCTGGAATGCTGTCGCCGCCTGAAATTCAAGGTATCATGGCTTTGCTTGCCAAACAGGGAGCCGTGTTGCAGGTATGGCGTTGTGCACAGGCATGGCTCACTGCCCGAGAAAAATGCGCGCCTGCCATTTGCATGCATCCCGAATGTGGCAACACCGGACGAAAACAGCACAATGACATGCAGTCGAAAGGGCAGTGATTTCAAGATGCCTTGGCGCATCTTGTGCCGTTCACGCGACTTTCTTCTGTGGCAGAATCGCGTAGGCGGGACTGCCGCGGCACGCACTTGAGAAGCGGGGAAGGAAGTTCGACTAGGCCCGATACGCAACCGGTCGTGGCCACCTTGCCGCTCCAGGCACGGTTGTGCTCCCTTTCACGACGAATAAATGGACCGTCCGTCCGGACAGAAATCCTTTGTGTGCAGGCGGGCCAAGCCATAACATGCGCCCAAACCAACGGGAATCATTGATATTTCGGCGTTGATTCCCGGCTTGTGATCAAGGTATATGAGTTGCAACATGCAAAAATGGCGCGAATCGACGAAAGTCCTTGAAATTGAGATTGTGCCATTGTAAGATCTTCGACGTATTAGTCAGCGCAGTGATACAAAGCGCACCTCAGATCGAGTGTGGTGCGCAGTAGCCTTTGGGAGAGCGGACTATGAATGAGTGCGGCAAACAGAAGCTTAATTCTCTGCTTTTTGGTGGAGACAATAGGTTGGTGAACCTGAAACTGTTCCCCGGTACCGGGGGGGAGTTGTCTGCCGGATCGCTTGGTGAAGCGGCCGCGGATGCCCTGCGCAAAGCTATGGCCGCATGGGAAAGTGGGACACCAAGTCGGGGACCGTCTACAGGGCTGGAAAAACGCGCCTTGTTGGGTTGATATCCGACAATCATAGCAATAGGTTGAATTGGCCCGGGTTATGCCGGGCCTTTCGTCATTATGGGGCACAATATGTTGCGTGAACTCATTGAGCATTTTTCCCAGGTCACGGAACTGCCTGTTGAGGTCGATAGCATCGTTGATCAGATCAAGGCGCAGAGCGCACAGGATGAAATTTTTCTATATGAGATTGATACTGATCCCACGAAGATAAGGGGTATCTTCCACCAGTTCACTTATCATAAGGTTCCTTATGGAGAACCCATCTTGGTGACACAGGTCGGTTATTCGTCAAATGTGTCGTGTGAGTGGCAGCGCGTAATCGCAGTGAAGGAATTGATTCATATCTTCGACCAAAAACCGGTAAAGACCAACACCGAAAATGAGGTCAGCCAACTGTTGGACAAACTGGTCGGTCCTCTTTCAAGCGAAATCTACGGCTTGGCAGATCTCCAAGCTGCAACAGACAGACTCGCATTATATCAGTCGCTACCGTTGCTAATGCCAAAAGCCGCTCTTACTATAGCGCGTCAAGCGGTTAAAGACGAATGCCGCACACCAGATGATGTTGCACAATGGGCATGCATGCCGGTTGAACTAGTTCGCTTAATGCTCAGCGAAAGCTGGATTAATCTCAACGATCAGCTATACGCGATCTAGATGCCTTAGCTGTGCCCCTTCCACCCTGAAGTGTGTGTGGAAAGAGGCTTGAATCCGCGAATGCGTTGCGATCAGGCCGCAATTCCGAGTCGACGCTTTTGGAACATGAGCCACTGCGCAAGCGCGGATCATCGCTGTCGCCGCACTGCCGGAATTCTCGATCTGGTCAGGCGATAACGCGCGTCGGGGTAGTCTGGATGGCCCTCGGTTCGTTTCCAGAAGGAGGCTGCGCCACGGCGCAGCCAGGCGGGCACAGTCAGAAGAAAGCCTGTCGCGAAGCCGCCGATATGGGCCCAGTATGCAACGCCGCCGGCATTCGGATCCGCGTTCCCGCTGAGAATGACCTGCAGCAGAAACCAGAATCCCAGCCAGATCCACGCGGGGATCGAGAAAATCCGCAGGTAGAGGATCAGGAACAGCACCACGTCGACCCGTGCTTTCGGGTAAAGCAGAAGATAGCCTCCCATGATTCCTGCAACCGCGCCGCTGGCTCCAACCGTCGGCACCACAGAAGACGGGTCCGACAGCACATGCACGAACGCGGCGCTGGCGCCGCAGGCGAGATAGAACAGAACGTATCGGACACGCCCCAGATCCGATTCGAGGTTGTCGCCAAATATCCACAGAAACAGCATGTTGCCACCGAGATGCAGTATGCCGCCGTGCAGGAACATCGAGGTCAGAAATGTATGCGGACTGTATCCCTGAGAGACCAGATCCGGCACAAGTGCCCACTGAGCGTAAAACCAGGCCAGTTCCTGGCCTGAAAGTCGAAAGTGGTAACCGAGAAAGACCAGAACGTTTATGGCGATCAAGCTGATCGTGACTACAGGGGTCTTTTCCGATGGATTGTGGTCGCGAATCGGAAGGAACATTGCGGTGTCCGTTCTTGCGGTCGGTGAAGTGTCAGGCCCAGCGCACCTGGATCAAGTTGAGGAGGTCACAGCAAGAAGCGCAACGTTTCCTCCGGAAGCGGTTGAATCGACACAGACATGGCGTTCCAGAATGACATCGGATTTGGTAATTGCGCCTGTAATGAGCCGCAGAATCTGCCCAGGCCTGGCTGCCAGAGCCCTTGCATAGCCACGGGCGGTATCAACGTCACCCCACCAGACCGCGCCGGAAAACCCTGATACTTTCGCAAGCGCATCACTTCTGACTGCCTCGGGAACCGCAACGGCGATTCCACCCAGTCGTGACACGTCTTCAGACTGCTTTGCGGCCGACTCTTCGCCAGGTCCAAGACAGAGTACCGGATCCCGCGCAAAATACGAGAGACGGTTCGATTCGCCGGTCGGTCCTGGCATATCCAGAACGTCGTTCGATTTCCGATAGTTGGGGACGGAATCGATCCGATTCTGCAGTCTGTCGACTTCGATCCCACTGGTTGGCTTTCCCATGGAGCGTTCGCTGCCTGGATCGCTGAAGCGCGAGAGATAAAGCGGTCCGCCGGCCTTCGGGCCGGTTCCGGAAAGCCCCTCTCCACCAAACGGCTGGCTTCCGACAACAGCGCCGATCTGGTTTCGGTTAACATAGATGTTTCCTACCGGAAGTCGCTCGACGATCTGCTGCACGCGGGCGTCAATTCGGGTGTGCAGCCCAAAGGTGAGGCCAAAACCGGAATGCGCAATGTCGTCGAGTACCGAACCGATCTGATCCGCACTGTATGTTGCCAGATGGAGCACAGGACCGAAGACTTCCCGTTCTATCTCACGTATTCCATTGACCTTGACCACTGAAGGACCAATGAAGCATCCGGATTCCGGTGGCTTCAGTTCCTTCACTATGGTTCCGTTTGCCCTTGCGGACTCCAGATAAGCATTGATTGCCGCCTGCGCTTCGGAATTGATTACCGGTCCAACGTCCGTGGCGAAGTCCCAGGGATCGCCGAGGACGAGGGAATCCATTGCACCGAACAGCATTTCCGTGAAGTCAGCAGCGATCACATCCTGCACATAGAGACAGCGAAGAGCAGAACAGCGCTGGCCCGCAGACTGGAACGCACTTTGAATCACATCCCTGCTCGCCTGTTCGGGAAGCGCCGTGGAGTCCACGATCATTGCGTTTATCCCGCCGGTTTCGGCGACCAACGGGGTGCCTGGATCCAGGCACTCAGCCAATCTGAGGTTGATCAACCGAGCCGTATCGGTCGAGCCGGTGAAGGCAATTCCTGCAATGCGCCTGTCCCCAGTCAACGCCTCGCCGATGGTCCCGCCGTCACCCGGGATAAACTGAAGTGCTGCGCGTGGCACTCCGGCACGATGCAGCAGGGACACGGCTGCATAGGCGATGAGCGGAGTCTGTTCAGCAGGTTTTGCCAGTACTCCGTTTCCACAGGCGAGCGCACCGGCGATCTGGCCAGTGAAAATTGCAAGCGGGAAGTTCCATGGGCTGATGCATGTGAACAGACCGCGAGCGCCAAAGCCGTCCTGTGCGTTGGCGGCATAGTAGCGCAGGAAGTCAACAGCCTCCCGCAATTCGCTGACGGCGTCGCCCAAGGTCTTTCCCGCCTCGCGCGCGAGCAGCGCGAGCAGGCTGGGAGCTTCGGCTTCATATAGATCTGCGGCCTGGTTGAGGATGAACGCGCGCTTCGATGCCGGAACATCCCAGATACGTCCGGATTCAATCGCGCGCTTGACGTCTTCACAGGTAGCATCGCGGACTTCACCTACCAGATCATCCGGTTTGGCGGGGTTGTGGATGCTGTGCTTGGCTTCGGGGTCTGGTTCACAGACCAGAATCGGTTCGGCGGTGAAGACTGTTTCCGCGAAGACTGACCTTCTCGCCTCGATTCGGTCGAGCTGTGGACGGTGCTCGATGTCCCATCCATGCGAGTTAACGCGTTCGGGCCGGTAGAGTTCCGGGCCGCTTGGGAGTTTTGGTGATGTCGTGATCAACGCGAATGGATCGGTGGCCACTGCCTCCGGCGGTATTTCCTCATTCGCGATCTGGTTGACAAAGGAGCTGTTGGCGCCGTTTTCCAGAAGGCGCCTGACTAGATAGGCAAGGAGGTCGCGGTGTTCGCCGACCGGCGCGTAAATTCGGCAATGCGTTCCATTCGCGTCGCGCACGAGCTGGTGGAGCCGTTCGCCCATACCGTGCAGTCTCTGTAACTCAAATGCGTCGTGGGGGCCAGCCAGGTGGAGGATGGCAGCGATGGTGTGGGCATTGTGTGTTGCGAACTGCGGAAAGATTCGATCGGTCATGCGCAGCAGCCTGCGTGCATTCGCAATGTAGCTTATGTCTGTCCCTGACTTTGCGGTGAAGACGGGAAATCCGTCTACCCCCTTGACTTGGGCCAGCTTTATCTCGGTATCCCAATAGGCGCCCTTGACCAGTCTCACCATAAGGCGGCGGTCCAGGGATTCGGCGAATGCGTGAAACCAGTCGAGTACCGGCCCGGCACGCGGTCCATATGCCTGAACCGCGATCCCGAACCCGTCCCAGCCCGCGAGACTCCTGTCACGCAGTGTCGCCTCGGCTACGTCCAGACCAAGCGACAGCCGGTCCGCCTCTTCAGCGTCTATGTTGAGTCCCATATTGGCTGACTTCGCCATTCTTGCCAGCTCAAGCAGGCGAGGCGGGAGATCGACAAGAATCTTGCCCCGATGCAATTCCTCGAAGCGGGGATGGAGCGCGGAGAGCTTGACCGAAATTCCAGGATTGCAGCGAATGTCGGCATTTCGGCATGAATCAGAGATCGCGCTGATAGCGTTGGCGTATGATTCGAAGTACCTTTGCGCGTCCGCTTCTGTGCGAGCGGCTTCTCCCAGCATATCGTAGGAGTAAAAATAACCACGGACTTCCATGGTCTTTGAACGGCGTATGGCTTCCTCCGCCGTTTCGGCGAGAACAAACTGATTGCCCAATATGTGCATGGCGCGCACGACTGCAGTGCGCACCACGGGTTCGCCAAGATGCCGGATCAGTCCGCGCAGCGCTCCCGCGATTCCGGGATGGTGGTGGTCAAGCATCCGGCCAGTCAGCATCATGGCCCATGTCGATGCGTTTACCAGGGGCGATGAGCTATGGCCGAGATGCCTGCCCCAGTCGGACGGCACGATCTTATCCTCGATCAACGCATCGACAGTCTTTGCGTCAGGAACCCGAAGCATTGCTTCGGCGAGGCACATCAGCGCCACACCTTCATCGGTGGACAGCCCGTACTCGGCCAGAAACGCCTCCATCAGCGACGGGCGTGACGCTTCTCGGGCATGGCGGACGAATTCAACCGCCCGGGCGTGGATTTTGTCGCGGTCCTGCTTCGAAAGGCCAGACAGTTCCCTGAGTTCGGCAATTGCCTTTGCCTCGTCAGCATACTTGTCACTGTCAATGCGTTGGCGCAGGGATCCGAGGTCTGTGTCGGGCATTGGAGACCTCCTTCGCTTCCTATGATTCCCATGATAGCGCAATTTCGGTCAAGTGAGAGTCAATTCCGTGTTGGGTGATGCGGGGAACATTTTCGCCAGCTGTCGCAGCGGCAGGCGTGATCGCCGAATCAAGACAAAGGGATAGAAAGGGTCGGACGGCAATCTGCGAGCGGATCCATTTAGTGGAGAGTGTGAGATGTGTTCCAGCGGCCGCCTTCCTCAGAGTTGGGATTGCCGCGGGAATCTTGATGGATGAATTCACTGTTTCCGCTGCCGTTTTCGGAGTCTAAGTTGGGGTTGATCCCGTCACAGGCCCACGTGGTGGAATTGGTAGACACAGGGGACTTAAAATCCCTGGGCAAATGCGCTGTGCCGGTTCGAGTCCGGCCGTGGGCACCATGATCGTTTAGCTGGGAGCCGGGGAAGCAAAGCTGCGTCCCACGCGGAACTCATGACCGCCGTTTTCGGCAGTTTGGCTGTGGGGGTCCACAAAAACAGTTCCAGGCGGAGTCGGGCATGATGGCGGTTGGGCGCGATGGTGAGCACGGCGCCAATGCCGGCCGTCAGGAGGCTGGGCGAATCCCGGTCCGGTTCCAGGATAGAGAACTGGCTTCGGAATCGCCGAACAGTTTGTGACTTCCCGCGCTGTCGAAAGGCTGGCTGGCCGTTCACGCGGCCCTGAGGCCCAGTATCCGGCGCGCTTCGGCTGGCGTCGCGACAGGGCGGCCATGCTTGGCGCACAACTCCACCGTTCGCCGGACAAGAGCCGCATTGGACGGAGCCAGCGTTGTTCGGTCCAGCCTGACGTTGTCTTCCAACCCGGTGCGGGTGTGGCCACCTTGTTCGATACACCATTCGTTCACAACTATCTGCCCTGCCCCGATGCCGGCAGCACACCACTTTGCGTCCGGGGCAAAGCGTTTCAGGGTAGCGATGTAGAACTCGAATATCGGCCTGTCGACCGGCATCGCGTTCTTTACGCCCATTACGAACTGAACGTATAGCGGCCCCTTGATCCTTCCCTGGTCCGCCATGCGGGCCGCCTGCACGATGTGGCTGAGATCGAACGCCTCGATTTCCGGCTTGACGTTATATTCAGCCATTCTGCCTGCCAGCCAATCCACCAGATCCGGCGGATTCTCGTATACTCGGGTCGGGAAGTTATTCGACCCTACAGTAAGCGACGCCATATCCGGCCTTAACGAGAGCATTCCGCCGCGCTCCTGCCCGGATCCTGAGCGTCCACCGGTTGAGAACTGGATCACCATGCCGGGGCAGTGCTTCTCAATTCCTTCCTTCAGCTTTGCGAACCGGTCGGGATCCGAAGTCGTGCTGCCGTCGTCGCACCGAACATGCGCATGGCAGATCGCCGCGCCGGCTTCAAAGGCTTCCTGCGTTGACTCGATCTGTTCCGCCACAGTGATCGGCACAGCCGGATTGTCGGACTTTTGCGGGACGGAGCCTGTAATGGCGACACAGATTATGCAGGGATCGGTCATGAAGCCTCCTGATCACGGGTGGTAGTCTAGGCGGTCGGGCTAGCAGGTTCAAATGGCCCGTCACCTGTTTCAATCGCTTGGACATTGATGGACGGCGCCGCATGTCCAGAAATACACTTCATCTGTGCGTTGCGGAAAGATGCCAAACTTGAGGAGTCCGCCTCCTGTCCTCGCTTGCAACTAGCGCCTGTTTTCCGCCGATGCCATTGATCGAGGGCCTTCAAAACGGGATCGCCGCTGTTGTCCTCTTAGTCAAAGTGGTTTCGCGTCCGTAGATATGCGTTGAATCCGCCTGCCTGAAACCAAAGGATGACTTGCGACGCCCGCTCGCGTCAGTCGCGCAGCGTGGCGCAATTGCTTGACGGTTCGCAGGATGAATTCGCTGCTCCGTCTTCCGGCCGAGAAATGGCGGAATTCGCCGGAATTTTGATCTGCTTCGCATTTTCCGGGAGTTAGCCCATTCGCATACTCCCGATCGACATCGGTGTTGCCGAGGACGCGCCGTCTGGTAGCCGGAGCCAGTCTTCGACGGGAGACCAGCTGACTTAACTTCAACGGGCAGCCGGGGTGTTCTGTGCGTTCAGTTGTGGCGCTGGCATAAGGAGCGGCGTCAGGCATAGCCGGTTTCCTTGATGAACTCGGATAGTATGCGGGCGTACTCCTTCGGCTTTTCGACACAAGGGAGATGGCCGGTCCCGCGGATAAGATGGAACCGGCTTCCCTTGATTAAATCCGCTGTCTCGCGCACCATATCCGCAGGTGTTGAGCCGTCGACATTTCCCGCAATGGCCAGCGTAGGCAGCGTCAGTCCTCCGGTCTGTGAATAGAGGTCGGTGTCCCGGATCGCCGCCGAACAGCCGATATACCCGTCGAGTGGCTGGCGGACGAGCATGTTCCGCCATGTCAACAGGTCCGGCGACGCACGGAACTCCTTGGAAAACCAACGTTCCATTACTCCATCGGCGAGTTCCTCAAGTCCGCCGCGTTGCGCCGTGTCCATGCGGTCCTGCCAGATGTCCTGCGTTCCGATCTTCGCAGCGGTGTTGGAAATCACCATTGCGCGAACGAGATCCGGTCGTTTCGCGGCCAATGCCTGAGCGGTCATGCCACCGATCGAAAGGCCGACGAACAGACACTCCTTTATGCCCAGATGATCAAGAAGGCATTCGGCATCGGTGACCAGGGAATCCATCGAATAGGGTGGGGGCGGGCAGACGCTTAGTCCGTGGCCCCGTTTGTCATAGCGGACAATGCGCAGGCCTTGAGGCAGAAGCGGGACCACCGGATCCCAAAGCCTGTAATCGGTGCCCAAGGAGTTCGCGAACACTACAGGTGCGCCATCGGGGTCGCCGTCTTCGCGGTAGTTTATCTGAACTGTTCCGAGGTCAGCGATCCGCATGCTTTTTCTCCGTCAATAGGGCAGGCCGACGTAATTTTCGGCCAGCATTGACTGCGCCGAATCGGAGTCCTTGATGAAATCAATCTCCGCTTCCTGCATCCGCCTGTCGAATTCCGGCTGGTCTGGCAGTAGATGCATGATGTTGGTAAACCACCAAGCGAATCTCATTGCCTTCAACACGCGGGCGACGGCTTTGGAAGAATATTCCGAGAGACCGCTGCTGTCCCCTTCACGGTAGTGGAGCAGAAACGCATGATAGAGGTAGTGGACGTCCGATGCAGCAAGGTTCAGGCCTTTGGCGCCGGTTGGCGGCACGATATGTGCGGAGTCGCCGGCGAGGAAAAGCCGTCCCCAGCTCATGGGTTCACAGAAGAAGCTCCGCAAGGGAGCAATGGACTTCTCGATACTTGGCCCGGTTTCCAGCGTATCGGCGGCGGCTTCGGGAATGCGGCGCCTTAACTCGTCCCAGAATGCGTTGTCGGACCAGTCCTCGGTCCGATCGGTCATTGGACACTGCAGGTAGTAGCGGGACAGGCTTTGGTTCCGCATGGAGCAGAGCGCAAATCCACGTGGATGGGCAGAGTAGATCAGTTCGCTGCTGACTGGCGGTGTCTCGCTGAGCACTCCCAACCAGCCAAAGGGATAGGCTCTCTCGTATTCGCGGCGCACGGTGTCCGGAATTGCCTTGCGGCAGACTCCGTGAAATCCGTCGCAGCCCGCCACAAATTCACAGTCGATTCTATGCACGGTACCGTTGTGAATGAACGTGACAAACGGGTTGTCGGTGTCGACCTTCTGTGGATTGACTGCCCGAACCTCGAAGAAGGTCTGCGCATTCCGCTCATCGCGCGCGTCATAGAGATCGGCTGTCAATTCGGTCTGGCCCCAGATCATGACTGGCTTGCCGGTAAGCTGCCTGAAGTCAATTCGGAATTCCTGGTTTCCGCAGGCGATGGAAACACCGTCGTGGGGGATGCCGTGACGGTCCATTCTTGCGCTGACACCAGCTTTGCGCAGAAGGTCTACTGTGCCCAGTTCAAGCACGCCTGCCCGTATGCGGCTGAGCACATAGTTTTGGGTGCGCTGTTCTAGCAGGACTGAGTCGATCCCTTTCAGATGCAACAACTGGGACAGCAGCAAGCCTGCTGGCCCGCCGCCGACGATGCAGACCTGAGTGCGCATGCGCTTTCCTCCCGACCGTGAGATTCGCAGAAATAGTTTGCAGCGTCAACAAACCCGAAATGACGGCAGGGCCCAATGCCATCAATTCAAAAAAACGCAGTCGTCGGCTGAACTGTGACCATTCCCGGCGCAGCGAGTGTCCGGGCCACTTCGTGCGGGTGTCGATGTCAGCGGGCTGATTCGCGGCATCCATTCCGCAGGGCAGTGCTGGAACCGGTCAATGAACAAGCGGGCCTCGCCATTTGCACACCACTATCTTGTGATCTGGCTGTTAGAAGGTGCCGGTGGTGTTCGAATACTCACGAAGGAAGCTGGGAACGGATTTACCCACGGAGCTGAAAGACTCACGCTGACCAGTATCCAAACACTTGCGAGATCCGAATTCCAATGCGGTTTCCATCGGTAATCATTTTTTTCTTGGAATTGAAGATCACGGGTGTGCCGGTTGATCTGCCAGCGTCCGGATCTTCGCACAGAGTCGAATATCTGCTATTCCATTCGAGTTCCAGGAAATGCCTCTATCAATCTTTGGCGCATATCATTGTCGTCTTGAAACACTGCCATCCAAACGCTGAAGAATCCGGTCTTCACGGCGAGCTTGACCGCAAGCATCCGCGAATTTTCGCTGTCAATTAGATTTCGAGTTATGACCGCCTGATCCCACGCCTGGCGTCTCTTGAGAGGTCGCCTGTCCGTGGAGGTGCCCATCTCGCCCAACCCTACAAGATCAAACAGAGCCTTGGCCTTGCAGGACTCGTCCTGTGACAGATTCCCGTCCACGTTCACCCTTCCATCGGACCTGTACTCGAATGCGCTGAACGTCATGTCGCAGTCTGGCCAAAGATACCCTTCTCTTGACTGATTTCTGTTCGATTTTCGACTGTTACAGTTAATGCATCCGAGCAGAAGATTGGACCACTCCGTCTCCAAATGTTGGTTGACAGACTTTGGAACAACATGCTCTACATGGAGATCCCCCGTCCGCTCGCAATAGCTGCAGTATTCTCCGATTCTTTCATTCAGAGGGACTCTTGCGTGCCGATAGTCAGAAATGGAAATTTTGGACCCGTTGCCGTCAATTGGCCACGGGCCTCGGTTGATTGATCGCATTGTTTTTGTTGATCCTGACTATTCAACTGCGGAACGGTTCAGTTTCAGAAAAGCGGCATATGCCGGATTGTCGGAGAAACGTGCCTCTATCCGATTCAGTTCTGCCTTTGCGTTTTTGACGTCGCTATGGTCTTCGCTCAATCGATCGAGTAGCTCGTAGTAGTGCTGGGCTGCAGCCTCCATCTCCAGAAAATGTTTGCTCCGCTGCGGCGAATCTACGCCCATAGTTTCTTCGGCGACATCTTCGATACTGTATGTTTCCATTCGGTTTTCAAGAACGCCGCTGTCGCTCAGGTTTATTAGCCCGTGCCCGTCAAGCGACTGAACGATGAACGGTGAATGCGATGTTGCCACGAACTGCAGCTTCGGAAACAGGGAAGTCAGATTATGTACGACCGCCCTCTGCCAACTCGGATGTAGATGAAGGTCGAGTTCATCGATCAGTGCGATACCTTCGGTCTCCTTTGGCGCGTTCCCTCGCAGGTGCGGATTCAGCTGAACGCATCGCAGCGCGATGTCGGCGGCGAGCGCAGTCATGGTTCGTTGCCCATCGCTCAGCATGCCGAACGGAAAGCGCTCTCCATGTTCGAAATCGAGAACGATGTCGTCGAGGTCGAAGTCGTACAGCGCTCGCTCTACGCCCTCGACGCAACCCACAACCGCGGAGAAAACAGCTTCGAGGCTGCTCAGAGGCCCTTTTTCCTGGACCGAGATCAGCGCCATTTTCTTGATCCATCGACGCAGCAGGTCGGATGATACTGCCGGGTCGAGGCAGTTCCGATATGCTTCAAACCGCGATAGTTTACCAAGAGGCATACGCACGGCAGATCGGGAGTCCTTCGTAGTTCGGGGTTCCACCCACAAGCGTCCGGTGCCGTACGACAGAATCACCGGAAAGTCTGTGCTTGGCCTGTTTTCCCGAAAATGCTCGGATGCGCATTGAACAAGTTTCTGTGCTCCAATGCGATTCGTTCGTCCGGACAATGAGGTTAGCTCGCGCTTCCAATGAAGATCCGACAGATGCACGCACCCTTCGCAGCTGACCACACATGGTAAATTCGCCTCAAGAGTTGAGAACTCCCCGGTTCGCCGCGTCACTCGCCGAACATACTCCCGCTTGATCGAGTGCGTTGGTACCTCAGGGATTGCGAGAAAATACGCGCCCGCGCCGACGCGCAGCGCATCCAGGATGGCCGTTTTGCCTGCACCATTGTCGCCCACCAGCAGCGTAAAGTGATGATGAAACTCGAAGGTGTTTTCTTTGAAATTCTTGAAATTCGAAATGGTAAGCCGATCAATGCGCATGAGATTTTCCGCCTCGGACGTGTTGCTGATCTGAATTCGGCCATCATGGTCCAGCTTGCGGAAAATGACCAGTACTATACTCGAAATCGTGAATTTTCCCTGTCCGGATCGACATAACCCATAGCGTTTTCTGGCCATTTCTGGAAGGCGGTCAATGAGCGCCAGCCGGATTAGGCGCGTTCACGGTTGGATTCACTTTGACATCGGAAGAATGAGGGCCTGACACGCCAATGGTACGCTGAACGGACACCATTGTGGCGCTTGACAACCGAAGAGACCTCGGCTGATACCTGAATTCTTATATCCCGATCCTGCTGAAATACTCGGCTGGATACGAAAGTTTCGGCGGGTGGGCTTCGCGTTCGTATATCTCGCGGTGATCCCTGGCGGTATGACAGGCTTGGCCGGAATCTGGAGACATCTCCCAGCGCATTGTTTCCAGTTAGCCCGCAATGCGCACCGTCCTGCGACAAAAGGGCGTTGACCGCTCACTTGGGGCACCTTCAGGCTAATGTACCAAGTGGTATTCGATGCGTCAGGCCAGTAACGGCTGACTCTGCATAGGGTGCCGAAATGTTCCTGGAGCGACCGCAGTGCCAAATCCGGCTTCGGATTCCGCTACCGTGTGTGCGCATTCCTTTCGATCGGTCGACTGCGGGATGCAATGCGCCGTCACGAGACGCACGGCCGGTTTCCTGCTGATTTCCGACAGTTCACGGCTGCGGTTTTCACCTTCGTCGGTGAAACCGTTTCCCGGGAACGGGAAGCGTTTCCGAGAGCCGTTGCGTACTGATTCTGGGTCATCGCCTTTGAGCGAAGCTGGATTGGGTAGGCACACCTTTCTTTGTCGGCCGATGTTTGGGAAGCGGGCGAATTGACGTCGAAATTCGGGCGAACGCGGTGAGCATGGAATATCTAACTTGTTGGTAAGTCCAGGCGATGTTGTCGCTGTTCGGGATCGAGAAGGACAGTGCCTTGCTCGGAATATTTTGACGTTCCAAAGCTAGACTTCTGGAGATATGGAATATTTTGTGAAAAAAATTCGTTCCTCGCCTGGATTGATTTGGCTGCAGTCTTTGCCCCCAACGCCATTGTCATCAATTAGAGGGACTCAGCAGACCCACTCTTCGGTCGGAAGCGTTCAAATTGAAAAAATTGTTTAGCGCTGCAGAATTTACCGAGATCGAACCGAGTGCGAACTGCAACTTTTGACGGGACTGCAGCATATGCAGCTTCACTTTCCACGGAAATATACCACTCTGGAACTGGAGGGCGCAGGGTCGTTTCGGTTACTCCGCCTTCTCTTGGGCTGTGAGCGCCTCGGCGAACTGTGACGCTTCCACGTTACCGCCAGTCGCCACAACGACAACGGTATCCCCCTCTATAATGTTTGGGTGATAAAGGGCGGCGGCCAAGGCAGCGGCGCCACCGGGTTCGATTACGATCTTCAGACGGGAAAACGCAGCCGCCATTGCGCGAAGGCATTCATCGTCACTGACCACAATGCCAGGGCCGCATAGCCTCCTGAGGATGGGAAACGTGACCTCACCCGGAGATTCGGTGAGAATCGCATCGCACACCGATCCGGTCATCGTCTCATTGCGTTCGATCCTTCCGGACGCCAATGATCGGGCTACGTCGTCAAATCCCTGAGGTTCGACCGGTCTTGTCCTCAGTCCGGGAGCCATCGCTTCCAGTGCAAGCGCGATGCCACTGGTCAACCCGCCTCCACCACAGCAAACCAGCACGTCGGCATTCCTGACGCCGAACTCTTCGGCTTGGTCGGCGATCTCCAAACCCACAGTTCCCTGTCCGGCAATCACCTGCGGTTCGTCAAATGGACGGATCAGCGTTAACCCTCGTTCTTCAGCAAGCGTGGCCCCTACGGCGTCGCGGCTTTCTCCACCGGCTCGGTCATACAGCACCACCTCAGCACCGAAGGCGCGCGTGTTGTCGATCTTTAGCTTTGGGGCATCCTTGGGCATGACGATCACAGCTGGGGTCGCATGGAGCTTTGCCGCGAGAGCCACGCCCTGTGCGTGATTGCCGCTTGAAAATGCGATCACGCCCCTTGAGCGCAGTTCCTGTGGCAGTGCGGACACTGCCGACCAACCCCCGCGGAACTTGAAGCTTCCTGTGCGCTGAAGGCACTCCGCCTTCACCAGCACCCGGCGACCGGCGATGCGGTCCAGAAAGGGCGAATTCAGCATTGGTGTCCGGTGCGCCTGTCCCTGCAGGCGCCTTTCGGCAGCTTTGATCAACTCAAAGTTCATGCCAATCTGCCCAGCCATGTGCGGATGGCGTCAAGCGATTCCGGTTCGTCCAGAAACGGCGCATGGCCTCGATCGGGAATTTCCGCATGGGTCAAGTCGGGACGGCGGCGGCGCATTTCAGCAGCTGTCGAAGCCGACAGGATATTGGAATTCACCCCCCGCACTAGCGCGAGAGGCAATCCGTCCAGCGCATCGAACATCGGCCAGAGATCCGGTGCGACCGCCGAGGCGCCTTCAGGCGGGTCATCGAATATCCTGGCGAGGTCGGGGTCATAGTTGATGAATACCCCGGTTGACTTGACTATGAATCGTCTTTGCGCCTCCTGCCACCATCGGTCTTCCGGAACGTTGCTGAACCCCCTCGTTAGCTCTGCCAAGGATTTTGCAATTTCATGAAACGAAACAGGCGGCGGATTTTTCCCGATATAGCTTCGGATATGCTCGATCCCGTTCCTTTCGACCACCGGCCCGATATCATTCAGGCAAACGCCAAGCAGCCGGTGTTTCGATGTGGCCGCCAGAGTCATTGCGATCAATCCTCCCCGTGAGGTTCCCAGGACGGCGGCTGAATCCACTTCCAGGTGATCCAGAAGTGCCAGCGCGTCCAGTGATTCGACCGCAACGGTGTAAGTGGACGGGTCAGCCCACTCTGATTCGCCTCGACCCCGATAATCCGGCCGTATCATGCGAACACCTGACAGATGCGGTGCAATGTAATCAAAGTCCAAAGAGTTTCTGGTGAGGCCTGAAAGGCACAGAAGAGGAAGACCTTCACCTTCGTCCCGGAACGCAAGCGTCAAGCCGTCATTGGTCTGGAATTTGCGGATCATCCTGCACCTGCAATGTTGGGGACTGCGGAAAGGTCCGACAGTACATGTTCCGGTTTCCAAGGCAGCCGGTCCACGGGCTCGCCTGCACGGTTGACCCAGACCGACCGGAACCCGAACCCTGCCGCATGGGCTGCGTCCCATCCGTTCGACGAGACGAACAGAACCTCATCCGGATTCGTGCCGAAGCGTTGGCCAACCAGTTCGTATACCGTTCTATGGGGCTTGAAGACGCCGACGTCCTCAACGCTTAGAACAGCGTCAAGCAAGTCGGCGATTCCAGCGCTCTCCACCGCACCCGCAAGCATTTCCGGTTCCCCGTTTGAAAGGATGGCCGTGGCAAACCCTGCTTTGCGGAGGTCAGCCAGTGCCTTTGGAACTTCCGGATAAGCCGAAAGCTCGAAATACAATCCCAGCAACCGCTCCCGAAGTTCGGGGTCGTCGAGACCCGACGCCTCAAGCGCCCAGTCAAGACCATCTTGGGTGACAGCCCAGAAGTCAGAGTGTGCATCCGCAACAGCTCGCAGCCAGGTATATTGCAGCTGCTTAGCCCGCCAGTCGGATGCGACCCGCTGCCAAACAGCCGCGAATTCGCCACGTCCTGGTTCCATGGCAGCTTCGCGCGCTGCGGCTGCCACGTCGAACAGTGTGCCATAGGCATCGAAGACACATACCCGTACAGACATTGACAGACTCCCTTCATCCCGAGCTACAGCTTGACAAATGATCTTGTGAAGCAACAGTGGACGAGCTGACGCAGCGATTCGGCTGGGTTGAATCATTGAAACGGCAAAAGCCTGTTCAAGAGGTGAAATGATGTCTGACACGCATGGGATGGTCTGGTGGACCGAGCTCATGACCCGTGATGTCGAAGGAGCAATTGGGTACTATGGCGACGTCTGCGGCTGGACCTTCGACACAATGGAGATGATGGACGGCTTGGGCACCTATCACCTTGCCAAGAAGGGCGGCCAGCCGGTGGCTGGAATCATGGATATGTCTTCCATGACTCACCTCGAGGGAGTGCCAGCTCACTGGTTCAGCTATTTCGCGGTTGACGACTTGGACGCGGCTATGGCTGCCACCAAGTCTGCGGGAGGCAAGGTGCTCCGGGATCCATTCGAAGTTCCGGGCACCGGTCGGATAGTGATTCTGCAGGATCCGACTGGCGCCGCGATGGGTATGATGACGCCAGAGACACAGAATTGACACGTCCGGATTTGTTGGAACGCCGTTGGGGCGCTCTGTGAGGTTGCAGCGAGCCGAGTGAAACACGCTGCGCCGCGAGTCTGTGATTGGGTGTACTCGGGTTTTCCGGATTCAGCGGCCTCCTTGGGCAGAGTGCCGATCCCTCTTTGGGGCCGCCGACTGACTTGAGGTCTGGCGCATTCGGCTCTGCTGACAGACCGTATCAGTCAGCGTCAACGTGAATTCCTGCAACCTGGAACAGTTGAAGCATGCGCCCAACCTCTGAGGCGGCAAGTGTCGTCGTGGCCTGCCTCTGGATGTCCAGGATCATGTCCCGAAAGGAAATGATGGTTACCGGATTGCCGCCAAACGCATCACGAAACGGCCGATGATGCTCCCATGGCGTCCGAACTCCGACGATCTTTGCCACAGCCAATACATAGATAAAGCGGTCAGTATCGGTGGATTTACCTGCATCTTTCGGGACGTCTGCCGGAACAGATTTTGGCGAACTCCTGCCAGCTTCGATCTCGGACGTGCGGGTCACGGATGCAAAATCGACGTTTAATTGAATCCATGTAATTCAGTTTAGAATGCTCCGGTGGCGAAAACGAATGCGGTTGCGGGAACCCAACTTCTGACATAAGCGGCCCAAATGAATAGCCGCCAGACATATGCGAGCCACGCTGTTTCGCTGCTGGCGCTAGGATTGCCACTCGTCGGCAGTCATTTGGCCCAGATCGCCATTTCCGCAACCGACAACATCATGCTTGGTCGTTACAGTGTTGAGTCCTTGGCCGCTGTAACGCTTGGATGGTCCTTCGCGTTCGTTCTGTTCATCATGGGGTCCGGATTCGCGTTCGGAGTGCTCCCTATGGTGGCTTCGGCGGTGGCCGAAGAGAATCCCGCTCAGGTCCGGCGGGTGACAAGGATGGGAGTGTGGATCTCAGCACTGTACGGCATCGCGGTGATGCCGCTCATGATCTGGTCGGAACACATATTTTCGCTGCTTGGACAAGATCCACTAATCGGCGAGCTTGCATCACGATACCTTATGATCCTTTCCGTCGGCATGGCTCCGTCGCTCATCGTGATGGTGCTGAAGAGCTACCTTGCCGCGCTTGAGCGGACCCAGGTCGTGCTGTGGATAACTGTCTTCGCCGCGGTATTGAACGGGTTACTGAACTATGCCTTGATATTCGGAAATTTCGGTGCACCTGAGCTCGGACTGGTGGGTGCTGCGATCGCTTCCGCCACAATGCAGGTCGCGACCTTGATCGTCGTGATTGTTTACTGCGCGATGGCCACGCCGCAATACGCACTTTTTCAACGCCTTTGGCGTCCTGATCCCGAAGGATTCCGGCGCGTTTTCCAGCTCGGTTGGCCGATCGGTCTCACAAACCTGGCAGAAAGCGGTCTGTTTTCAGCGACAGCCCTGATGATGGGCTGGGTTGGCGCCCTGTCTCTGGCCGCTCATGGAATTGCAATTCAGCTCGCAGCCACAACCTTTGTGGTGCACCTTGGCATCAGTCAGGCGGCAACCGTGCGGGTTGGACAGGCGGTTGGTCGAAAGGATGGAGAGTCGTTGCGGGATGGCGCGAAAGTGACCGTGGCAGTGTCGGCGGTGTTTGCCCTGCTGACCATGGCCGTTTACCTGACCGTGCCCGAACTGCTGCTGGGTATCTTTCTTGATGCCGACGACCCTGACCGCTCCGCGATTGTGGCCATCGGCGTATCGCTCCTGGCTGTGGCGGCGCTTTTTCAGCTTGTCGATGGCGCGCAGGTTGTCGCCCTTGGTTTGCTTAGAGGAGTCCAGGACACCAAAGTTCCGATGGTACACGCAGTGGTTTCCTATTGGCTGATTGGCGTCCCTTCGTGCTACGTCATTGGATTCTGGATAGGCTGGGACGGCGTAGGGGTCTGGCTAGGTCTCGTAGTAGGTCTGTTCTGTGCTGCGGCGCTGATGATGCACCGGTTCTGGACGCACGTCGTGTCCCGCCTTCCCGTTTGATCTCGTCCGGTTCTGAACCCTGGTCTGCCATGCCACGCTATCGAAGCAAGGCGCAGAAGTTCTGGATACGGCTGCAGGCGTCAAGAAGCGTGTCATCAGAAGTTGCGTAGCTGACCCGGAAATTCGGGGATAGGCCAAATGCCGCGCCAAACACGACCGCAACTCCCTGTTCATCCAGCAGCGCTGTGGCGAAATCCTCGTCGCTCTTGATGAGCGCACCGCGTTCAGTGGTCTTTCCGATGCAGTCTGCAATGTCAGGATAGACATAGAACGCGCCGTCGGGTTTGGGGCAATGCACTCCCCTTGCCTCGTTGAGCATTCCGACCACGAGATCGCGGCGCCTAAGGAAGACCTTGTTATTCCGGGCGATGAACTCCTGTGAACCCTGCAATGCCTCGACCGCGGCCCATTGGCTGATCGTGCAGGGATTTGAGGTTGACTGCGACTGTATCTTCCTCATCGCAGCGATCAGATTCTGCGGTCCGCCCGCGTAACCAATGCGCCAGCCTGTCATTGCATAGGCTTTCGACACTCCGTTGACTGTCAATGTACGATCGTGGAGACCGGGCTCAACCTGTGCTGGAGTGCTGAATTCAAAGGAATCGAAAGCGATGTGCTCATATATGTCATCCGTCAATACCCAAACCTGCGGATGCCGCATCAGAACATCTGTGAGTTCTTTCAGTTCCGCTCGGGAATAGCCGGATCCTGTCGGGTTAGACGGCGAATTCAAGATCAGCCACTTGGTGTGTTTTGTGATCCTGTTTTCCAGTTGGTCGGGCGTCAGCCTGTAACCGGAATTCATATGGGTCTTTGCAATGACTGGCTCGCCGCCAGCCAGGAGAACCATGTCTGGATAGCTGACCCAATAGGGGGCAGGGATGATGACTTCGTCGCCAGGATTCAGGGTTGCCATCAATGCGTTGTAAAGGATTTGCTTGCCACCGGTGCCTACCGATATCTGGGCGATCGTGTAGTCGAGCCCGTTCTCCCGCCTGAATTTTTCGCAGATAGCCTGCTTGAGTTCCGGCATCCCGTCAGGGGCGGTGTATTTTGTCTTTCCGGCGGCTATCGCCGCGACGGCGGCGTCCTTGACGTTACTCGGCGTATCGAAGTCGGGCTCACCTGCGCTAAGGCTGATAACGTCCTGTCCGGCGGCCTTCATTTCCGCGGCTTTGGTTGAAATGGAGATAGTGGGAGATGGCTTCACGCGATCAAGTGTCGCGGCAAGAAACGGCATGGTCGTCTCCGTGTGGAATCCTCGCGCAAA
>JAJEAY010000147.1 GCA_022824145.1 Rhodobacter sp. | reverse complement strand
TCGCTGATGTCGCTGACCGCGACGGCGCCCTTCAGCACCGCCCGGAACCCCTCGACGGCCTCGGGCGGCAGGCTCGACAGGTTGGCGACGGTCCTCTTGTGGATCTTCCGCCCCTCCCGCCACGCCTCGCGCAGGAGGATGGCGGGCTTTCCGGCCTGGTTGGGGACGGATTCGATGTTGAAGGCCATGGCGGTCACCGGTTATGGGAACATTCCGGCCTCAAGGACAGGGCGGTTCGCTATAGAGTCAAGGGCTTTCGCTAAAAAACTTCGCGCGGATGTTATGGGACCGGAAATCCAGGTCCGGCACCCCTGAATGGACGGATTCCCGTTCAGTGTCAATGGCATACGCGAAAATTCCCCGTGCCAAGTTCCGCTTAAATGCTGCATTGGGATTGCCGATTGCTCGAAGTAGGTATGATCTACAGGCCATAAAGTGGAAATATGATCTGCGGATCATGCGGCATGAAAGGCAGCCGCGCGACGTCGCACGCCCGCGATGATGGCTTCCGCCAATGGCTGCGGGAACCCGATAGGCAAATCGTCGAATGTCTTGTCCAAGGCAGGTTCAAGCTCTGCCGCGATGTTCGACAATACCTCTTCCGCTAGCGCGACACCAAAGCCCGCCGACTTGGCAGCCTGCGGGAAATGGCGTGGCACCACCTCATTGATCCGATAGTGCCTGTCCACCGCCATCGCGAGGCGCATCCGGTTCTGGCGGATTTGACCGTCATCCACCGCTTTCTGGGCACTCAGCACATCGTAGAGTGGGGTCATGCGGAACCCGCCAGGGCGCAATGCGATGCTAAAATTCTTGGCGTGCCCGTCTGTCGCTCCCAAGAGCCAAAACAGAACCTGCGCACGGAAGAACGCACGCTGATCTACCTCGGGGTCATCACTACCGGTCAGCAACCCGATTCCTTCGGTGATCCCCGGCCCGCCATCCGCTTGGTATTTCTGGCTGGGCGGGACTGTGAGCGCTTGGCAAAAGTCTTCCTGAGGGAGGCGGATCAACCGGCCATCCTTGGTCCATCGCCGATCAAACCGTGTCACCACAAGGCTGCGCACGTCCTCAAAGTCAGCAATCTCGACCTCGGCCACATCCATGCCCATAGCGCGGCAAAAGCTCATGCAAAAGAATTCGTTCTCGACACTGTCGGACAAATCGATCCCAGTGGGCAGAACGCCGAGTTGGGTCTTGAGGATATGGGTTGTGGGGGTAAGCCCCGATGGACGTATCCACGTTCCCGCGCGCCGAAGCAGCGCTGTTTTCTCCTGCGCCCCTGCGATCGAAATGCGAAAGTCGTCTTCATCTTCCATTCCAAGAGGGGCGCTTGCCAAGTTGCGCAGCATATCCGCAATCTGCGCCTCAGACACGGGTTTTCCTTCGGGCGCGCCAAACTCGGGCACCTCACCCGAAACGAACTGCAAGGCCCCCACGCAATCGCGCCCGATCCTTTCCAACATGTGCCACGCGTCCGTGCCGCCTGCACGCACCCGAGCGGCAATGCGCTCGCGTATCGCCTGATTGTCCGGCAGCAGGTTTTCAAGGTAGGCAATGACAGGACCGCCTTGGTGCGCCTCTTCGCGCAAAGGCAGTGACAACGAGATAGGCATGGCGTGTTCCCACGACAGCCAGTCCTGATCGTAAATGAAGCTGACCGCGCCCGAGCCAGCGAGGCGCAATGCCCCCACCAGCCTTCCATTCAGAAGCACCTGCATCGTGCCACTACGCCTGCGTTTCGCCATCAGAAGATGTCCTCAATCTCTAGCGAGCCACCGCGCTCCACCAAGCGAAACTCAAGTGCAAGCGCAGCCATGACAGCGAGCACCGTGGCAAGCTTGGTTCCGGCATCACCATTCTCGAGAGACGAAATCGTCGCGACGCGCAAATTCGTGCGCGCGCTGATATCGCTTTGGGTCCAGCCGCGCGCCTTTCGCGTCTGGCGGAGTGCCTCGCCGATTTGTTCGGCCGTTCGTGCTGTGAGATCCATGACGTGGCTCCTTTTACGGCGCAGCGTAAACCAAAGCAAATTACGCTGCAACGTAAATATACAAATTTTACGCCATAGCGTAATTCATGAATTGCACTCACACCTGCAACCCCGCAGCGCGCACCTGCTCAGGCGTCACCAGCTTTGACGCGATCAAGTCCTTGATCTGCCTGGTGGTGATATGGCGGCACAGAGGATGGCGCTTATGGAGCCACTCGGCGAAACCCGCACGGTCTTTGGCTCCGACCTCTCGCGCCTTCTCGCGATCAGCCTGTATCTGCGTGAGTCCCCTTTCCCACCGGCGCATCTTGAACCAGTTGTCGGAGAAACAAACCTTGCTGCGCGTGTAGCCCCCTCTCTCCTTGGCATAGGCTTTGACCGCCTGAAGCAGATCATCAGGCTTCACACCGGCCTCCACAGCTGCATCCACAGCTGCAGCGATCAAACGCAGACTTGTCCGCCGGTTTCGGATCCTGTCTTCGGGATAGACTGCGAGGATCTTTTCAGATTCAAGATCTTCAATCTCCTACGCCGCCTCGCGCCTGCGCGCAGGTGGTTTATGGATCGCCGCCACCGCTCTGAACCGCAGATTCGATCGCCAGAATGCGTCCATGCGCGATGCAGTTCTGGCGGGCGGGATAGGACAGTGCGAACTGCTCTGTTTCACGTCCAGAAGCATTGCACCTCCGACAGTCGAGTTCAGCCGGACATCAGGCGGGCTGTTCGACGAAAAGGGCAGCCATTTTTTGATCTTGCACGATGGATCTCCGGCAAAGAGCCGGAGGAACCGATCGCCATGGGCTCTGTTCTTGTCGATCCGGCATTCAGGGATGTAGGTGAGCACGACATCGCCGTCATCTAAATGCGGATCCGAAGCGGCTTATTAGGACGTTTCTACTTCAACTGGAGAGTAGCCTATGGACAGGACGAACGCATTGAGATTCATGGTTCCGAAAAGCTGCTGACAAGCTATCAGGATCCGGTGGGAACGATCATTCAGGCCGATGGGCAATGGATGCGGCCCGGAAACAGGCTTGCGACATGGCAGGAGCGGTTTGCCGAAATCTACAGACTGGAACTTGATGCCTTTCTGTCGACCGGCGTGCCGCATCCCGTACTTGCCACATTGGATGACGGTTGATGGTGCAGCGCATCGGTGAGGCCGCGAGGGAATCGGCGGCAAACGGAGTGCTATACGGCAGCAATTCCCGGTAGATTTTCTTTTCGTTCATTCCGGACTGGCGGACCCTCTATCTCGCCATGTCGGAGGACATGAAGAAGCCGGAGCTCGCCGACATGCTCGCCGGCGGGCCGTAACCGCTCCCGCCAGGCTCGAACCGCCCGCTCCCGCCCTTCGCCGACCTTCCCGAAAACGGGCATCAGCCGCCCGGGCATCAGCCATGCGCGTCCGGAACGGCCCGACCGCAT
>JAJEAY010000010.1 GCA_022824145.1 Rhodobacter sp. | reverse complement strand
TTCACCATGCTGGCGAGGCCGACGCCGCTGCAGGACAGGGCCTTCGGGCTGCTGGAAATCGATCCGGCATCGGGTGTTGCCATGTAAATGGCAGGCAGGATCAGCCGGTTCCGCCCGTAACCCGCTGGAATCACGGAGAACCCCTGTCTGCCAGCTTCGTGAAGTTCAGTCTAGACATCGATCCAGCCTACAGCCATACTGAACTGCGGTTACTGTGTTCAGATGGCCGGATCGAGACACTGAGAGCAACGTTTCCACGATCAAAGGAGTCCACCATGCATCGCACCCTCGCATCACTTCTTGCCGCGTCATTGGCCGCAGCGTCGGCCCAGGCCGATGAGGTCAGAGTCTATAACTGGTCGGATTACATCGACGAAGAGCTCCTGACGAAATTTGAGGAGGAAACCGGACTGGACCTGATCTACGACGTCTACGATTCCAATGAACTGCTCGAGACCAAGCTTCTTGCCGGCGGTTCCGGCTACGATGTCGTCGTGCCGTCAGGCACCTTTCTCATGCGCCAGATTTCCGTCGGAGCGTTCCAGCCGCTCGATCTGTCAAAGCTGCCGAACCACAAAAACATCTGGGATGTCGTCGCGGAGCGCTCCGCCGCCTATGACCCAGGCAACGAGCATTCAATAAACTACATGTGGGGCACAACAGGGCTTGGGGTAAACGTCGGCAAGGTCAAGGCTATCCTCGGCGAAGACGCCCCCATTGACAGCCTCGCGCTTGTCTTCGATCCCGCGAACATGGAAGCCCTTGCCGAATGCGGCGTACATTTCCTGGACGCACCGACGGAGTTGATCCCGGCGGCGCTGAAGTACCTCGGGGAAGACCCGGACAGCCACGACCCGGAGACCATCGCAAAAGCGGAACCCATACTTCAGGCAGTGCGGCCATATATCCAGAAATTCCACTCATCCGACTACATCAATGCGTTGGCCAACGGCGACATCTGCGTGGCGACCGGCTGGTCGGGCGATGTGCTTCAGGCGCGCGACCGCGCCATTGAGGCAGGAAACGGCGTTGAGATCGTTTACAATGCTGTCAAGGAAGGCTCGCTCATGTGGTTCGACCAGATGGCGATCCCGGTCGACGCACCGAACCCGGACGGCGCGCACCAGTTCCTGAACTTCATCCTTGACGCTGAGAACATGGCCGCGGCATCGAACTACGTCTATTACGCCAATGGCAATCTCGCGAGCCAGGAGTTCCTGGCCGAGGACGTGATCGGCGACCCGGCAATCTATCCGACTGAGGAAATGCTGGAAACGCTTTACACGACCACTCCTTATCCACCAGGCGTGCAACGGACTGTCACGCGCATGTGGACACGGGTCAAATCGGGTACCTGACCTGGCAATGACCGCCCCGTCCGCGCGGTGGGGCGGTCGTCCGCAGAAGCTCCGGGCCGGAACGGCCCAGAACTGTTCCGAAGACAGGAACATGCACTGATGAACGCTCCCGCAGATACTGCCGCCTGGGATGATCCCGGCGCCAAGCCCCTGATCCGGTTCAAGGGTGTCACCAAACGGTTCGGCAGTTTCACGGCTATCGACAGGATTGACCTCGACATTTTTGAAAGCGAGTTTTTCGCGCTGCTCGGCCCGTCGGGCTGCGGAAAGACAACGCTCATGCGTATTCTCGCAGGCTTCGAAACTCCGACCGAAGGCTCCATACACCTCGACGGGCAGGATCTAGCCGGCACGCCGCCCAACAAGCGTTCGACCAACATGATGTTTCAGTCTTACGCTCTGTTTCCGCACCTGTCCGTGTTTGACAACATCGCCTTCGGACTGCGGCGCGACCGGCTGCCCGCGGACGAAATCAAGGCCCGCACCGAAGAAATGATCGCGCTCGTGCAGCTGAATGACTTCGCCAACCGAAAGCCTCATCAGATTTCGGGCGGGCAAAGGCAGCGGGTGGCGCTTGCGCGCGCGCTCGCCAAGGCGCCGAAACTCCTGCTCCTCGACGAGCCCCTTGGCGCACTCGACAAGAAACTGCGGCGCGAGACGCAGTTCGAGCTGATGGACATTCAGGAAAAGACCGGAACAACCTTCGTGATTGTCACGCATGACCAGGAAGAGGCGATGACGGTCGCAACCCGCGTTGCCGTCATGGATCATGGAAGGATCGCCCAGGTCGCGACCCCGACCGAGATCTACGAAGCCCCCAATTCCACATATGTCGCTGATTTCATCGGAGACGTGAACATCGTGGAAGGCCGCGCCGTGCCCGAAGACGGAACTGTAAGCATTGACTGGGCCGAGGGCCAGCCATCGCTCAGATGCGCAACCGGACTGAAACTGGAAAAGGGCGCCACCGCGTATGTCGCGATCAGGCCGGAAAAAGTGTCTATCTCGTCCGGCCAGCCCGACGGCTCCGCAAACGCGGTGCCGGGCAAGGTGCTTGACATCGCCTATCTGGGCAACGTGTCAACCTATCATGTCGAGATCCCGGGAGGCCAGGTGATCAAGGCACAGACCGCCAATACCGACCGTGTCACCCGGCAGGAGTTCACATGGGAAGACAATGTCTGGCTCCACTGGTCCGAATCGGCGGGAATAGTCCTTGAGCGCTGAAGCATGACGCGAGATTCAATCTTGAGAACTCAAGGGAACCCCGGCTGATGCGCCGGTTCCTGGTCATCGCAATACCCTATCTTTGGCTGCTTGCGCTATTTCTGGTACCGTTTGCCATCGTCCTGAAAATCTCGCTCTCGGACACAGCTCTCGCCCGGCCGCCATATCTGCCGCAGTTTGACCTTTCGGCTGGCTGGGCCGGCATCCGCGCATTCCTTTCCGGACTCGATCTGGAGAACTTCGCGTTTCTCACGACCGATGCCCTCTATTGGAAGGCCTATCTTTCAAGCCTTCGGATCGCTGCGCTTTCAACGCTTCTGGCCCTGCTTGCCGGCTATCCGATCGCCTATGCCATGGCCCGCGCCGCTGAACGCTGGCGACCGACGCTGCTAATGCTGGTGATCCTGCCGTTCTGGACCAGCTTCCTCATCCGCGTTTATTCTTGGATGGGCATCCTCAGCCAGGAGGGATATCTCAACCAGCTTCTTATTGGCTTGGGCGTCATCAGCAGTCCGCTTACGATTCTGAACACGAATGTCGCTGTCTATATCGGCATCGTCTACACTTACCTTCCGTTCATGATACTGCCGATCTACGCGTCTCTTGGCCGCATGGATGACTCGCTTCTTGAAGCCGCCGAGGATCTTGGCTGTTCCAGGCTTCAGGCTTTCTGGCTTGTCACGATCCCGCTTTCCCGTCCGGGCATCATCGCGGGCTGTTTCCTTGTTTTCATTCCGACGATCGGGGAATTCGTGATTCCGTCCCTGCTCGGCGGCTCGCGCACCCTCATGATCGGCAAGGTGCTTTGGGAGGAATTCTTCTCGAACCGCGACTGGCCTGTCGCCAGCGCCGTCGCCATCGTCCTTCTTCTGATCCTGATCGTACCGATCATCATCTTCCAGCGCAACGAACAGAGGCAGCGGGAGGCAGAACGGTGAGACGCTTCAGCTGGTTCAACGCCACGTCGCTGACGCTGGGTCTGGCGTTCCTGTACCTTCCGATGGTGATTCTCGTGGTTTACAGTTTCAATGCGTCGAAGCTTGTCACCGTCTGGGCCGGATTCTCCACCAAGTGGTATGGGGAACTGCTCCGCAACGAAGCTTTCCTTGACGCGGCCTGGGTTACCCTGCAGGTCGCTTTCCTTTCCTCGACCCTTGCAACAGTACTCGGCACCATGGCGGCCCATGTTCTGGTCCGGGCCGGCCGCTTTCCCGGTCGGACGCTGTTTTCGGGCATCATCTACGCACCGCTCGTCATGCCGGAAGTGATCACCGGCCTCTCGCTGCTGCTGCTGTTCATCGGCATTGGGCTTGATCGGGGAATCTTCACGATTGTGCTGGCGCATACCACGTTTTCGATGTGTTACGTTTCAGTCGTTGTCTCATCGCGCCTGGTTACTTTCGACCAATCCCTCGAAGAGGCCGCGCTTGACCTTGGCTGTACCCCATTTGAGGCCTTTCGCCTTGTCACTCTTCCGATCATCGCGCCTGCGGTTGTTTCCGGCTGGCTGCTGGCATTCACGCTGTCGCTTGACGATCTGGTGATCGCATCGTTTACCTCAGGCCCATCCGCCACCACGCTACCTATCAAGATCTTCTCTGCCGTACGCCTCGGAGTCTCACCTGAAATCAACGCGCTTTCCACAATTCTGATCGCCATCGTTACAGTCGGTGTCATCTCGGCGTCGATAACCACCAAGCGCAGCGCGATTCGCCGCCAGCGCGATGAAAGGGCCGCCGAGGGGACACCGTGAACCACCTCAGCGTGTATGGTTGAATGCGCCCAGCCGGCGGAACATGAATTCACCCCGACCCCGGCCGTTGGATTGCAGGTCACGTGTTGACCGGACACGCCTTCCGCGCGGCCGACATGCGTGGACCGAAAAGGGCTCTAATCACGTGCGCAGGCACTAATGGACAATGCGAAGCAGAAAGGCTGTTAAATCGTGCGGATTCTTATTACCAATGACGACGGAATCAATGCCCCCGGGCTGAAGGTACTGCAGGCCATCGCCGAGGAGGTCGCCGGACCTGACGGTGAAGTCTGGACGGTGGCTCCCGCTTTCGAACAGTCCGGAGTTGGTCATTGCATCAGTTACACCCATCCATTCATGGTCGCAGAACTGGGTCCATGTCGCTTCGCAGCTGAAGGATCGCCCGCCGACTGCGTCCTTGCGGGAATATACGACGTGCTCGACGGACAACCCCCGGACCTTGTGCTGTCCGGCGTCAACCGCGGCAACAACGCAGCGGAAAACACACTCTATTCCGGCACTGTCGGCGCCGCGGTGGAGGCAAGCCTGCAGGGAATTCGGGCGATAGCCCTCAGCCAGTTCTACGGCCCGGAAAACTTCCGTCTGGAGAATCCGTTCGAGAGCGCAGGAGTTCATGGAGCTGGTCTCGTGCGTCGCCTGATTGAAATTGGAGACTGGGGCCGCGGCGATTATGGAATTTTCTATAACGTCAACTTCCCGCCTGTGACCGCAGCAGCTGTCAAAGGTGTGCGGGCGGCTGCCCAAGGCTATCGCAAGAACACGTCGTTCGGCGTAGAGCCGCACAAGTCACCTTCCGGGCGGAAGTTTCTCTGGATCAGGGGAGGTGACCAGCATATCTCAACTGCGCCTGGAACGGATGTGCATGCCAACCTTTCGCACTATATTTCCGTCACACCGATGCGCTGCGATCTAACGGCCCATGATGCATTGACAGCGCTTAAGAAGCGATTGGACCAATCCGATGACCGCGAGTGACCCAGAACACAAAATGCAGCTTGTTTTTTCACTGCGTTCCAGCGGTGTGACCGACAGACGGACCCTTGAGGCGATGGAGGCGATTGACCGGCGGGATTTCATACAGGGAATTTTCGCGGACCGCGCCTACGAGGACATGCCGCTTCCGATCGGCTGCGGCCAAACGATCAGCCAACCTTCCGTTGTCGGTCTGATGACCCAAGCGCTTGACGTCCAGCCACGTGACAAGGTGCTTGAGGTGGGGACAGGCTCGGGTTACCAGGCCGCCGTTCTCAGCCAGCTCGCCCGCCGGGTGTACTCCATCGACCGCCATAGACCGCTCATTCAGGAGGCGCGTCAGGTATTTGAGCGGTTGGCCTTGCACAACATAACGGCAATGACAGGTGACGGCAGTTTCGGACTGCCCGAGCAGGCGCCGTTTGAGCGAATAATTGTAACAGCTGCGGCAGAAGACCCACCCGGTCCGCTCTTGGCACAGCTCCAGGTAGGCGGTATTATGGTTGTTCCAGTCGGGCAGTCGGACACGGTCCAGCATCTGATAAAAGTCACTCGCCTCAAGACAGGTTTTGACTATGAAGAGCTCCGTCAGGTCCGATTCGTGCCTCTCGTAGAAGGACTGGGGAAGAATTAACCGGGCCTTGAGACAGGGCCAAGAACAGGGAAGAGCGATGGAGCACCCGTTAAGTTCCGCCAGGAACGTCCTATTACTTTGCGTCGGTCTATTTGCGGCCGGAGCCTGTTCCGACGGCTTCGATGTCGACCTCCGGGATTCCGCAACTGGAATGGCCACATCCGATGCTATCCGGGATCTGGCTGACGATGACCCGCAGGCCAACGACCGGATCGCAGTTGCGCAGCATGGAGAGACCGTAGCCGACGTCGCCCGCCGGCTCGGATTAGATGCCGAGGAGCTTGCAAGCTACAACGGCCTCACGCCGAATACACGCCTTAACGAGGGCGAAGTCATCGCGTTGCCGGAATCGGCCAGGGGCACATCCCCAGCGGATGAAGAGGTGGACATCAGCGTGCTTGCCGGCGACGCGCTCGACCGGGTGGATGCGGAATCCAGTACAGCCGGGTCCCCACTCGCCCATTCCGAGCGTCCGGCCGGAACCGAACCGATTCGCCATCAGGTGGTGCGAGGCGAGACCGCCTATTCCATCGCGCGGCTGTACCAGGTGTCGGTGCGGTCGCTTGCGGACTGGAATGGCCTTGGTCCAGAGCTGTCGGTAAAGGAGGGCCAGTATCTCATCATTCCTGTAGGCGGCACCTCTACAGAGCCTTCCGGAACGGAGCAGATCACTACAGCTCCCGGAGAAGGAAGCCTGACACCGGTGCCGCCAAGTGCCTCAACTCCTTTACCGGAAGAGAAGCCCGAACCGGCTCTGTTGACCCAGGAGCAGCCGGAATCAACTCTTGCAGCGTCCCGGACTTCACGTCTTGCAATGCCCGTCGACGGCGGCATCGTCCGTGCTTACGAAAAAGGAAAGAACGAAGGCATCGACATCGCCGCCGATACAGGCACTCCGGTCAGAGCCGCAGCTGACGGCACAGCAGCGGTCATTACCAAAGACACAAACCTGGGAACGATTCTGGTTCTCCGCCATTCCGAAAACCTGCTTACCGTCTACGCGAATGTCGACAACCTCAAGGTTCAGGAGGGTGAGACTGTTTCGCGAGGCCAGACGATTGCCGAGATCGGCGGCAACGCCAACTATCTGCATTTCGAGGTGTGGGAGGGCGCCGAGAGCAGCGTCGACCCGCTGACATACCTGAACTGACACTGCGCCTTTGGTCCGCTTACTGCGCAGCGCCAGAGCACTATTCACAGCCAATTCCATTATTTCAGAGTGCGGCCAAGGCAAAGTCCCAGCCGGTTTGAGGATTCGGGTCACCTGCAGCCGCCAAGCCAAACGCCCGCTACGGCCAGCGCCACTCCTCAATCGAAGTGAACATGCACGGAAAAACCGAGCGGCATCCGCACTGATCCGACATTCCGGAGCGTCCGCAGCAAGCGTCGCGGAGACCGAGACTCTCCTGGCTGCGACAGCCGTCTCTGTGTCTCCACATGCCCTGAAAGGACTGAAGCCGGCCCACAAACCGACCGCTGCGGTCACTTTCCGCCAGCGATGCGATTGAAACCCGCGAACGGAGTCTTCGGGAGCGCACGAATGCTCAAGAGCTGAGGCGGTACGAAAAGTAGTCAACCATCTGTGGCACCAACTGCTCCCCTCGCCCCTGCGCAGCGGCATCAGAGAGCGCGCCAAAGGCGCATTCCGCCATGACACTGGCCGCATCGGCATCCCGCGACATACGCCGGTAGTATCCCACATCTTTCAGTGCGTTCTTGATGGAAAACGCAAGCATATTCGGGTCACCATCAATGGCATAGGCTTTGATGAAATCCATCATTCCGGACTTCAGGGGGCCGGCTGACATAACGTCATACAGCGATTGCCGGTTCACTCCAGTGCGGTCGGCCATGACAAATGCCTCCGCCATGGCGTTTGCGACGCACTGCGCGAAGAAGTTGTTGATCAGTTTGACCGTATGGCCAGTCCCGAGCGGACCAAGGTGAAAGACGTTCTTGCCCAAGTCATCAAGGACGGGTTTTACACGCAGAAACGCTTCCCTGTCGCCGGAACCCATTAAGTTGATCATTCCGTCCTTTGCGTGCGACGGAGTGCCTCCGATCGGCGCATCCAGATATGCGCCGCCTGCCTGAGCGACCTCCGCGCCAAGCGCCCGTGTCGAATCAGGCAGCGAAGTACCGAAATCAATTACGACAGCCTGTGTTCCCAACCCGGCAATTACCCCGTCCGGCCCGCGCATCCGGCTCTCAACCTGCTCGGACGTTGCCATGCAAAGCATTACGACGTCACTCGCCGCAGCGACCTCCCGGCCGGTCCCGACTTCGGATGCGCCACGCGCCACCGCTGCATCGACTCCGGTTCGCGTGACGTTTGCCGCCACAGTCAGTGAATGGCCCTTGTCCTGCAGCCGTCCAACCATGGCCGAGCCCATGAGGCCCAGACCGATGAACCCGATTCTGGCTCCATTCATCACAATTCGCTCCTGTTCGTCGGCACATCCAAGCCGACTCTGATCTGAAAGAAACGAGTGGATCCGCTGTATGGCCACGCATCGACACTCGTATGCGCTGGATAGCCAGCGCCCGACGGAACTCCAAACTGAATCCGGCACCTTCGTGACCGCATTGCCGTAGAACGGTCCCTTGTCCAAAGAGCAGGCAAAAAATTTGCCTGGGGACTTTCTTCCGGCGGTTGATCCAGGCAAACAGACGGGATCGGGCGGTGACGGGAGTCAAACCTCTGTCCCGCGAGACGGCAAGATGGATCGTATTCAGGCAGCGTCTTTGCCGTGAACGGAAAATCCGCGGTTCCTGAGACCCTTTTGGATTTCATAGATTGACCCCCGATCCTCCGGAAGCGGCAGAGGAATGCGGACCGGAACCGGGTCAAGCCTAGGCTCAATCGTCGGCGCACCGCAGAGAATCCGTTCGTTGTACTCTTCCAGTGAACCGAAAGTGGTCATTGATCCCATCACCGGAAACGCATCGGCCGCCATGCATTCGTAGAACAGAATCCGGCGGTCACGCCCGGAGGTGTTGAGCGCGGAACCATGCACAATCCGCGCATGATGAATGGAAATTGAACCTGCAGGCCCAATCAGGGGAACCGCATCGTCAGCATCGAGTCCCGCAGTCGCGAGATCCATCGCTGCCGCGAACACGCCGTCCACATGGTGGTCGAAAATGGGCCCCCGATGCGTTCCGGGAAAAACCATCAACGGCCCGTTCTCCAACCGCATGTCGTCAATGATCACGCCGACGGCCAAAACGTCGTCGTTGGTATGCGGGTAGAAGGCGAAGTCCTGATGCCACTCTACCGCTGCGCCATAACCTGCGGATTTCATGTTGAGCTTCGTCGTATGGAGCCGCAGGTCAGACCCGATCAGGTCGCGCACCGGCGCGAGGATATGGTCAGAGTACATAAGGTCACGCACGACATCGGAGATTCTGTGCGGAAGCTTGATCCGCCGGACACGTGGATTGTCCGGCGAGTGGCTGTCTTCCAGATCCAGCCGGTCGTTCGACTCTGTCATTCCCCGCGCCTCGTCCTGAAACCTCGCTATCTCCGCGCGAATGTCTTTTACAGTTTCATCGGGAATGCGGTTCTCCAGAACCAGATAGCCGTGTTCCCCGTAATACTGGATCTGTTCGGAATTCAGCGCTTCTGACATACGGACCTCCCGTCACATGGCATCGAGCAAGGGCGATAAAGCGCCTCGTCTCTTCTGCCAGCGAACATATACGGAGGATGGGAAAATGACCACACCTCCAACACCGAAATGCCGGTCCGAGGTCTGCCGCGAAATGCCATCCGCCGCCAGCCAGTTGGCCGGTGAAAATGAGTCGGGCTGGCCCGACTGAATGGCCCGAACCGGCGAACGCCAGCAATATCCCCTTTCTCCCCCGGGAGCGATCTGATTGGTCAACCGGTCTCCGTTCAGATTAATCCGCCGTCATTCGCGCATCCGGCATGACCCAAGCGGTTCGCAACAGCGCCAGTGCGGGCGAAAAGCGCATGGAACCGAATTCCTTGAGACTCTTCCTTCCTCGCTGAATCAATCCAGATCGCGTCTTCCAACGCCGTTTGTCGGTCCTGCAACGCTGCTGGGCAGTCGCGAATTTCACACTTCGCAGTCAGGCGGTATGCGAGAGCGATGTCTGGCAGGCGTCACTATCGGTGAAAGTTGTTTGCGACCTCCGCCGGTTGCGTGAATGCAAACCGGCCAGTTGAGCGCGGAAAAGCCCAATTCTTGAGGAATCCCTGTAATTTGCGACCCAGTTCAAAGACCAAGGAGCGCTGCGGCATTCCGGCTGAATATCCCTTCTTTCAGGTTCTCATCCAGATCGATTCTCCGCAGCCAGAACTCTTCGTCATCGACAAACCGGCCACGGCTGAGCCCGTGGACCGTCGCTCCTTTGAGACCCAGATCCTCAACCGACCGCTGAAGCTCGTCCACTGCTGCCCCGTGAAACTGGTTGGAACAATGGCGAATCCCGGGAAGCGGACGGGAGCTTCGGCAATGATCCCTGCCAAAGCGTCGTTGACCCGCCGGCCAGCCACGGCAGCAACGTCGTCGGACAGCCGCTGGCTCCCGGGAGACTGGTGCGAAAGCACGTGAAGGTCGAGTCCCGCCGCATCCATCTCCAGGATCCGGTTCCTGCGAAGTCATAATGACACCTCGAAATTTCCGGTGGCTGGTTTGGGGCCGCCCCGAAATTGCTTCGACAGGGCTGGGTGCATGAAATGCCCTGCGACTGCGATTACCCTTTGCGGACGTCAATCACTCTCTGGGCATCTCTCCTGTTCCTTCATTCACTGCCGCCCAGCCATCCGGTTGCCGGGCTGTGGCCTCGGCGCCGCTACGCTTCCGCGTTCGATCAGTGACACCGGCAGAACCGTCGTCATCGGAACCTGGCACTCCGGGTCGGTTATCATCGCGAGCAGACGCTCCCCAGCCAAACGTCCGATATCGAACTGCGGAATCCTCACTGTTGTCAGGCCCGGCGGAATGAGATCCAGGGACGGAATGTCGTTGAATCCTGTAACGGAAATGTCTCCGGGGCAGTCCAGGCCACGTCGTCTGAGAGTTCTGACCGCCCCTATCGCAAGCCGGTCATTCGCGCACAGGAGGGCAGTGACGGCGGCGCAGCCGTCAAGCAGCTCTTCCGCGCATCTCTGACCTTCGCTTTCGTCATAGCGCTGCGCAGCGACGATCGCACCGTCCGGCAAGTCGAGATCAAGATCCCGCATAGCCGTTTCGAAGGCTTCGCGCCGTGCAGTTCCAGTGGAGAGATCCGGCGGACCCGCGATATGTCCGACCGTCCGATGGCCCCTATCCTGAAGCAGGCGGACCATCTTGCGCACGCCTCCTGCGTCATCATTCACGACACAGGGCAGCGACGGCTCGGTCACCTGTCTGTTTGCGGTCACGACCGGCACTTCCGCCGCCACGTTCCGTAGAAGCGGATCGGTAGAGCGCACCGCCGCGTCGATGATTCCATCGACACCGTGTTCAAGAAGTACATCGAACAGACGTGCTTCACGTTTCGGATCGTTGTCAGTGTTCACCAGTATGGAGGCATAGCCGAGAGGCTCGAGAACGCTCTCGACGCCGCGGACGATCGGAGGAAACAAGGTGTTCGTAATGTCGGGAATCACGATTCCGACCGACATGGTCCGACGGGTACGCAGCCCGGATGCCAACCGATTCGGTCGATAGCCCATCGCTTCAGAAATTTCCCGAATCCGCGTCACAACTTCAGGCGACACGGCAACCCGACCTTCCTGCGCCAACGCGCGCGAAACAGTGGAAACATGAACCCCCGCCTCGCGCGCAATGTCCTTTAAGGTCACGTTTTTCTTCATTTCCATCCCTCGCAGCCACCAGCATACAGCGCAGGAACATTTCCACAATTGTTTGCACAATAATTGTTGACTTGCGCCGAATCGCCCTTTAGCAGCTGTGCAAACGATTGCGCAATCCAGCATTCCTTCGGGCCGACATTGGCCGACCGACGGCATCGCACAGAACGGGATACCGTAACGGACATGACCAGAGTGGTTGACAGCGCGGACTTTATCAAGCCCGTCATCAGGCGAAAGGCGCTGTCCGCGTCCAACGACGGAACGCTCGCCACATCTGTCGACTTTGGCGAAGCGAAGACTGGATCTTCGACGAACCCTCCGCGCATGGCGGAACCGACCGGGGCCCCTCGCCGCTCAGCGGCGTCCTCGTCGCTCTCTGCGGCTGCGAATCGGTCACGTTTTGCCGTACGGCGCACGAGCTGGGGTTCCAGTATGACGGAATCGGCTTCGACACTGCCTTCACAATCGACATGCGTGGAAGGTCGGGAATGCGCTGTGTCGTCCCTCATTGTCAGTCAGTCAAGGTCGAGGCGCGGGTGCGGACAACAGAATCCGAAGCGCGGCTCAAAGCGGTCGCCGAAGAAACCGAGGCGCATTGCCCGGTCTTCAATCTGATCAAGGACGCCGAAGCGCGCATCCAGATGGTCTGGATCCGCGTGGCAGGCGCATAAGCTGGAGTCAGAGATATGACGATACCATCAATTGGCTGGGTTGGAATGGGACGCATGGGATATCCCATGGCCGAGCGCCTTGTAGACGCAGGCTACGACGTCAGAGTCTGGAACCGGACACGGTCGAAGGCCGAACCTCTGGCAGCCAAGGGCGCGACTATCGTTGATGGCCCCGCCGACCTCGCGGAATCCGATGTCCTAGTCACAATGGTGTCAACCGGAAAAGATGTGGAGACCGTCTGCTTTGGTGAGCGCGGCGTCCTCAGCGGCTCCGCAACGCCCGGCATCTTCCTTGATTTCTCATCGATCGGGGTCGACCACTCGGCGGAACTGCGCGCACGCCTTTCCGAAAGGGGAGCGGAATTCATCTGTGCCCCGGTCAGCGGCAACGGAAAATGCGTTCGGGCCGGCAAACTGAGTTCGGTGGTCTCCGGCCCGAGAGCCGCGTTCGACGGCGTCAGCGATGTGATCGCCACGGTCGCCGCAAGCGGAGTCTCCTATGTCGGCGAAGGCGAACTCGCGCGCTTCTGCAAAATCGCCCACAACGTGTTTCTCGGTGTCGTCACCCAGAACCTCGCGGAAATCACCGTCCTCGCGCAGAAGGCCGGCGTACCGCGCCATGCGTTCCTCGACTTCATGAACAATTCGGTCATGGGCTCGACCTTCACCCGCTACAAGACAAACGCTCTCGTCAACCTCGACTGGACCACCACCTTTACTCCGGAGCTTCTTCGCAAGGATCTCGACCTTGGACTGGCATCGGGGCGCGAACTGAACGTTCCAATGCCCGTCACGGCAGCGACCCGCGAAGCGCTTCAGGCGCATTTCGGGGCCGCCACACTGCAGAACGATCCTGAAGCCTATCTGCAGCAAGATTTCGCCGCGATTCTTGAAACCGTCGCCCAAGCGTCGGGACTCAAGCTCGAGAGCGAAAACAGCCCCTATCCGACAGGCCTCGAAACACCCATGGCCGCCGAGTGAGACGGTCAGGAAACCGGAGCCCGAGGCATATGAGCAGCAATCTCAGCCTAGCCAGACCGGCCGGCCCAAACCCAAGAGGGAGGAAGATGACATGAAACTCAATCGAACCATGCTTGCGTTGGCAACGACGGCGACGCTTGCCGCAACCGCTGGACTTGCGGAGATAAAGATCGGCGCGTCCCTTCCGCTGACAGGCGCATTCTCGATCGCAGGCGCCAAGCACGAGCAGGGCTACGGCCTCTGCGTCAAGATGATCAACGACCGTGGCGGCATCCTGGGCCAGCAGGTCGACCTGATCATGTCGGACAACCGTTCCGACCCGGCAACCGCGATCAACCAGTATGAGCGCTTCATCAACGTCGACAAGGTGGACGCCGTATTCGGAACGTTCTCCTCACGCCTGACTTTTCCGGTTGCGAACATCCTCGCCAAGAACGGCTACGTCCACCCGATTCCGGCAGGCGGCGCCCTGCGCATCTATACGCAGGGTCATGAGAACCTGTTCTACTTCCAGCCGAACGCGGCGGAATATGTCGGCGCCTCGCTTCAGGGCCTCATAACGGATCTCGTCGCCGAGGGCGACCGTCCGGCGACAGCGGCCGTCGTGGCGGCCGACGACTTCTTCGCCAACGCCGTCGAGGCAGGCTTTCTTGGCCACAAGGTCATGGATCCCGCGGACGGCTCCGAAGTCGCTGACCTGGCGCCGGGCTACCTCGCTGGTGCCGGCATCGAAGTCGTCTATTCGGAAAAATGGCCGGAAGAGGGCTTCAACGACTGGCTCAACCTCGCCAACTCGATCAAGCGCTCGGGAGCCGAGCTGATCATTGCACTCACCGCATCCGCCGAGGAAGCCGTCCAGATCACACGCGCGCTCAAGACCGTGCGGGCCGAGCCGAAGATGGTCTATTACAGCCAGGGAACCCAAGTGGAGTTCTACGAAGGTACGCAGGAAGCCTCCGACGCCATACTCATGCACACGTCGTGGCATCCGGACGCGCCTTACGTCGGCACATTGGCTGGTGAGGAATTCACCAACGCGGATTTCGTCGAAGCGTTCACCGCTGAATTCGGCTTCGCCCCCGACGAGGACGCGGCGATTCCCTTCGCTGTCTGCCAAGGCATTGAGCAGGCCATCGTTGGCGCAGGCTCCACGGACAACGACGCGATGGGCGACTGGCTTGCCGCGCGCACGAATGACGATCCGGTCCGGACGATCCTCGGACGGTTTTCCTGGGACGATGTCGGCCTTCCGCTGGACAAGCCGTTCCTCGTCGCGCAATGGAACGGCGGCGAACTGCAGTTCGTCTATCCGACTGACGAATTCGCTGACGTCTCCGGTCTCGTGCACCCGAAAGGGGGATTCTGACTGAAGCTCAGGCCGGGCGCGGACACAGTGCCCGGCCATCTCCTTTCCAGCGGACAGGAAGCGGATCATGCTTGAGATCAAGGAACTCAGCAAGCATTTCGGCGGCATCCGCGCTGTCGACGGCTGCTCCTTCACCGCCGAACTCGGACGGATCACTGCGCTGATCGGGCCGAACGGCGCCGGAAAGACCACCGCTTTCAACTGCATCAGCCGGACAATGACACCTACGTCCGGGCAGGTCTGGCTCGACGGCGAACGCATCGACATGCTGCGACCCCACCAGATCACCGCGCGCGGCCTGTCCCGAACATTCCAGATTTCCCGCAACCTCAGCGACATGACCGTTCTGGAGAACGTCATCTGCCAGTCACGGGTCAGCGGGTGGCGCGATCTGTTTCGGCCGGCAATGAGTCGGCAAGAGATCGACAAAGCGATGGGAATTCTTGAATTCCTTGGCATCACGCGGATCGCGCACGAAGACGGCGCGAATCTCAGCTTCGGCCAGAAAAAACTCATGGATCTTGCCGCGCTGCTGATGAGCGATCCCAAGATCATCCTGCTCGACGAGCCGGCGGGCGGCGTGAATCCGACTCTTCTGGAAGAGATCATCGGCCACATCCGCAAACTCAACGAACAGGGCCTGACCGTCCTGATCGTGGAACACAACATGGAACTGATCATGCGCCTCTCGCATCGCGTTGTCGTCATGGCTCAGGGGGTTGTGATCGCGGACGGAACTCCTGAAGAGGTGCGTGGGAATCCAGAGGTTCTGGACGCATACCTCGGCGGCGCACTGGAAGAAGCGGCATGAGCGGTCTCCTTGAAGTCACCGGTCTCGTCGCCGGATACGGTGACGGCCCTTCGATTCTGAACGGCGCTTCGCTTTCGGTACGGCCCGGCAAGGTTCACTGCATCATCGGACCAAATGGCGCGGGCAAATCCACGCTGCTGAAGGCAATCGTCGGTATGCTCAGGATCAGGCAGGGTGACGTCAGGTTCCGCGGCGAAAGCCTGAAGGGGCTCCGGCCTGACCAGGTTCTCAGAAAAGGAATCTGTTTCGTGCCCCAGGAACGGGCGCTTTTTCCGAAAATGACCGTCCGCGAGAACCTCCGAATGGGTGGCTTCTCGCTGCCGGACAAATCCGCTCTCGAACAGCGAATCGATGAGATCGAGGAGCGGTTTCCCATACTGCGGGAGCGGCGTGACCAGGCCGCCGGCACGATGTCGGGAGGCCAGCAGCAGACACTTGCGATGGCGCGCACGATGATCCTGAAACCTGAGATCGTCATGCTTGACGAACCGTCTCTGGGACTGGCGCCGAAGATCGTCCAGGAAGTCTTCGGAATCATGAAGGTCATGGCCGACGAGGGAATCACCATACTCCTTGTCGAACAGAACGCTTTGTTCGGACTGAAGAATTCCGACTGGGGGATCGTACTGGATCTCGGAAGGACGCTCTTCGAAGGGCCTGGCGAGGAAATTCTCGCAGACCCAAGGATTCAGGAACTTTATCTTGGCGGCAAGAGGGCGGCTTGATGGCGGAACTGATTCAGATTCTCGTGCTGGGCCTCGCCCTTGGAGGCGTGTATGCCTTGATGGGAGCGGGGCTGAGCCTGGTGTTCGGCGTAATGCGAATCGTCAATCTGGCACATCCCTCCCTGATCATGGCCGGTGCATACGTCGCTTACTGGGCATTCCGTCTGCTTGGCGCCGACCCGCTTGCCACACTTCCGGCCGCCGCCGCAATCCTGGCTGCGACAGGCGTGATCCTCTATCGGCTCGTTTTCGAACGCGAAGCGCGTTCAGCGAAGTACTCGGAAATGACGGTGCTTCTCACGTTTGCCCTCGCCATGGTGGTTGAAGGCGGGCTGGGAGGGGCATTCACCAATACCCAGAGGGTGACGTCTCCGGACTACGCCACCGACGCATTCTTCATCGGTTCGGTGTTCATCCCGAAAGGTCAGCTCTACGCCGGCCTTGTATCGCTTGCGCTGATCGGAAGCCTTGCGCTGTTTCTCAAGTTCTCCAGGTTTGGCTACGCAATCCGGGCGACCACGCAGAACCGGGAAGCCGCCGAACTCCTGGGAGTCAATGTCAACTTCGTCGGTCTTGTCAGTTTTGCCATCGGTGTCGGCCTGGCCGGTGCGGCAGGATCCCTGGTGTCTTTTGTATTCTCATTCTTCCCGGCAAAGCACTGGGAATGGATCGCGGTTCTGATGTCACTCGTCGTGCTGGGCGGCATGGGGTCGATTCTCGGAACCGTTCTAGCCGCTTTCATACTTTCCACGGTCGCGGCCTATGTTGGATTTTTCTTCGGCGCCACCTGGTCGACTCTAACGTTCTTCGTTGCGCTCTTCGTCGTCCTGCTTGTGCGGCCACAGGGAATCTTCGGCGAAAAACCGGAGCTTGCATGATGTCTGTCCAGAACACTTCGGATATTCTGCAGCAGCGCCGCGCCTACAACGAATCGCTCGCAGCAGCGGCCGACACAGTGCGCGCGCCTTGGTTTCCTCTGACTGTCCTTGCCGTACTTCTTGCGTTTCCCGCACTTCAGTTCGTCGGTAATTACAACTATGTTCTGCACCTCCTGCTCTACACGGCCTGCTATGTGGTTATGGCTTCGGGATGGAACATTCTTGGGGGCTTCGCCGGTTACATCTCGCTTGGCCATAACGTGTTTTTCGCGGTCGGCGGCTACTTTGCCGGAATGATTTTCGCCCGCTACGGCATCTCCACCATCGCATTGGCGCCGCTGGCTGGGCTGGCCGCCGGCGCGCTGGGCTATCTGATCGGCCTGATAACGCTGCGGGTGAGAGGCCCATCCTTCATCATCTCGTCTCTGGCGCTGGTGATGATATTCAGGATTCTTTTTGAGAACTGGGACTTCGTGGGCGGCGCGGCCGGCGTCTCGCTGAAGGCAAACGATCTTCCCGTTCAATGGGCGAAACTCCCTTATTACTACGCCTTCGTAGTAATGGCCGCTTTCGCGGTCTGGGCCTCCTACCGCATTCGGCACTCGAAGTTCGGGCTCGGCCTGCGGGCGATATCCAAGGACGAGATCAAGAGCGAGAGCGCCGGAATCGATACCCGGTTCTACAAAGTCCTTGCCTTCGCAATCTCGGCTTTCTTCGTCGGAATGGCTGGAGCCGTCTGGGGCGAATATCTGACCTATATCCGGCCCAACATTTTCCTCGTCATCCTGATTTCGGTAAACATGGTTCTGATGTGCATTCTCGGCGGCAAGGGCACGATCGCCGGTCCGGTCATCGGCGCCATACTTATCGTCGCTTTCAATGAATTCTTCGTGGCGACGCTTGGCGCTTCGGAGATCAATATCCTCGCGACCGGACTGATCATGATGCTTGCGCTGATGTTCTTTCCGCTCGGAATCGTTGGCACGCTTGCGAAACACAGGAAACTGCCGCGTGTCCTCAACTGGGATTGAAGCGATGGACGGTTTCGTTCTCTACAACGCCCCGCAGTCAACCTGCAGCCAGCGCGTGAGATACGCGCTTCACGCCAAGGGACAGAAATTCGAGGAACACAGGCTCGATCTGTTCTCGGGGGACCAGCTTCGACCGGACTATCTGGCGATCAATCCCAATGGTGTCGTTCCGACACTGGTCCATAACGGTGCCGCCGTCGTCGACAGTTCGGTAATTCTGGAGTATCTGGAGGACATCCTGCCGGACACCGAACCGATGCGTCCAGCGGAACCGCAGAAGGCAGCGCAGATGCGGGCGATGATGCGGTTCATCGATGAGGTTCCTACCCCGGCAATTCGAATTCCGTCCTACAATCTGGCGTTTCTTCCGCATTTCCAGGCCATGTCCGAGGATGAATTCCAGGCTCTTTGCGACAGCAAGCCTTTGCGGCGCGAGTTCCTGATGCGTATGGGCCGCACCGGCTTTCCAAAGGCGGACATGGACGAGGCGATGGGCCGTCTGCGCCGCGGCCTTGAACGGATGGGAGTCTGGCTTAGCGAGAGCGGCGGTCCTTGGCTTCTGGGAGCACGGGTCAGCCTGGCCGATCTGGCGGCCATGCCGGTCATCGTGCGCATGGACGACATCAACCTTGGCCACCTTTGGGACAAAACACCTGCCGTCAGCGCCTGGCTCGACCGAATCCGCGCCACGCCGTCCTTCGGCAGTACCTACTATCACGGTGCGCTCCTGACCGAAAAATACCCCCACCTCGCGGAGCTGAAGGCCGCAGGAACGATGGGCAGTAGCTATGGCGAAAGCGGATCGGAGGCCCGGGGGTGACCAAAGAAGGCACCTTTGTCTATATGTGGGCTGCAGCGGAAAGCAGGTCGGTGCAGGACATTTCCCGTCGCATGGAATGCCCGGCCTTCGCCGGAGGTGAAAGTTTCGACAGGGGGGCGACAAAACCGAACCACGCGGAGTGGTCAGCCAGGCCGGTTTCTGGCTCGGTCACGCTGGATTTGGCAAAGGATGTTGCCGATGTCGTGATGAACCGGCCCTGCAGCTACCGTAACCGGTCGGCTGACTGGGCTGCGGTGGATTGGGATCCGTGGATCCAGACGAATTCCGCGCCTCAGGAGGTCCGGTCAGACAGATCCGGTCCTCAGCCAGAGGCACAGTCGGCCGGAGCATGGCCGCTCCATCTCCAATTGACCACACAAACAGACATATATGGAGAATAGAATGAACCAGGCCCTCACACCGAATGTCCTGAAACCCGTCGATCTCGATCCAAATTGGAACTGGGAGGGACGGCTGCCCGCATGGGGCCATACCTCCGTCGACTTCGAGCGCCGCGTCGACCATGATCGCCTGCGACGGTATCGGCTGAGCCGAACGCGGGAGGCTCTCAAGGCATCGGACTGCGGAACGCTCCTGCTGTTTGACGTCAACAACATCCGCTACGTTTCCGCGACGAAGATCGGCGAATGGGAACGTGACAAGATGTGCAGGTTCTGCCTTCTGACCGGCGACGACTCACCTTATGTCTGGGACTTCGGATCTGCGGCCGTGCACCACAGGAAATATTCCGACTGGCTGGAACCTGATCACTGCCGCGCAGGCGTCGTCGGAATGAGGGGTACGATTCCACCCTCATTCGGCCTGATGAAACACTATGCGGAAGAAATCGCCGGCCTGATCCGGGATGCCGGCATGATTGATATGCCGGTAGGTGTGGATTACGCTGAAACCGCGATGTTCCATGCGCTGCAGGAAGCAGGCCTGAACGTAGTTGACGGCCAGCAGATCATGCTCTCGGCCCGGGAAATCAAGAACTGGGACGAAATCCAGCTTCTGACGCAGGCGGCCAGCATGGTCGACGGCGTCTATCACATGATCTACGAACAGCTGAAGCCGGGCGTCCGGGAGAACGACATCGTCGCACTCGCCAACAAACTGCTCTACGAAATGGGATCTGACGACGTCGAGGCGATCAACGCGATCTCGGGCGAGCGCTGCAACCCGCATCCACACAATTTCACGGATCGTCTGTTCCGGCCAGGAGACCAGGCATTCTTCGATATTCTCCAGTCCTATCAAGGGTATCGGACATGCTACTACCGTACCTTCAACATCGGCATGGCGACTCCGTCGCAGCATGACGCCTACGTCAAATGCCGCGAATGGCTTGACGCGGCGATCAACGCGATCAAGCCGGGGGTGACGACTGACCATGTTGCCGGGCTGTGGCCAGCGGCGCAGGAATACGGATTTCCGGACGAGCTTTCCGCTTTCGGCCTGCAGTTCGGCCACGGGCTTGGGCTGGCGCTCCACGAGCGGCCGATCATCAGCCGGGCCGTCAGCCTCGACAACCCAATGGAGATCCAGACCGGTATGGTGTTCGCGCTCGAGACCTACTGTCCGGCAAGCGACGGTTTCTCGGCAGCGAGGATCGAAGAGGAAGTCGTGGTAACCGACAGGGGCTGTGAGGTGATCAGCCTGTTTCCGGCCGAAGAACTGCCGATATCCCACCGCTACTGACATCAAGCACGGCGCACCAGGAGACGAGCGAGCCATGGGACGGGCCAATCTGAAGTCGAATGTCGCGGACTATCTCCGGATGTACCGGCAGATGGTGCGAATCCGCACATTCGAAGACAACGCTAACCAGCTGTATCTCTCGGCGAAGATGCCCGGTCTAACCCATATGTATTCCGGCGAGGAGGCGGTTGCCGTAGGAATATGCGACGCCCTGAGAGTCACAGACAGAATCACTTCAACCCATCGAGGTCACGGGCATTGCGTGGCCAAAGGCGCGGCATTCAGAGAGATGTTCTGCGAACTTCTGGGCAAGGAAGAGGGATATTGCCGTGGCAAAGGCGGATCGATGCATATCGCGGACCAGTCCAACGGCAATCTTGGAGCCAACGCGATTGTCGGCGGTTCCATGGGAATCGCGACCGGGTCGGCGCTTTCAGCCAGGATGCAGGGCAAGGATGACGTTACGGTCTGCTTCTTCGGCGACGGAGCGACGGCGCAGGGGCTGATGTACGAGGTCATGAACATGGCTGCGCTCTGGAAGCTTCCGGTTATCTATGCCTGCGAAAATAACGGTTACTCGGAATATACAAAGACTTCCGAAATCGCAGCCGGCGAAATCCAGGCGCGCGCCGAGGCATTTGGCATCGAGGCGCACCAAGTCGATGGGCAGGACGTGCTTGCGGTCAATTCCCTTGCGCAGAGGCTTGTGGACCGCTGCCGAACTGGCGAGGGACCGTTCTTCATCGAATTGATGACCTACCGCTACCACGGCCACCACGTCGGCGACATAAACAGGGAATACTACCGCACCAAGGTGGAAGAGCGGCACTGGCGGGAAAACCGCGATCCAATCAGGATATTTGGAGAAAGACTGATTGACGAAGGAATCGCGACCGAAGAAGAGCTCGGCGCGATAAGTGAAGAGATCCGCAAGGATGCCGAGGCTGCTGTGGAATACGCGCTGTCAGCACCCTACCCTGCGGGACCGGAAGTGGATATGCATGTCTTCACTGACGTAGCGCATGCTACAGCATAATGAGCGGGATGATGCGCGAGATCACACTTTCCCAGGCGGTTAACGAAGCCCTCGCGGAGGAAATGCGCCGCGACAGCTCGGTATTCATCATCGGCGAAGATGTCGCCGAGGCCGGAACCCCATTCAAGGTGCTCTCCGGACTTGTTGAGGAATTCGGTACAGAACGCGTTATCGACACACCCATCGCCGAACCCGGATTCATGGGAATCGCAGTTGGCGCGGCCATGACCGGAATGCGTCCGGTAGTCGACCTGATGTTCGGCGATTTTCTGTATCTGGTCATGGACCAGCTCTGCAACCAAGCGGCCAAAACCCATTATATGTCCGGGGGCAAGCTGAACGTACCCCTTGTCCTGAGAACGAATCTTGGCGCCACACGCCGTTCAGCAGCCCAGCATTCCCAATCCCTGCACGCGTTGGTCGCCCATATTCCAGGGCTCAAGGTCGCCCTGCCCTCCTCCGCCTACGAAGCCAAAGGCATGCTGAAGTCTGCGATCAGAGATGACAATCCCGTCGTGATCTTCGAGGACAAGCTGATGTACCAGGACAAGGCGGCGGTGCCCGAAGAGGAATTCCTCATTTCCCTTGGGAAAGCCAAGGTTCTGCGGGAGGGAACGGACATCACTCTGGTGGGAACGTCCTCAATGGTGCAGGAATGCCAGAAGGCCGCCGATATTCTGGCCGCTGAAGACAGCGCATATGCCGAGGTGATAGACCCGCGGACCATCGTGCCGTTTGACGATGCAACCATTCTGAAGTCTGCGAAGAAGACCAGCAGGGTCATCGTCGTAGACGAAGGCCACCAAAGTTTCGGAGTCACTGCGGAAATCGCGAGCCGCATCAACGAACAGGCGTTCTATCATCTGGACGCCCCGGTCCTGCGCATGGGAGCCATGGACGTACCGGTTCCATTCTCGCCCGCACTGGAAGATCTGACTGTACCGACTCCCGATGGCATAGTCCGGAACGCTCGAAGACTGCTTTCGGGAGAGATGATCCATGCCGCTTGAGGTCATCATGCCTGCACTTGGAATGGCGCAGGACAGCGGCCAGGTTGTCGCATGGCATAAGTCACCGGGCGATTCAGTCAATCAAGGTGACGTGCTCTTCGAAGTCGAGACAGACAAAGCGACGATGGAAGTCGAAGCTCAAGGATCCGGCTACCTGACGGATGTGCGCGCGCAGGCTGGGGAAGACGTCCCGGTGGGCCAGACGATCGCGTTGATTTCCGAAACGCCGGACAGCGGCGAAGGCGACTCTGTCGTGCCGGAAGCTACTGCAGGCGACGTGAACGAGTCAGTGCGAACCGAACCCCCGGCTGTCGAACAGCTGCCCGCAGGAAACGCAATGCCCAAGGCTGAGGCTGAAACGGCACCGGAGATACGCGGACGAATACTGGCGTCGCCCAAGGCCAGACGGCTGGCGCTTGAACGTGGCATTGACCTGCGACAGATGCGGAACCACGGGCTGGGCAAGCCGATACATGCGGACGACGTATTGGAGTATTCCGAGGAGAATCAAAGCGCCGCAGCGTCTCCCAGCATCACGGCAATAGCGTCGGATGCGGAGTTCCTGAAGACTCTCTCCAGACTCCAGTCGGATGGCCAAGGCATCACAACAGGTGAATTCGCTGCTGTTCTGGCATCTGGCGCCGCCCGGGCGGCCGGATTCAACGAAGGAATCGCCGTCAGACTCGAGCGGCTCGGAGAAGCCCCCGCCACATTTGTCGACCCGGATATTCCCTGGCGGGAACCGCCGGATCAACAGGCACTGCCAGATCCCGACCTCGTGCTGCGCGACCTCACCGGCACAAGGCTGACGTCCGTGCATCAATCGGTCACCACCACGCCAACACTGACCCTTGCCTCCGGACACGGCCTGTTCCTCGTCCGGTTGGACTATGAGCTCCGTTCCTTGGGCAGCCGTTCCGCGCTGGCCCTGACTTCAGGCTTTGCGGAACGGCTGGAAGCGCCCTTGCGGCAGCTTCTCTAAAAGGACTCTGTCATGCAGGAATCCAAGAAAATCCAGTATGTCTCCGCAATGCGGCAAGGACCGGCATGCCGGATTTGATTGCCAGCCCCTCTGTCCGGGCCCTCGCTGCAAGGAAGGGCGTTGATCTAAAGGAACTTGCCCGTAAGCTGGGGCGGAATACAATTCTGCGTGAGGACATCCAAATCGGCAACAGATGGCCACAAGGATCGGAAACGACTGCTTGGGACGTAGACCATTCGGCCTTCGGGCCTGTAATCGAAGAGCCGTTGAGCCGTTTCGCCCGACTTGCCGCCGAAAACCTGACTTCGGCGGCGCGGACAGTTCCGTCCGTAACCCACCACGACAGCGCTGAGATATCTGTGCTTGAGGCCTTTCGGCGGAGTATCGGCCCGGAGGCCGAGGGACGGGGAATCCGGGTTACCGCGCTTGCGTTCCAGATCAAGGCCATGGCGCGGGCGCTGCGCGAATTCCCGAAATTCAACGCATCCCTGAGCCATGATGGCATGGTCCTGATCAAGAAGAGCTACGTCAACATTGGGGTTGCCGTCGACACGCCCCATGGCCTAATGGTTCCGGTCATTCGGAATGCGGACCGGAAAGGTGTCTTCACCCTCGCCGAAGAACTCTCGGATCTCGCGGGGCGGGCACGGAACCGGAAAGTTCGGCCCGACGAGTTGGGTGGCGGTTCGATGACAGTGTCATCGCTCGGCGGCATCGGAGGGGAAGCCTTTACGCCGATAATCAACCCACCGGAACTCGCAATCCTCGGCATCTCAAAAGCCGTGACCAGACCGCTGTGGAACGGTGAAGCGTTTGAACCGGCATTCATGCTGCCACTTGACCTGACCTACGACCACCGCGTGATCAACGGCGCTGAAGCCGCGCGATTCCTCCATTATCTGTGTGCCCTCCTGAAGGAACCGGCACGAATGCTCATCTGAACGCCCGTGTCCGATTCCGCCCAAAGTTCGGTGAGCCTGACGGTCAATGGCAGCAACGTGTCCGTCACGACGGATCCTGCCGTTCCCCTGCTGTATATACTGCGTGACACACTCGGACTTCGCGCTGCACGTTTTGGTTGCGGCGAGGCAACCTGCGGCGCCTGCACAGTCATCGTGAACGGCCGCGCCGTGATGTCATGCGACCTTTCTGTCGGTGATGCGGATGGAGCCGATGTGACTACTGCGGAATTTCTTGGCGGGGATCCGCCCCATCCCCTTGTTGAGACGATGCTTGAACAGCAGGCTGGCCAGTGCGGTTACTGCCTCTCAGGAATCCTGATGCGGGCCGCGGCACTGCTGGAGCGGGATCCCGCAGCGACCCGAAACAGCATCGCTGAAGAACTGGACGGTCATCTGTGCCGTTGCGGGTCGCAAGGGCGCATACTCGACGCCCTTGAAACCGCGTTCCACCGTGCGAAAGGAAAGCAAGTTGAGGCCTGAGGCTCCAGTCCCGCTGCGCGCCGGTCCAAGTATCAGCGACTGGTTCCGGCTGGATCCGGAAGGAAAGCTCATCGCGATGACCGGTCGGGCCGAACTTGGTCAAGGCAATCGGACGGCGCTGCTGCAGATGGTTGCGGACGAACTCGGTGTTTGTCTGGACGATATCGCAATCGAGACCGCTCGAACCGATCGAACCGTCAACGAAGGATTCACATCAGGCAGCGTTTCGGTTTCCGAAGGTGGCGTAGCTCTTCGCTGGGCGGCTTCGGCTCTGCGGCACTTAGTTCTTGACCGTGCCGCCGAGACTTCTGGAATCAGGAGGGATGCGCTTGACATCGAGGACTCCACGATAACGCAGGACGGCATTCCGACGGGCCTGTCAGCTGTCCAGCTTTCTGCTGGGCTGGATCTCAACGTTCCGGTCACGGAATTCGCATCGCCCAGACAGCCTGACGAACGGTGGCGCAGATTCAGGGACATTGGTAGGATCGATCTCCGCGAACGTATCGTCGGTGCGCCATTTGTCCATGACATGGAAGCGCCGGACATGCTGTTCGGCAGCCCTGTGCATCCTCCTAGCCGTACAGCACGGCTTGTTTCTCTTGATGTCGACGCGCTTCGGGCACGCCCGGGCGTCGTGGACGTTGTGCTTGACGGTTCATTTGTCGGCATTCTGGCGAAGAGCCGCTTCGAAGCGGCGCGAGCGGCGACGGCCGCGCATGCGATTGCTGAATGGACGGATACAGCCGTTCCGCCTAACGACGCGATGGCGGCGATTTCGGGATCGGAGGAAAACGCCGAAACCGTATTCGAAACCGGAACTATGGAGAGCGCGCAAGGACAGCGCTTTGAACTGACCGTGTCCCGTCAATTTCTTTTCCACGCCTCGGTCGCTCCATCAGCTGCAGTCGCCGTCTGGAACCGCGGCGCCGTAACGGTCTGGACACACAGTCAAGGAGTATTTCCTCTCCGAAACGCCATCGCAAAGTCGCTGCGCATGCAGGAAGACGATGTCACAGTGATCCATCGGCCCGGTGCTGGATGCTACGGGCATAACGGCGCCGATGACGCTGCCTTCGACGCGGTGCTGATGGCACGGGCGGTTCCCGGTCGGCATGTGAAGGTTGTCTGGTCGCGCCAGGATGAATTTCGGTCAGCTCCGCTTGGACCCGGCATGGCGACGACGGTATCCGCCGCGGTTTCGCCCGAGGGCCGAATTGTTTCAGCCGACGTCGTGGTGAATTCCGCGCCTCACACAAACCGGCCCGGTGTGAACGGAACACCAAATCTCCTTGCAGCCAGTTATCTATCCGATCCATTTCCGCCGGCACCGGCGCCGGCGGATGTTCCCTTGGCGCGAGGCGGAGGCGCGGCCCGGAACGCGGTACCCGGCTACAGCATTCCAAATGTTCGGTTGCGCAAACGGATCGTAAGTGGCCTTCCCTACCGCACGTCGGCGCTTCGCTCCCTCGGCGCCTTCACGAACATCTTTGCAATTGAGGCTCTAATTGACGACATAGCCGCACATCGCGGCGCGGATCCCATCGATTTCCGTCTTCGTCATCTGGACGATCCAAGATCACGTGAAGTGATCAAACGGCTGGCGGACCTTACAGGCGAGGAGCGATCAAGGGCGCTGCCCGAAGGATGTGGCTGGGGGCTCGGTTTCGCCCGCTACAAGAACGCGTCCGGTTACTGCGCCGTAATGGCCTGCGTCAACTGTACTGAAGAAGTCCAAGTGACGGACGTTCACTGCGTCGCGGACATTGGCGAGGTCATCAGTCCCGACGGCGCTCGAAACCAGATCGAGGGCGGAATCGTGCAGTCTGTCAGCTGGACGACGAAAGAGGCCGCAAAACTCGAAGGAACGAAAGTCGTTGCGGGCGGCTGGATGGACTATCCCATACTGCTGTTCACTGAGACGCCGCGGGTTGCGGTCGAGCTCATCGAGCGACCGGAGGCGGCTCCGCTCGGATGCGGCGAGATTGCCCAAGCGCCAACGGCGGCTGCAATTGGCAATGCGGTAAGGGCTGGACTTGGCATCCGAGTGTGCGACCTACCCATCTCGCGCTCGGCCATCATCGAAGCGGCATCGCGCCAGCCTGATCATCACTCTCACCCTGTGGCCGGCTGAGTGGCTGGAATCCAAGGATCGAACAACGCTGCGACTGCGGATCGTTCCATTCAGGGAACCAACCGCCTTACCTCGCAGGGCAGTCGCTCAGCTGTTGACTTCGAAATCCGGAAGGCTACGGGATTCCTTGAGCCAGACAAGGGGAATGCCGGCTGAAGTCCTTACAGCGCTGAATGCAAGGAAAAATTGCCAGAATCAGGCAAAGGCACACCGAGTCAATTTCAGCCTTTGAAGAAATCTCGGCAGCGCGGAACCGCCGATGCACGGTCACGCGCTCGCGGCTCAGGTGGAGTGCCGACCGAAGCGAAATGTGCGGAACAGGCAGGGTTTCGAGCCGCTGGACCGGCGGAACACTGCGCCGAGGCACCTACTTTATCTTGCCTTCCCGGTACTCGACATGTTTGCGCGCTACGGGATCGTATTTCCGCACAACCATCTTTTCGGTCATTTTGCGCGTGTTCTTTCGCGTGACGTAAAAATGGCCTGTATCGGCAGTGGAGTTCAGGCGAATCTTGATCGTGGTAGGCTTTGCCATCTCTCTTGCTCCTTTGCAGGTCGGCATAGAACCGGCCCGAAATCCTTCAGGCTCTGCGCTTTATCCAAGCGAACGCGAAAGTCAACAGAATTCGTACTGGATTTCCATCGCGTTGTGAAAAGGCTGCCAGAATCCGGTTAAGCGCACGGACAGCCTGTAAGCCGGATTCTGTCCATGGCGGTGGACACCGCCATTGAACGGCCATTCATCTTTGACACCTGTCTCCAGATGCCTATCGCTGCCTACCCGGATCTCTGGAGCCAAAGCCTTTCTGCGGACGCGCCGCGCGAGATCCCTATTCGGCATTGCTCCCGGTGGGGCTTGCCATGCCGGTCCGGTTGCCCGGCCCGCGGTGGGCTCTTACCCCACCGTTTCACCCTTGCCCGGCTGTCCGGGCGGTCTGTTCTCTGTGGCGCTTTCCCTCGGGTTACCCCGGCCGGGCGTTACCCGGCACCGGTGCTTTGTGGAGTCCGGACTTTCCTCTGACGGCGGTTCAAGCGCCATCAGCGGCCGTCCAGCCATCCGTGCGCCATGTAGACTAAGGATTGGATGGGGCACGATCAACCGGGAAGCGTCGCGCCAGGCTTTGCATAGCCGTCAGATCACTTTCGGACAGCGTTCCCTCCATGAGGGGACGGAAGCGTAGCCGAAACGCCGCAAGCAGAGTTTCGGTATCCACGTCAGGATACCCGAATTCCAGCGCCGCCTTACGGAATGCCGCTTCGCGGGAAATGTCACTGACTGGCGATGCTGACCGGCCGGAGCCTGCGTGAGGTTCTTCCTCTGGCCAGATCGACAGACGTACCAGAGACAGCCTTCGCCAGTCAAAGTTCGGACCTGGATCAACCTTCCGGGTCGGGGCCATGTCGGAATGGGCAATCACCCGTTCAGGAGAGATGGACCATCGTGCAAAAATATCCGCAAAGAGCGATTCCAGCGCTGCCATCTGCGGCTCGGGGAACGGAAGGCCTCCGGCATTGTCCAGTTCGATTCCGATGGACCGCGAATTTATGTCGCTCGCCGCGCCCCAGCTTCCGGCACCCGCATGCCACGCCCGAAAGTTCTCATCGACAAGGCGGTACGTCTCACCCCCCTTCGCGATCAGGTAATGAGCCGAAACCTCGAATTCCGGAGCGCATAGCCTCTCCAGCGCCGCCTCGGCGCTTTCCATCGCAGTGCTATGCAGAACGACCATGTCGGGACGGATGCCGTCGCGGCGGTGTCCGAAGTTTGGGGACGGGCAGTTGATCACCTGCCTAGGGCCACGCTGTCCCGGAACGGCGTCGGATCCCATCCGCAGGCAAAGCCATCACCGTCGGGATCAAGATTTCTCCAGTTTCGTTCCGGGCCTCCGTTCGCCAGAAACCCCTCCTGGGCAAAGTTATCATTGGCGAACCTGGCGCAGTTCCTCGTATGCGTTTCCTCACTAACAACTCTCATGCGCGGCCAGACCTGTTCTCCGACGGCATTGCCGGTCGACAGGGCGAATTCAACGATGTTCGGGACGGTCGCGTCACCGCGTTTCGGCAATTCGCCGTATCTGATCTCGAGATAGGCCTCACGTCGCGCCTTTAGCCGAGCGGCATCGCTTTCGATTGTCTGTCGGTTTGAAACGGCGTCAAAATCCTGCTCATCAGAGATCCGGCTTGGGTCAGCATCCTCGGCATCGGGCAAAGACGCACTAGCCGCATCATCCAAAGAATCGACCTCGTCCTCACCCTCCTCAGTCTGGCGGGCCTCCGCCGAGTCAGCGTTTTCCTCCGGTGAAACGGCCGCATCCAAAGGATTGCCCGTGCTCGGAACACCGCCATCATTGTTCAGGCCATCCAATGGGGCATCGGCGCCTACGGCAGGCACCTGATCCTCGACTTCACCGTCAACCGTCTCGGGCACCGGCGAACATGCGACCAAGGCCGAAGCAAGTGCAGCCAACGCCGTACGAAGCAAGCTCCGGACCGCCAATCGTTTCCTTTCAGCCTTCATTGCCACCATCGATCCGGCTTGGCGGTGAAATCCACCGCTTTTTCAAGCACATAGGCATGATTCAGCAGATCGCCTTCCTCCCAGGGTCGACCGATCAGCTGCAGGCCTAATGGCAACCCCTGCCCGTCCAGGCCTGCGGGCACCGAGATTCCGGGAAGACCGGCAAGATTTACTGTCACGGTAAAGATGTCGTTGAGATACATCTTGACGGGATCCGACTCCACCAGTTCGCCCACACCAAATGCAGCGGAGGGTGTTGCCGGTGTCAGAATCGCGTCGATGCCATCAGCGAACGCAACGTCAAAATCGCGTTTGATCAGTGTCCGCACTTTGCGGGCCTGGTTATAGTAGGCGTCATAGAATCCCGCACTCAGAACATAGGTTCCGATCATTACCCTTCGCTGCACCTCAGAACCGAATCCTTCCGCACGGGATTTCTCGTACATTTCCGTCACGCCGTCGCCGTTGCCCAGCCTCGCCCGGCGACCGTATCTCACCCCATCGTAACGGGCCAGATTTGAAGACGCTTCGGCAGGAGCGATCACGTAGTAAGCCGGCAATGCATATCCGGTGTGCGGGAGCGAAATATCGACTATACGGGCACCGGCATCGCGCAGCATTTCCGTTCCGTCTGCCCAAAGCCTTTCGATATCCTCTGGCATGCCGTCAGCGCGGTACTCCTTCGGAATCCCGACCTTCTTGCCTCGGATATCTCCGGTCAGCGCCGCCTCATAATCGGGCACGGGCAAGTCCGCAGAGGTCGAGTCCTTTGGATCATGTCCCGCCATCGCACCGAGCATGATCGCTGCGTCCCGCACTGTCTTCGTCATCGGACCCGCTTGGTCCAACGATGATGCAAAGGCGATGATTCCCCACCGTGAACAGCGGCCATAGGTCGGTTTGAGCCCTGTGATTCCTGTGAACGCGGCTGGCTGCCTGATGGAACCGCCGGTATCGGTGCCGGTCGCACCGATGCAGAGGTCTGCGGCTACTGCAGCCGCCGACCCGCCTGATGAACCTCCGGGCACCAATGGCATGTCGTCGTTTCGGCGCCTCCACGGGCTTACAGCATTCCCATAGACCGAGGATTCGTTGCTGGAGCCCATGGCGAATTCGTCCATGTTCAGTTTGCCGAGCATAACTGAACCTTCCTCGAAGAGGTTCTGCGTAACTGTCGATTCATATTCCGGGCGAAATCCGTCAAGAATGCGGCTTGCCGCCTGGCTAGGCACGCCCTTGGTGCAGAACAGATCCTTGATTCCAAGCGGAATGCCGCACATTGACGGTGCGTCGCCGTTCGCGATTCTCGCATCGGCAGATCTTGCCTGTTCAAGCGCAGATTCAGGAGTGTTGTGAACGAAGGCGTTCAGCGCATCGGCAGCGTTGACCTGAGACAGGCACGATTCGGTTAACTCGACGGACGTGATTTCACGCGCCCGCAGCCTTGAACGCGCATCCGAAATGGTCAGTGCTGAAAGCTGCGCCGTCATTCTACGACCTTCGGGACTGCGAAGAATCCCTCCCTGGCATCGGGCGCGTTAGAGAGAACCAGTTCCTGCCTGTCCCCATCCGTGACCTCGTCAGCCCGGCGCTTTAGCCGCATCGGAGTTACCGACACCATTGGTTCGACGCCGTCCACATTCACCTCTTTGAGCTGTTCGATGAATCCCAGTATCCCGTTGAATTCCCGTGCCAAGTCCGGGAGCGCTTGGTCCTCGACTCTGATGCGAGCCAGCCTCGCTACCTTAGCGGCCGTTTGCAGATCGATTGACATTCATGTTCTCCAGCAGGGGACTCCACGCGAATACCGCCGAGCAGAGCGGTTTTCAAGACAATGAAACTGACGGAATCAAGCCAATTCACTGGATGCAATTTGCGCTCGTACCGGAATTTACCACGACATTTTGCCTTGGAGCGCCATCCACTCGGGAAAGGTATGCCATGATCGGAAAACCGCTGCACAGTTCCCTCAAAGGAGGCAGCCGAGTAGCCTATTCGTCCGGGAACAATACACCTGGCCGGCAGCTGGCCCCCGCACTGAATTAACGTGTCAAAAGGGGCTGTCAGCACAACCCCTTCGCCTTGCGGATGCGCAGGTTCCGGACGCCGGAATGTTCCTCCCCGCGTCGGTGCCGACGTTGGTCGCGCGGCCGCAGACTACTCAAGTGAACTCCGCATGAGACCTGCGGCTCGCGGCGTCCGCCTTCCGTAAGCGATGGAGTGGACGCCCCCTCCGAACGGCATCACAATGCGCAATGAAGGCGGCAGATGATCCGTGCGCAAAACAGGGATGTGGGCGGCAATGGAACAGGTTGCCGTCAGCAGCATCCATGTCTCAGGGAAAGGTTTTCAACTGCACTGGGCGGCCGAGGCGAACCGGTCCTGCACAGGACAGCTGGAAATGGAAGAAGGCCGCCGGAAATGAAAACGGAACACCGGGATCTGCGGATATGCATGTGAAGGCTCTATGTGTGGATGGCTCCGGTGCGGTGCGGTTCGGACGCAGGACAGAACATGGTCGGAAGAACCGGTTTCAGCCGTCGGGCTTCGGGTCCGTGCAGGCGCTGCTGGACCCGATCCACGAACGCCATACGGGCAGCGGACTATGAATGCCGAATCCCAGAGACCGGACATTCGGTAGCGCCTTGACCGAAGGCCAGGCTTTGATCAGCTTCCAGCGCACAGTCACAGTGGGGCGTCCACATACGCGCCGATCGCCCTCTCTACCGAACCAATCTGGTCGAGCAGGCGAAAATGCATAATCTATCCGAGTTCGTCTGTGCAGCTGGCTGCGGACCTCTGGTCGAAGCCATGGACCGCAGTGTCGTGCGCGAAATTCTCGGCGGACGTCCCGGCCTTAACGGTTCTGGATCGCCCTGTCGGTCATATGACTCCGCAATCGTCCGCGAGAGCCTGACTGAGCATCGAGGAGTCTCTCCTCTTAGTCCCGCAGATCCCGAGCCTCACAATCTTCGCGAAACCCTTTTGACACAACCGTTCGAGGCGGCGAAACATCAGGACTCGCAGTGCGGACCCGGCAAGCGGCCGAATCTGTCTGGTTTTATCACGGGCAGCGGTGAACTCCGATGTCTGCCTGGCCTGTGCGGGTGAAGCTGTCAATCGCCTTGCGTCCGATGTAGCCACCGCTGAACGGAAGACGAGACCCGCCGCGATCCAGAGGAACCGCACGAACTCCGCGAATTCCGCATCTCTGGAGCCAGCCAATAGCTGTCTCCGTGTCCACTCGGTGGGTGCGCCACCTCAACTGTATATACGCACCGGCAGACGAACGCCCGGTCACACACGCAACCAATACTCCACCGGGTCTGAGAACTCTGCACAGCCGAGCCAGAGCCAATTCGGGAACGGCCATGTGTTCCAGGACATGCGCGACAAGCACGACATCAAACGTATTGTCGGCGAACGGCATGTCGGTCACGTCGCCCTGAAAGAGATGTGCCGTAAGATTTAATTTCTGCAGGTTACTGTTTGCTTGGCGCAGCATCTCGGACGACAGATCCATACCGGTAAGATCGATGGGATGTCCACAGCGCAACGCAAATGCAGTGGCCAAGGCCCCGGTGCCGATCCCGGCGTCCAGAACTTTCAAAGGCT